>JBIIZY010000014.1:0-27363 GCA_044346035.1 Rhodoferax sp. | reverse complement strand
GGATGATGGGCGGCGAGATCGTGCTGGACAGCGCGGTGGGCCAGGGCAGTACCTTTAGTTTCGAGTTGGCGCTTGCGCTGCCACCAACGCCGCCGCTGCTGGTCGATGCGGCGGTGCCTGCGCCCACTGCGTGGCGGGTGCTGGTGGTGGACGACAACCCCGTGGCCTTGGCCAGCAGTGTGTCGATGGCGCAGTCGCTGGGTTGGACCGTGGCCCAAGCGCAGTCGGTGCCACAGGCCCTTGATGTGCTGCGCCAGGGCTTGGACGACGGCCTGGGGCCGTGGCATGCGGTGCTGCTCGACGCACGCATGCCCGGCGCAAGCGTCGACGCCTCGGTGCGTGCTATGCGCCAGCTGTTTGCGCAAGGCGCGCAACCCAAGTTCATAGCAGTGGGTGTGCAAATCGACCGGCAGAACCAACAAGGCGCTGCCGCCTTGCCCTTGGATGGCGTGCTGGTCAGGCCCCTGACGCCGCGCATGCTGGCGCAATCGTTGGCGTTGGCGCAGCAGGCCAAGGCGCAGCCGTCGGGCCTGGCTTCGCAACCTTCCGATTCCGCCCCGTGGAGCGGCTCTGCGCCCGCAAGTCGCCTCGCGCTGGGCGGCATGCGCATCTTGTTGGTGGAAGACAACCCTATCAACCAGCAAGTCGCCAGCGAGCTGTTACGCACCCAGGGTGCCGAGGTGGCGGTGGCAGACAACGGCGCCTTGGGGCTGCAGGCGATCGCCCTGGCGCAGCCCCCGTTCGATGCGGTGCTCATGGATTTGCAAATGCCCGAAATGGACGGCCTGACTGCCGCGCGTTTGCTGCGCCAGGACCCGCGCTTCCAGTCCTTGCCCGTGGTTGCCATGACTGCCAATGCCATGGCCAGCGACCGCCTGGCCTGCTTGGAAGCCGGCATGAACGACCATGTGGGCAAGCCCTTCGATCTGCACGACTTGGTCAATACCCTGGTGCGGGTGGCGCATTGGACCCCTGTGTCCAGTGCGGACGGGGTGCAGGGCGCTGCGCCAGAGGCAAGCACCCAAGGGCCATCGCGCGCCTGGCCAGCCGGGCTGGACATTGACCGCGCGCTGGCACGCATGGGCGGTAACCGCGCTGTGCTGCTGCAGTCCATTGCCGCGTTTGTGGCCGATGCCGCCACGGTGTGCGACCGGGTTGGCAACCTGCTGGCACAAGGTGACGTTGCTGCAGCCACCCGCACGCTGCACTCCCTCAAAGGGCTGGCTGCGACTCTGGGTGCCGGGGCGCTGGCCGCGCTGGCTGCGAACGCAGAAAAGGCCGTTGCTGGCCCAGGCAGTCCCCAGCGCACCGATGGTTTGTTGCAAGACATCGCCCACAGTCTGGCCGAGGTCCTGCCTGCGCTGGAGTTGGTGGCCGCCGAACTGGGCGCTGCGCAGCCCGCTACCAGCGCCCACGAGCCGGGCCCTGCTGCGGCGCTGCCCGCGTTGCGCACCCTGCTCTCGGCTTTGCAGGACGAAGACATGGTCGCGCTAGAGCTGCATGCCGAACTGCGCCAGCACGCTGGCGCGCAGCTGACCGCCTGGATGGCGCCGCTGGACGCTGCCATGGCCGACTTGGAGTTGGCGCAGGCTGCGGTAGAGTGCGAAAAGTTGCTTGCGCTGGTAACTGCTACATAAAACTGCATTGGGAGACGCTCTGCCATGACCGAGACCGCCCGGCCCCGCCTTGCTACACAACGCGCCATGAAGGTGCTGGTGGTGGAGGACAACATCATCAACCAGCGTTTGGTGGTCGGTCTTCTCACCAAGCTCGGGCACACCGGCGTGGTTGTGGGTGATGGCGAAAAGGCCTTGCGCGCACTGGCCAAACTCAAGTTTGATGTGGTGCTGATGGACGTGATGATGCCCGTCATGGACGGCATGGCGGCATTGCGCGCCATCCGTGAGAACGAGCAGATCCAGGGCGGCCATGTGCCCATCATCATTGCCACCTCCCACGACGAACCCGGCGACGTGGCGCGCTTCAAGAAGGCCGGTGCCGACGGCTACCTGCCCAAACCCATCAGCGTGGACCTGCTCCAGTCGGAACTGGCGCGCTTTGCCTGACACGGATGCCTGCCATGCGCGCTCTATCGCAATCCAAAGCCCTGCATGTGGTGCTGGCCCCTGGCGTGGCGCTGATGCAGCGCCTGAAGATGCCGGTCAAGCTGTCGGTGATGGTTTTTTTGCTGGTGATCCCGCTGCTACTGGTGGGCGGCGTCCTGCTGCTCTCCTTGGTCAGCGACCACCGTGTGGCAGCCGCCAAGGTGCAAGGCGCCCGTGCTGTGGACTTGCTGAGCGTGGCAGTGACCGAGGTTCAGCAGCACCGCACTGAAAGCCAATTTGCGGACCTGCCGGGCGTGCGGGAGCGGCGCAACGAGACCGTGCTGCGCCTGCGCTCTGCAACCCAGGCGCTCGACGCATTCGTGCAGGCCACGCCCGAGCTGCAGCTGGGGGCCGGGTGGCCGGCGGCTGCGCGTGCCTTGCAAACCCTGGCACAGCAGCCGCCGCAGGTCGATGCACAAGCGGACTTCCAAATCCACAACGCTGCCGTGCAGCGCCTGCGCGCATTGGTGATGCTGGCGGCGCAGCATTCGTCCCTGGTGTTCAGTGGGTTCCCGGAGGTGGCGCTGCTGCAAGATGTGCTCGCTGACCATGCAGTCCTGTGGACGGAGGCGGTGAGCAAAACCCAGGCGCTGGGCACGCGGTGGTACGGCGACGCCTCGGGCAGCGCGGCGGCGGGTGCATGGCTGCTGGCATGGGCGGACAACATGGACGATTACGCCGACGCGGTGGACCAGAACCTCAGTGCCTTGCTGGGCGCCGATCTGGGTGCATTGCCCGCGCACGCCCGCGAGTCGGTGCAGGCCAGCCGCGCCTTGTCCGCTTGGATGCGTGCGCAGGTCGGCAAACCTGCCTCGGCGCAGGCACAAGCCGAGTTCGTGCGCCTGAGCGAGGCGGCTTTGCAAGACATTCGAAGCTTCCGTTCTTCCACCTCGCAGCAACTCATTGGCGCGTTGCAGCAGCAGCAAACGGTGCTGGCTCGGCAGATCGCGCTGCTGTTTGCACTGGCCCTGGCAGGTCTGGTGTTGGTGCTGTACTTGAGCGTGTGTTTTTCGGTTGCCACGCTCAAAAGCATCGAAGCACTGCATTTCGCTATCGCTGAAGGCACCCGTGGCAACTTGGCCACCCATGTCAGCGTGCCGGGGCAGGACGAGATGGCCTTGATCAGCCAAGAGTTTGAAGGGATGTTGGGCGTGTTGTCGTCGCTGGTGGCCGATGTGCGCAGCGCATCGGCGATGGTGACCCACGTGGGCGCCCAGCTGGTGCAGGATGGCCACTCGCTGTCCCAGCGCACCCAGTCGCAGGCCGTCAGCCTGGAGGAGGCGGCCAGCAACGTGGCCCGTGTCAGCGACACCGTGGCGCGCAATTCCGAGGCGGCGCAAGAGGTCAGCATGATGACAAAAAGCCTGCACGAAGAGGCCGGTAATGCGGGCAGCAAGATGGCAAAAACCGTGGGTGGCATGGCGGCACTGCAAACCACTGCGCAGCGCATGCGCGACATCATCAGCACCATCGACGGGATCGCTTTCCAGACGAATTTGTTGGCGCTCAACGCCGCCGTGGAGGCGGCGCGAGCGGGCGAGCAGGGCAAGGGTTTTGCGGTGGTTGCTGCCGAAGTGCGCAGCCTGGCGCGGCGCAGCCAGAGCGCAGCCGCCGAGGTGCGTACCTTGATTGCGGAGTCCGCATCGCGGGTCACGGACACCGTCACCGAAATCGAGGCCATCAGCGGTTTGATGACCAGCCTGGTTGCAGGCATTTCGGAAATCGCCCAAAACGTAGAGACCATGGCCGATGGCAGTGCCAAGCAAAGCATTGCCTTGTCGGAGGTGGTGCAGGCGGTGGGTGATCTGGACCGGGTGACCATCGAGAACTCTGGCTTGGTGGACCGCACCTCGCACCGATCGAGCCGGTTGATGCAGCGCTCCCAACAGCTGGAAAGCGCGGTGACCTACATCAAGCTGCGCCAAGGCACTGCCGACGAGGCGCTGGACATTGTCAACCGCGCGCTGGAATTGGTGCAGTCGCTTGGGTTTGACGAGGCTTTCAAGGTGTTCCATGACAAGGAGGGTGGTTTTGTGGACCGCGACCTCTATGTGTTTGTGCTCGACCGCGAGGGCGTGTACCGGGTTATCGGCGCCGATATCAACCGTGTGGGAACCAGCTTGTTTGCCACGCCCGGTGTGGATGCCCAGCAGCTGCTAGACGACGCCTGGCGGCGTTGCGAGCAGGGCGGTGGCTGGGTGGAGTACAACATCATCAACCCGGTCACCGGCGATGTGCGCGGCAAGTCCTCGTATGTGATGCCATTGGGTGAGGACTTGCTGATCGGCTGCGGCGCCTACCGTTCCGCATTGAGCCACAGCGACACCCGTCTGGGCGCGTAAAGCCCGGTTACGCAGCGCTGGTGCTGTGCGCAGGCGTTTACGCCTGCTGCCCGCTCTGGAAACTGTCTTACAGCGGGTGCTCTACGTAAAACTTGCCGCCATGGAACAGCAGGGGCGAGGCCTTGGGCTCGTGGGTGCAGCGCTCTACTTCACCCACGAAAATCACATGGTCGCCCTCTTCGTAGCGGCTGCGGTTGAAGCACTCAAACGTGGCGGCAGCGCCCACGATCAGCGGTGCGCCGCTGCTGCCGGTAGTCCAGGCGACACCAGAGAACCGGTCCACACCCGGCGACGCGAACTTGCGCGCCAGGTCCTGCTGGTCGGCGCTGAGGATGTTGATTGCGTAATGCGATCCGGTGCGAAACGCATGCAGGCTGCTGGCCGACTGGCTCAGGCTCCACAGCACCAAGGGCGGCGTCATAGAGACCGAGTTAAACGAGTTGGCTGTCAGCCCGACCAGCGCCCCCTCCTCGGTGCGCGCAGTCACGATGGTGACCCCAGTGGCGAACATGCTCAAGGCAGCTCGAAACTCCAGTTTGGTAAATGGCGGCGTGGCCGCTTGGCGGGGGAGGGTGGTGGGTTGCATCCGTGGAATTTAACCGCATTTGGCCCGCGTGGATTCACGCTCGGCTGGGCCGTGGTCCGCGCTGACGGGCTACGCGCCCAACCTACAATTTCGCGATGCGTTGTATTGTTGCTGCTGCGTTGCTCATGTCGGCTTTGGCTGGCTTGTACAGCGCGCCTGCCGCGGCCTTACCGTGTGCCGATTTTGTTGGGCGTTTGCCCAATGTGTCCCAGGCGCTGTGTGAATCAGCGCAACTGCACGACACCCAGGCACGCTCGGTCAAGCAGCGCACCCTGTGGGCGCGCGATGTGGCCGCCGCGCAGGCCACGCTGCGGGTGTTGGTGGTGGGCGGCATCCATGGCGACGAAATGTCCTCCAGTGCGGTGGTTTTTCACTGGATTCGACTGGCCACGAACCCACCCGCCGACATGCCGCAGCCCGTGCACTGGCGCTTTATTCCCAGCCTCAACCCGGACGGCTTGCTGGCCCGGCCTCCCAAGCGGGTCAACGCCAACGGCGTCGATTTGAATCGCAATTTCCCCACGCCCAACTGGCACCGCGATGCAGTCACCTATTGGGAGAAGCGCACCCGGCGTGATCCGAGACGTTGGCCCGGACGCCAGCCGCTGTCCGAGCCGGAGTCGCTGTTCCTCAACGGACAACTGGACGCTTTCCAGCCGCACCTGGTTGTCAGCGTGCATGCGCCCTATGGCGTGCTGGACTTTGACGGACCCTCGGTGCCGCCCAGCAAACTGGGCCGCCTGTACCTAGACCAGGTGGGCATTTACCCGGGTTCTTTGGGAAATTACGCTGGCATCCACCGGCGCGTGCCGGTGGTTACGGTGGAGCTGCCCAGCGCCTTGCGCACGCCCACGGAGGCGGAGATGGCGCAGATGTGGACCGACTTGCTGCGCTGGGCCGCCGAGCGGCTCGGGCCTGCGGCCAGCGCAAGCCCCTGACGCGCAGCGCTCAGTGGCCGAGAATTTTCGATAGAAAGTCCCGGCTGCGTTCGTTTTGGGGGTTGTTGAAGAAGTCGTGCGGATTGTTTTGCTCGACGATTTGCCCCTGGTCCATAAAGATCACCCGGTCGGCCACGGCTTTGGCAAAGCCCATTTCGTGGGTTACGCACAGCATGGTGATTCCTTGGCTGGCCATCTCGATCATGACGTCAAGCACTTCCTTGATCATCTCGGGATCGAGCGCCGAGGTGGGCTCGTCAAACAGCATGATCTTGGGCTTGAGGCACAGCGCCCGGGCAATTGCCACCCGCTGTTGCTGACCGCCGGAAAGCTGCAAGGGGTACTTGGCAGCCTGTTCTGCGATGCGCACCCGCTTGAGCTGCTCCATGGCTTTTTCTTCGGCGTCTTTTTTGGGCATTTTGCCTACCCACATGGGCGACAGCGTCAGGTTCTCCAGCACGGTAAGGTGCGGGAACAGGTTGAACTGCTGGAACACCATGCCCACTTTTTTACGCACATCGTCAATGGCTTTGACATCGTCGGTGAGTTCCACGCCGTCCACGAACAGGTGGCCTTGCTGGTGTTCTTCGAGCCGGTTGATGCAGCGAATCAGCGTGGACTTGCCAGAGCCCGACGGGCCGCAGACCACGATGCGCTCGCCGGTTTTTACTTGGAAATCGATGTCACGCAGCACATGGAAATTGTTGCCGTACCACTTGTTGACTTTGTCAAAGGTAATGATGTGTTCAGACATGGGAGGGGTCCGTGTAAAAGGGGAACGGGGCGGCGCTTAGCGCAGCTTGCTTTTGTTGACTTGCTTTTCGATCCACAGGCTGTAGCGCGACATCGAGAAACAAAAAATGAAATAGATCAGGGCGATGAACAGGTAGCCCTCGATCTTGAACGGGCGCCAGTTGGCGTCCGAGTTCAGGGCCAAACTCATGGCGCCGGTGAGCTCGTACAGGCTCACGATGGTGACCAGTGAAGTGTCCTTGAAGGTCGAGATGAAGTTGTTCATGATGCCGGGCACCACCATCGCCAAGGCCTGTGGCAGCACGATCTTGCGCTGGGTTTGCCAGTACGACAGGCCCAAAGTCGCTGCGGCCTCGACCTGTCCCTTGGGGACCGCCTGCAAGCCACCGCGGATCACCTCGGCCATGTAGGCGGCGGCAAACAGGGTGATGCCTGCCAGCACGCGCACCAACACGTCGATGCTGAAACCCTGTGGCATCAGCAGTGGGAACATGAACGATGCCATGAACAGCACCGAGATCAGCGGCACGCCCCGAATCAGCTCCACATAGATGGTGCAGATGCTGCGAATGGCCGGCAGGGAGGAGCGGCGCCCCAGCGCCACCACCAAGGCAATCGGAAAGGCCATGGACATGGAAAGCGATGCCAGCAGGATGGTCAAGGGCAGGCCGCCCCAGCGGTCGGTTTCAACGCGTGACAGGCCGAGCACGCCGCCGTACATCAAGGTGAAGAAAAACGCCAACACGGCCACCCAAGCCAACGCCAGCCAAGGCTTCCAGAAGGCGCGCATGCAGCTCACCACCAGCAGGCTGAGCAGCGCGGTGGTGGCGATCAGTGAGCGCCATTGCTCCTCAAAGGGGTAACGGCCGAAGATGATGATGCGAAATTTTTCGTACACCACGCCCCAGCAGGCACCGGCCGCAGCCTGGCAGGCGTCGGGGTCTTTGGCGAACACCGCATTGAGGAAAGCCCAGTTGATTAACTGGGGGAGGATGTAGAGCAGCGCCGCACCAATGACCAAGGTGCCGATGGAGGTGGAGAGCCCGCCAAACAGGTTGGTACGTACCCAGGCCACCGGGCCTTGTGTCTTGACAGGCGCAGGGCGCGCTTCGATGGGTTGGAATGTCTTTGCGTTCATGGAAGTAGATCCGGTTGTGCGCTTCAACGCTCTTTGATAGCGGAGCGGTGGTTGTACCAATTCATGACGATGGAGGTGAACAGCGAGGTGCTCAGGTACACCAGCATGATCACGGCAATGCACTCCACCGCGCGTCCGGTCTGGTTGATCGCCGTATTGGCAATCGATACCACGTCGGGGTAGCCAATGGCCACAGCCAACGAGGAGTTCTTGGTGAGGTTGAGGTACTGGTTGGTAACGGGCGGGATGATGACCCGCAAGGCCTGCGGCAGCATCACCAAACGCATGGATTGGCCCCGGCTCAGGCCCAGCGCACTGGCGGCTTCCGACTGGCCCAGCGCCACCGACTGGATGCCGCCGCGCACCACTTCGGCCACGAAGGCGGCGGTGTAAACCGTCAGACCCAGCAGTACCGCCAGGTACTCTGGGGTGAGCGCGCCGCCGTTTTCAACGGCGAACTCGCCTTGTATGGGGCTGTTCAGGGCGGTGGGCGCACCGCCCAGCAACCAACCCAACACACCCACGGCCACGACGATGGCCAGAGGTGCCCAGAACATGCTGCGCGGGCGTCCGGTTTTTTCAAATGCTTTTTGTGCATGGCCGCGGTAGAGCACCGCCAAAACCACGCCTGCAAGCAGACCCCAGGCGGCCCACACATGGCCGGCTGCCCACACGGGGATCGGAAAGTTAAGGCCGCCTTTACTCAGGAACATCGGTCCCAGCACCCACGGGTTGCTGGAGTCGGGCAGCAGTTCGGTGAACATCAAGTACCACATCAGCAGCTGCAGCAGCACCGGGATGTTGCGGAAGAACTCGACATACGCCGAGCACAGCCCGCGCACCAGCGCGTTGCGGGAGAACCGGCCCACGCCGATCAGCGTACCCAACACGGTTGTCAAAACAATGCCGATCACCGCCACCCGCAAGGTGTTCACAAAACCCACCAGGTAGGCGCGCCAATAAGGCTCGGCGGAGTCAAACGCAAACAGGCTTTCACCGATGTCAAAACCGGCGCCACCGAGCATGAAGTCAAAGCCGCTTTGGATTCCGCGGGACTTCATGTTGGTGCTGGTGTTGTGGGCGAGGTAAAGCACCACCGCAACAATCACCGATACGGTGACCAGTTGGTAGATCAACCCACGGAACGCCTGGCTACGCCAAGACCATGATTTTTTGGGGGGTGTGGATGAAGTGGACATAGAACAATCAACCGGGTTGAGCTGCGCAATAGAAAAGGGGCCGGGCAACCTGGTTGCACCCGCCCCTTTTGGTTCAGTGCCTAAGCGTTAGCGCACGGGAGGCGCGTACTGGATACCGCCTTTGTTCCACAGGTTGTTCAGGCCACGTGGGAGTTGCAGTGCCGACTTGGGACCCACATTGCGCTCAAAGATTTCACCGTAGTTGCCGGTGGCCTTGACTGCACGTGCCATCCACTCCTTGTCCAGACCCAGCAACTTGCCAGTGTCTTCGGTGGAGCCCAACAAGCGGCCCACCACCGGGTCTTTGCTGTTGGCTTTCAGGTCGTCCACATTGGCGGAGGTCACGCCGTACTCTTCGGCCTCAAGCAGGCCGTAAACCACCCACTTGACGATGGTGGTCCACTCGTCATCACCGCGGCGCACCATGGGTCCGAGCGGCTCCTTGGAGATCAGGTCAGGAAGAATGACGTGGTCGGCGGGGTTCTTGGCGACCTTGTTGCGGGTAGAAGCCAGGCCGGATGCGTCGGTGGTGTAGGCCACGCAACGGCCGGAGAAGTAAGCACCTTCAGCGGCTTCGAGCTTCTCAAACACCACCGGCTTGATGTTCAGGTTGTTGGCTTTGGAGTAGTCGGTCAGGTTCTTCTCGGTGGTGGTGCCGGATTGGACGCACACCGTTTGGCCTTTGAGCTGCTTGGCGCTCTTGATCTTCCTGCTCACAGGCACCATGAAACCTTGGCCGTCGTAGTAGGTCACGGCGGTTTGGGTCAAGCCCAAGGAGGCGTCACGGGTGAGGGTGAAGGTGGTGTTGCGCGACAGCACGTCGATTTCACCGGATTGCAGGGCGGTAAAGCGCTGCTGGGCGTTGAGCGGCACGTACTTCACCTTTTCTGCGTCGCCCAGGACAGCTGCGGCAACCGCACGGCACACATCCACATCCAGACCGGTCCACTTGCCGCTGGAGTCTGCTGCAGAGAACCCGGCCAGGCCAGTGTTTACGCCGCAAACCACTTGACCGCGGGCCTTAACGGCGTCGAGGGTCTTGCCGGCAAAGGCTGGCGTGGCCGCCAAGGTGCCCAGCGCCGCGACCAGTGCTGCAACTGTTTTCAAAGTGTTCAATTTCATGTATCGGTGCTCCGGTTAAAAAAATATGCCCCAACTTAGTGACAACGCCGCCTCAGCTTGGTGCAAGCCCGTGAATGTAGCGGCCCTCGCAGGACGCCTAGATCAGGGTTTACTCTTGCTTTTCATGCAAAAAGAACATGAACTAATTCGGCACCGTGGCCGGTGGCGTCAAGGCATGCTTTTGCTCAGCAGAAAGCGTGCCAGCGTGCCAGCGTGCCAGCGTGCTGGCCCATCGCCAAGGTGCAGCCCAATAGGAGTCGGCACCGCCTTATGGCCCGCCGGTGCGTCCAGTGTGTGCGGCGGTTGGCTAGGCCTGCGCGACTTGCAACACCAGCTTGCCAAAGTTCTCGCCGCGAAACAGCTTGAGCAAGGTCGCTGGGAACTGGTCGAGCCCGAAGACGATGTCTTCCTTGCTCTTCATGCGGCCCTCGCGCAGGTAGCCGGCCATCTCGGCAATGCCGGTTGCGTAGCGGTCGGCGTAGTCGAACACCACGATGCCTTCCATGCGCGCCCGGTTCACCAGCAGGCTCAGGTAGTTGGCCGGGCCTTGAACCGGCGTGGTGTTGTTGTACTGGCTGATCGCTCCGCAAATCACGATGCGGGCTTTGCGGTTGATGCGGGTGAGCACCGTGTCCAGAATCTCGCCGCCGACGTTGTCAAAGTAAATGTCTACGCCCTTGGGGCAGTGGGCTTTGAGCCCCTCGCGCACCGCATTCGGGCTGGCCTTGTAGTCGATGCAGGCATCAAAGCCGAGCTCGTGCACCACCCAGTCGCACTTGGCCTGGCCTCCGGCAATGCCCACCACCCGGCAGCCTTTGATCTTGGCGACCTGTCCCACGGTTTGCCCCACGGCGCCGGCTGCACCGGACACCACCAAAGTCTCACCAGCGCGGGGCTGGCCCACGTCCATCAGTCCAAAGTAGCCGGTCATGCCGGGCATGCCCAACACGTTGAGCCACTGGCTTAAGCTGCCCAGTCGCAGGTCGATTTTTGCCAGCCCACTGCGCGCGATGTCGGACGGCGCCAGCGCAAGGTATTCCTGTACCCCCAGGCCGGCGCTGACCATGTCGCCCACCGCGTAGTTGGGGTGGCGCGATGCGACCACCTGGCCGACGCCACCGGCGCGCATCACCTCGCCGATGCCCACCGGCGCGATGTAGCTCTTGCCCTCGTTCATCCAGCCGCGCATGGCGGGGTCGATGGACAGCGCCAGGGTTTTGATCAACAGACCGCCTTCTACCGGCGCGTCCACGGGGGCGGTGGTGTGGCTCCAGTCGCTGGCTTGGGGGAGACCGACCGGGCGTGCGGCCAGGCGAATCTGGTGGTTGGTGGTGGGTAGCTGCATGGGCTTGTGAACCAAGGGTTGAACAGGCGCGCATCGTAGCCTGCGAGCGCACCACGCGGCAACGCACGCTGCGCCGCTGTGTCACACCAGCGACTGCGCTGGGCGCATGTGTCACGCCACCGACTGCGCTGGGCCAATGTGTCGCGCCAGCTACCGGGCTGGCGCAGGGACCGATAATGGCCAACCACTTTTGACCGCTATGACCGCGCCATTTCCTGCCCCGTTTTTGTCCGATCCCACCCACCTTGTCGCCACGTTGGCGCGCCAAGGGTTTGCGGTGCTGGCTGCCGAGCAGGCCGCATCGTTGGCCGGCGTGGACCAGAATGATTTGATGGCCTGGCGCGGCTATTGGAATGACCTGCCCCCGGACGCCTACTTGCGCGATGGTGGGCGCTACCGGCGGCGGCGGCACAGCTGCTTTGTCTTGGATGGCACACAGGTGCAGCAAGTGCCGCACCGTCCGCACTGGCAGCCGGTGGCCTATAACGCCTTGCACGGCGGCATGCAGCGCCATTTCGAACCGATCACCGACGCCCTAACTGGCCACACCGGATGGCCAACCCTGTTGGCGTGGCTGGGTCGTGTGGCCAGTGCGCTCAATGGCCCGCAGCCTTGGTACACCGAGGCGCACCAGTTCCGCATCGACACCACCGACGGTATTGGCCGGCCTACGCCCGAAGGCGCGCACCGCGACGGTGTGGACTTGGTGGCGGTGTTCATGGTCGACCGCTGCGGTGTCAAAGGCGGCGAAACCCGGGTGTTTGAAGCCGATGGCCCCAACGGCCAGCGCTTCACCTTGAGCCAGCCTTGGTCGGTGCTGCTGCTCGACGACGCCCGCGTGATCCACGAGTCCACGCCCATCCAGCCCTTGCAGGCCGGTGGCTACCGCGACACGCTGGTGGTTACGCTGCGCTCGGGTGGGTTTCAAGCGGCGCCGTAGCACTCGGTGTCAGCAGGTGCTGCACCAAGGCGGTGACGCTTCGAATCTGCGCACCAAAGGGCAGGCGCCCCGCGCCCCGAAAGAACAGCCCTTTTTTGACATCGCCACGCAGCGCAGCAGCCAACTGGTTGTCGATGCAGAACTGCCCCCAACCCGGTAGACCGTCGCGCAGCCCGCACTGCGCCAGGCAGTCAAAGCTTTTGGTACAGCGCGCCTTGGCATGCGCCACCGCTTGCAGCTTGGGTTCCAGCTTGAGGTAGGCGCGCAGCCAAGGCGTGCCCACGGCCCGCGCCGGCAGGCCCGCCACGCTGGTGAACTCCACCATGTCCTCGGCGCTGGCCTCGGCCAATACGCGCTTGAACTCCGCGTGGGCGTCGCTCTCTTGCGTCACGGCGAACGCGGTGCCCAGCTGCACGGCGTCCGCGCCCAGCGACTGCAGCCGCGCAATGTCCTCAAAGCTGCCGATTCCGCCGGCCGCCACCAGCGGTATCTCGCGCTCCAGGCCCGCGTCCTTCAAAAAGGCGCGTACCTGGGGCAAGGCGTTGGCAAATTCAAAGCGCGGATCGTGCAGATCGGCGATGCGTGCCGCGCCCAAATGCCCGCCCGCCAAGCGCGGGTGTTCGATGACGATGGCGTCGGGCAGGCGCTTTTTTCGCTCCCATTTCTTGACCACCAGCTGCACGCCGCGCGCGTCCGACAAGATGGGAATCAAGAGGGCTTGGGGATGGTCGCGCGCCAGGTCGGGCAGGTCCAGCGGCAAGCCTGCGCCCACCACCACGGCGTCGATGCCGCACTCCAGCGCCTTGGTCACGCTGGCGGCGTAGTCGCTGATGGCGCGCATCACGTTGATCGCCAGCAGGCCCTTGCCTTGGCTGCGCGCACGTGCTGCTGCGATCTCGCGGCCAATGGCTTCCAGGTTGGCCCGGTTGATGCCGGTCTTGGCCTCGTCGCCGGGATGCAGGTCGCGGGTTTGCTCCATGAGGTCGGGGTGGTGGCGCCGCAGGTCCACCGCCGACAAGGTGCCCACGCCACCCAGGGCGGCCACGCTGCCAGCGAGCCGGTTGCCCGAGACGCCAATGCCCATGCCGCCTTGCACAATGGGCAGCAGGGTGCGGCCGCCCAAGCGCAAGGGGCGCAAGCCGCTGCGGCGCAGCCAATCTTGTGCGTGGGTGGGAACGGCAAAGTCCAGGTTGGAAGCGATCATGTGCGTGCCCCGAGAAAAGGCAAAAAAACCGATCGCCCAGCTTAGGGCGCTGGCGCAGGCGCGTATTGCGTTACGTCAAGGCTGCGCCACTTGCACCCGTTTGCGCGCCACTTTGCGCGCCCCTTACGTTCTTTGCGACGCGCCTTGGCGCCAGCCGGTTACGGGGCTCAGGCCTGGCGTTCAAAAATCGCCGCAATCCCTTGGCCGCCGCCAATGCACATCGTGACCAGCGCATAGCGTCCGCCGATACGCTGCAACTCGTGCAAGGCCTTGACGGTGATCAGCGCGCCGGTGGCTCCAATGGGGTGGCCCAGCGAGATGCCCGAGCCATTGGGGTTGACCTTGGCCGGGTCCAGTCCCAGGTCGCGGGTGACGGCGCAGGCCTGCGCGGCAAAGGCCTCGTTGGCCTCGATTACATCCAAGTCTTGCACGGTCAAACCGGCCTTTTTGAGTGCCAGCTGGGTGGCGGGCACCGGGCCGATGCCCATGTATTTGGGGTCCACACCGGCGTGCGCATAGGCCACCAGCCGCGCCATGGGCGCCAGGCCGCGGGCCTTGGCGCTGGCCGCGTCCATCAGCACCACGGCGGCGGCCGCGTCGTTGATGCCCGAGGCGTTGCCTGCGGTCACGGTGCCGTTGTCTTTGAGGAACACCGGCTTGAGTTTGGCCATGTCGGCAGCGGTGCAGTTGGGGCGGAAGTGCTCGTCGGTATCAAACGCCACATCGCCCTTTTTGCTCTTGAGCATGACGGGTGTGATTTGCGATTTGAAAAAACCGCCTTCCACGGCGCGCTGGGCGCGGTTGTGGCTCTCTACCGCAGTGGCGTCTTGTTCCTCGCGGCTGATGCCCCACTTGGCGGCGATGTTCTCGGCGGTGACGCCCATGTGGATGGTGTGGAAGGGGTCGTGCAGTGCGCCGACCACCATGTCGACCATCTTGGTGTCGCCCATGCGCGCACCCCAGCGCCCGCTGAGGGAAGCGTAAGGTCCGCGGCTCATGTTTTCGGCGCCGCCGCCGATGGCAATGTCGGCATCGCCCAGCAAGATGCTTTGGCTGGCGCTGACGATGGCCTGCAAGCCCGAGCCGCACAGCCGGTTCACGTTGAATGCCGGTGTGCCTTCTCCGCACCCGCCTTGGATGGCGGCCACGCGCGAGAGGTACATGTCTTTGGGCTCGGTGTTGACCACGTGCCCAAACACCACGTGGCCTACCTCCTTGCCGTCCACGCTGGCGCGCGCCAGCGATTCGCGCACCACCTGGGCGGCTAGATCGGTGGGGGCGATGTCTTTGAGACTGCCGCCAAAGGTACCAATGGCGGTGCGTACCGCGCTCACCACAACAACTTCACGGGACATGCCTATCTCCTTTTCGGTGTGTAAAAAATCGCGCAGCTGCTGCGCCCAGTTTGGGGAGTGTGCCCGCCCAAAGCTGCGCCGAGCTTACGGGCGGTTTGATCTGGATCAGGCGGACGCGGTTTGCTATGCGGCTTGTGCCGCCTCGACCAGCAGCCGCAGCCTGCGCACCCCGTTCCAGGTATCGGTGTCGAGCCGGTAGGCCAGCCGGGTGTGGCGTGGCAGCGGCTCGGTGTGCCCGAACCAGATGCCGTCGATGGACTGGCCTTGGTGCAGCAGCTTGAGCTGCAGGTGCTTCTCGGCCACCAGCCGCTGGGACACCACTTCGACCACGTCGCAAAACACCGGTGCGGCAAAGCCCTGGCCCCACACCGCCTGCTGCAAGGTGTCGGCCACATCGAGCCGCAGGTACTGTGGCTCCAGCGCGCCGTCGGTTTCCAGCTGGCGCGACAGGGTGGCCGCATCCAGCCACGCCTGGGCCACCTCGTTGAGCGCCTGCTCGAAGGTCTCCAAGTGCTCTTCGGCCAAGGTGCAGCCCGCCGCCATGGCGTGGCCACCAAAGCGCAACAACACGCCAGGGTGGCGCTTGGCCACGAGGTCCAGCGCATCGCGCAAGTGGAAGCCCGGAATCGACCGGCCCGAACCCTTGAGCTCATGCTCCTTGCCGGGCGCGCTGCTGGCGGCAAACACAAACGCCGGCCGGTGCAGCCGGTCTTTGATGCGCGATGCCACGATGCCGACCACGCCCTCGTGGAAGTCGGGGTCGAACACGCACACGGCGCTGGGCGGCTCCTGGCCTTCCTCAAAAAGTGAATCCACGATCTCCATGGCCATGTCGCGCATGCCGCCTTCGATGGTGCGGCGCTGCCGGTTGATGCTGTCTAAGGCACTGGCGAGTTCGTCGGCGCGGCCGGGGTCGTCGGTCAGCAGGCATTCAATGCCCACCGTCATGTCGGAAAGCCGTCCCGCTGCATTGATGCGCGGCCCCAGCGCGAAAGCAAAGTCGAAGGTCGTTGCTGCCTGTGCGTTGCGGGCACACACCGCAAACAGGCTGGCCATGCCCGCAGGCATGGCCCCGGCACGCACCCGCTTGAGCCCCTGGGCCACCAGCCGGCGGTTGTTGGCATCGAGCTTGACCACGTCGGCCACGGTGCCCAGCGCCACCAGGGGCAGCAGTGCGTCGAGTTTGGGCTGGCTCGCCGCATCGAACACCCCGCGGCTGCGCAGCTCGCTGCGCAAGGCCAGCAGCACGTAAAACACCACGCCCACGCCGCACAGCGCCTTGCTCTCAAACGGGCAGTCCGGCTGGTTGGGGTTGACGATGACATCGGCCTTGGGCAGCGCAATGTGTCCATCTTCGGCTGCAGCGCCTGGCAGGTGGTGGTCGGTCACCACCACTTGCAGCCCCAGCGCTTTCGCCTGCGCCACGCCGTCGATGCTGGCAATGCCGTTGTCCACGGTGATCAGCACATCGGCGCCGCGCTCGTGCACGCGCCGTGCAATCGACGCTGTCAGCCCGTAGCCGTCGACCACCCGGTCGGGGACCAGGTAGCTGACCTGGGTCGCGCCCAACAGCCGCAGCCCGCGCACCGCCACGGCGCAGGCGCTGGCACCGTCGCAGTCGTAGTCGGCGACGATGCACAGGTGCTTGTGGGCCGCCAGCGCGTCGGCCAGCAGCACGGCAGCCTGCTGCGCGCCAAGCAGGTGCGCGGGCGCCAGCAATTTGGAGAGGGTGGCATCCAGCTCATCGGCTTGGGTGACGCCGCGGGCGGCATACAAGCGCGCCAGCAAGGGGTGGGTTCCGGCTTGTTCCAGGGCCCAGGCGGCGCGCGGTGCGCTGGCACGGGTCACGATGTTCATAGGTTTTGCAACACGGTGGAAAGGTTGGGGGGGGAGAGGCGTTGCAGGCAGCGCGTCCAAAGGTTGGCAGGCTGCAAGGTGTAGATTTGCGCCGCCGCTTCGCCGCACAGCGTCAGCGTGGTGTGCGGCGCAGGGCTGCGGCCCAGCGCTTGCGCGCGCAGGGCCGCAATTGGACCCTGGTCAAGCTGCTGCCAAGCACGGCACCAGGCCTGCGCATCGTCTTGCAGCGCAGCGCTGCGCAGTGCGTCGTGCAGTTTGGGTGCATCGGATTGCGCCACCTGCACAGGCTGCGCCTCCGTATGCGCCACCTGTGGTTGCAATGCATGTGCCCGACCAGGGCTTGCCAGGCTGCGTGCTTCTTCGGGCAGCTCGCCCGTGCCGCTGATCCAAAAGGCGTTGATGGCCAAAGCGCCGGCCGCCGTGCGGGCGGTATTGACGGGGTGGGTGTAGAGCAGCATTTGCATCTCGTTTTGCAGCCGCCGTAGCGGCTTGGCCTGGGGCTGGCGGGGCATCCAGTCGTCTACCCGGCTGCCGCGTACCCGGTCCAGCGAGGCCGTGGGCAGGTTGCGAAATGCCGCACCTTGCGCCAGCCACGTATTGGCCCGCAAGGGATACAGGCGGATGCCATCCTCGGCAAAGTAGCGGCGCATGGCATCTTGCAGCGCGCGCGATTCGTCCTCGGTCACGGCCAGCGCGCTGGGCTCGTTCATGTGGACATGGTCGGCGTGTACCACCATGTGGCACAGGGTCAGCCAGGCCCAGCCGGGGCGGGTTGCATCGAGCCCCAGGCGCTGGGCGTCGGCGGCCGCCCAGGGCAGCAAACCATCGGGCAGGGGGGAGTTGGGCCACAGTCTGCGGGCGATGCACTGTTCGTGCAGGGGCACCAGGTCGGTGCTTTCGCCCGCAATGCGCTCGGTGGGCGTGAGCCGCGCGAGCAAGGCACGCAATTGGGGTAGGCGCAGGCCCGCCAGCGCCTTCGCGGTCGCCGCCCCGGTGGGGGCGGCGTAGGGAATCACCATGTGCATGGCCGGTATTGTCGGCGATCGCGGTGGCCACGCCGGGGGGGGCGTTTGGGGCGGTGCCACAATCGGGCGGTGCGAAAAACCACCCCCCATCTCCCCTACGAATTGCGCATTGGCTGGCGCTACACCCGCGCCGGCCGTGCCACCCGGCGCAATGGCTTTATCAACTTTATCTCTGGCGTGTCCATGCTGGGGATTGCGCTGGGTGTGGCGGCGCTGATCATCGTGCTGAGCGTGATGAACGGTTTTCAAAAAGAGGTACGCGACCGCATGCTTGGTGTGGTCTCGCACGTGGAGGTGTACGGCGCCGGTGGCCTGCCGCTGCCCAATTTGCCGCGCACTATGGAGCAAGCGCGCAGCCACCCCCAGGTGGTTGGTGCGGCACCGTTTATTGCCACGCAGGCGCTGCTGGGTCGGGGCGAGGACATCAAGGGCGTGGTGGTGCGTGGCATTGACCCGGCCCTGGAGCACGAGGTCACCGACGTGGCCGCAGGCCCACAGGCCGATGCGCTGCGCCAATTGGTGCCGGGCGGCTTTGGCGCGGTGCTGGGCATCGAGCTGGCGCGCTCTCTGGGCGTACGCTTGGGCGACAAGGTCACGCTGATTGCCCCCAGCGGGCAGGTCACGCCTGCGGGTGTAGTGCCGCGCCTCAAACAAATGACGGTGGTGGGCACCTTCGATTCCGGGCACTACGAGTACGACGCCTCGCTGGTGATGGTGCATTGGGAGGATGCCGCCCGGGTCTTCCGGCTGGAGGGGCCCACGGGCGTGCGCCTGAAGCTGCGCGACCTGCACCAAGCCCGCGCCGTGGCCTTTGAGCTACAGCAAACCCTCTCGGGCGATGTGTTCATCCGCGACTGGACGCGGCAGAACCGCACCTGGTTTGCCGCGGTGCAGGTGGAAAAACGCATGATGTTCATCATCCTCACCCTGATCGTGGCGGTGGCAGCGTTCAACCTGGTCAGCACCTTGGTGATGACGGTGACCGACAAGCGCGCCGACATTGCCATCTTGCGCACCCTCGGCGCCAGCCCGGCCAGCGTCATGGCCATCTTTGTCGTGCAGGGCGCCATGGTGGGTGTGATAGGCACGGTGGGCGGCTTGCTGCTGGGGCTCTCGGTGGCGTTCAACGTTGACGTTATCGTGCCCGCGCTGGAGCGCTTGTTTGGGGCCAGCTTTCTGCCGCAAGACATCTACCTGATCAGCCGCATGCCCAGCGACCCGCAGTCGGCGGACATCGTGCCCATTGCCCTCATTGCCTTGGCGTTGGCCTTCTTGGCCACGCTGTACCCGAGCTGGCGCGCCAGCCGCGTCAATCCCGCACAGGCCCTGCGCTATGAATGACCCACGGTCCGCACCCGCTCCCGCATCCGCACCCGCGGCGGCCCCCGTCCTCCTTGATTGCCGTGGCCTGACCCAGCGCTTCACTGAGGGACGGCTGGATGTGACGGTGTTGCGTGGCATCGATTTGGAGGTCCGCCGTGGCGAGACCCTGGCCATCGTGGGCGCGTCGGGCTCTGGCAAAAGTACCTTGCTGCACCTGTTGGGTGGCCTGGATACGCCCAGCAGCGGCAGCGTGACCTTGTGTGGCCACAACCTCGCTGGCTTGGACGCCGCAGCACAGGGCCGGTTGCGCAATGAGCACCTGGGATTTGTGTACCAGTTCCACCATTTGTTGCCCGAGTTCAGTGCCTTGGACAACGTGGCCATGCCACTGACCATTCGGCGTACGGACCCGGCCCAGGCCGCGCAAGCCGCAGCCGGCCTGCTGACCAAGGTCGGGCTGGCCGACCGCCTGCACCACCGCCCCTCCGAGCTGTCCGGTGGTGAGCGTCAGCGGGTGGCCATTGCCCGGGCACTGGTGACACAGCCGCAATGCGTGCTGGCCGACGAGCCCACCGGCAACCTGGACCGCAGCACCGCCGACGGCGTGTTTGCCTTGATGCTGGACTTGGCTCGCGCGCAAGGCACTGCCTTCGTGGTGGTCACCCACGACCCCAGCCTGGCGGCGCGCTGCGACCGCCAGTTGCTGCTGGTGCAGGGCCAACTTGCCGCGGCTCCTGCACCCCGCCGGGATGCCAGCGCTGATTGACACCCACTGCCACCTGGACGCGCCAGAGTTTGGTGCCGATGCGCCCCAGGTCTGGCAGCGAGCGCTGGCGCAGGGCGTGCGGCACTGTGTGATTCCGGCGGTGCATGCCGCCAACTTCGCTTCGGTGCGCGAACTGGCCCACACCACCGGCAACAGCTACTGCTTGGGCATTCACCCGCTGTATGTGCCACAAGCCAGCGACGGCGACCTGCAGCTGTTGCACGATACGCTGCAACGCCATTTGCACGACCCACGCCTGGTCGCGGTGGGCGAGATCGGTCTCGACTTTTTTGTGCCGGCGCTTGCGCAGCCGGCCATGCGGGACAAGCAAGAGCACTTCTACCGCGCCCAACTGGCCATGGCCCGTGCCTGCGGCCTGCCGGTGGTGTTGCACGTAAGGCGCTCGGCGGACCGGCTGCTGAAGTACCTGCGTGCCACCGCGTCGCCTGGGCATGCTTGGCACGGCATTGCCCATGCCTTCAACGGCAGCGCGGTGCAAGCGCAGGCCTTTGTGGACCTGGGTTTCAAGCTGGGCTTTGGTGGCGCATTCACCTTTGCGCGCGCGCTGCAGCTGCGCCACTTGGCCACCGCCTTGCCATTGGAGGCGCTGGTGCTTGAGACCGATGCTCCCGACATCCCGCCGCACTGGCTCTACACCACCGCCGCCCAGCGCCTTGCGGGCGAGCCGCCTGGGCGCAACGAGCCGGGCCAACTGCCGCGCATCGCTACTGAGCTGGCGCAACTGCGTGGTGTGGATGTGGCGTTGCTGGCCCGCGCCACCACGGCCAATGCCGTGGCAGCACTGCCGAAGCTGGCCGCGCTGCTGGTATAAACCGGCATGCCAAAAACCGCGCGCACGGCCATGCCGGAGGTCAACTTTTCTGAGGAAGGTGGCGTGCGCCATTTGCACCTGGGCAGCCCCTGGATTCAGGGGTCCATGCAGATCGCCGCCCCACACGCTTTGGTGCACGAATACATCCAACGGATGATGGCCTGGTTGTTGTGGATCGACCCCGCCACCGTCGGCCAGCGCCAGGCCGTGCAACTGGGCCTGGGCGCGGGTTCGCTGACCAAGTTTTGCGCCAAAGAGCTGCGCATGCGACACACCACCGCCATCGAACTCAACCCGCAGGTGCTGCACGCCTGCCGTGGCTGGTTCAAGCTGCCCGCCGACGGACCGCGCATGCAGGTGCTGCTGGCCGATGCAGCGCAGGAAATCCGCGCACCGCGGTGGCAGGCGGCAGTGGACGCGCTGCAGGTTGATTTGTACGACGAACACGCCGCCGCTCCGGTGCTCGACAGCGCTGCGTTCTATGCCGATTGCCGTGCCGTGCTCACGCCGGAGGGCAGCATGGCGGTGAACCTGTTTGGCCGCACCTCCAGCTTTCAGGCCAGTGTGGACAAGATGGCCGCCGCGTTTGGTGTGGAGGCGCTGTGGGCGTTCTCAGCCACCCGCGAGGGCAACACCGTGGTGCTGGCGCAGCGCACACCGTCGCGTCCGAGCCCGGCGCTGCTGACCGAGCGCGCTGCATGGATCAAGGCGCAATGGGGTTTGCCCGCTGACAAATGGGTCCGCGCGCTCAAGCCGGTGCAGCCATGAAGGCCGGCGTCGTGCGTACCCTCGCCGTGGCGTCTGTTGCCGACGTGGCCCGAACCGGCGCCCCGGTGGACTGGCGTTTGCTGGTGCAGTGGTTGCAGGCCGACGGGCTTATCTCGCAAGAGGAGGCGCAGCGCACCGTGGCGCGCTGCGCCCAAGCGGAGAGTGTGCAGCACCCGCTGGTGCGCCTGGCCAGTGTGGCCATGCGCAGCAGTGCGTCCCACAAGCCGATCGACATTGACACCCTGACCCAGTGGCTCGCCGCTCGGGTGGGCATGGACTATTTGCGCATTGATCCGCTCAAGGTCGATGTGGCCAAGGTGTTCGATGCCATGGGCGCTGCCTACGCAGAGCGGCACCGCATACTGCCGGTGGTGGTCACGCCGACCCAGATCACGGTGGCCACAGCCCAGCCCTTTGTTACCGATTGGGTGGCCGAGGTGGAGCGGCAATCGCGCCGCAGTGTGCGCCGGGTGCTGGCCAACCCACAGGAGATTTCGCGTTACACCGCCGAGTTCTATGCGCTGGCCAAGTCGGTGCGCAACGCCAGCAAATCGGGTGTAAACAACGGCGCAAGTTTCGAGCAGCTGGTGGAGCTGGGGCGCAGCAACAAGCAGCTTGATGCCAACGACCTCGGCGTGGTGCAGGTGGTGGACTGGCTTTGGCAATACGCCTTCGACCAGCGCGCCAGCGACATCCACCTAGAGCCCCGGCGCGAGCAGGGTGTGATCCGCTTTCGCATCGACGGCGTGCTGCACCCGGTCTACCAAATGCCCATGGGCGTGCTCAACGCCATGACGGCCCGCATCAAGCTTCTCGGGCGCATGGACGTGATCGAGCGCAGGCGCCCACAAGACGGGCGCATCAAAACACGCAATCCGCGTGGCGACGAGATCGAGATGCGCATTTCCACCTTGCCCACCGCGTTTGGCGAGAAGATGGTGATGCGGATTTTTGACCCTGACAACGCGGTCAAAGAGTTGGATGCCCTGGGCTTTTCGCGCCATGACGCGCTGCGCTGGGAGGCGCTGGTGCGCCGGCCGCACGGCATTGTGTTGGTGACCGGCCCGACCGGCTCGGGAAAAACCACCACGCTCTACGCGACGCTCAAGCGGGTGGCCACCGAAGAGGTCAATGTGAGCACGGTGGAAGACCCGATCGAAATGATCGAGCCCGCGTTCAACCAGACCCAGGTCCAGTCCCAGCTCGACTTTGGTTTTGCCCAAGGCTTGCGCGCGCTCATGCGCCAAGACCCCGACATCATCATGGTGGGCGAAATCCGCGACCAAGAGACTGCCGAGATGGCTGTGCAGGCGGCACTCACCGGGCACCTGGTGTTCTCCACCTTGCACACCAACGACGCGCCCTCTGCGGTGACCCGCCTGCTGGAGCTGGGCGTACCCGCTTACCTGATCAACGCCACCTTGCTGGGCGTGCTGGCCCAGCGTTTGGTGCGCACCTTGTGCCCGCAGTGCCGCGTGCCCGACACCAGCTTGGCACGCGAGACGCTGGCAGAGCGCGTTAAGCCGTGGGCGATTGAGGGCAGTTTTGCGCCCTACCGCCCCGTGGGTTGTGTGGACTGCCGCATGACCGGTTATGCGGGACGCATGGGTTTGTACGAGCTGCTGGAAGTTACCGAGGGCTTCAAGGACCGCGTGGCTGCGCAGCCCAGCACCGACGCACTGCGCCGCCAGGCGGTGGCCGATGGCATGCGTCCACTGCGCTTGGCCGGGGCCTTGCGTGTGGCCGAGGGCCGCACGGTGATGGAAGAGGTGCTGGCCTCAACGCCGCCGATGGACACCTGAGCGGGCGCCGCTTAGCGGGGGTGCTGGTTGCTGCGCACCGCCGCTCCTTGCTGCGCAACACCGCTCCTTGCTGCGTATTGCTGCGTATTGGCACCGTGCGGTTTGCATGCAAAATGCGCTTTGGTTTTGTTTTGAGGAGACACAAGAATGCAAATAAAAAGTCAGAAAGACTTTTTCTCCGGACTGATGTTCATGGTGGTGGGCACGGCGTTCGCTTGGGGTGCCAGCAACTACACCATCGGCACTGGCGCGCGCATGGGGCCGGGCTACTTCCCCTTGGTGCTGGGGATTTTGTTGGCAGTGCTGGGTGCGGCGATTGTTTTTGTTGCGCTCACCAAAGGTGGTCCCGGCGGCGACAAGATCGGCAAGTTCGCTTGGAAGCCGCTGTTTTTCATCATCAGCGCCAATTTGGTGTTCGGGATTTGTATCGGCGGCTTGCCGTCGATTGGTTTGCCCCCCTTGGGGCTGGTGGTGGGCATTTACCTGCTGACCTTCATTGCCAGCAATGCCGGTGAGGTGTTCAAGCCCAAAGAGGCGGCTGTGTTGGCCACCATTCTTGCGTTGGTGAGTTACCTGGCTTTTGTGGTGATGCTTAAGTTGCAATTCCCGGTATGGCCCGCCTTTTTCAAAGCATGAGGACGACAAAGCACCATGGAACTATTTGACAACCTCGCGCTCGGCTTTGGCGTTGCCTTCACTGCCCAGAACTTGATGTACGCCTTTTTGGGCTGCCTGCTGGGCACGCTCATCGGGGTGCTGCCCGGCATTGGCCCCTTGGCCACGATTGCCATGTTGTTGCCAGCCACGTACGCGCTGCCCCCGGTGGCGGCGCTCATCATGCTGGCGGGCATTTATTACGGCGCACAGTACGGCGGCTCGACCACCGCGATCTTGGTGAACCTGCCGGGCGAGTCGTCCTCGGTGGTCACCACCTTGGACGGTTACCAAATGGCCCGCAGCGGGCGCGCGGGTCCGGCGCTGGCAGCGGCTGGCCTGGGCTCGTTTTTTGCAGGTTGCGTGGGCACCTTGATCTTGGCCGCTTTTGCCGGACCGTTGACCGAGCTGGCTTTCAAGTTCGGCCCTGCCGAGTATTTTTCGCTCATGATTTTGGGCTTGATTGGTGCGGTGGTGCTGGCCTCGGGTTCGCTGCTCAAGGCGATTGCAATGATCGTGCTGGGCCTGCTCATGGGCATGATTGGCACCGACGTCAACTCCGGTGTGGCGCGCTACAGTTTCGATATTCCTGAGCTCACCGACGGCATCGGTTTCATTGTGATTGCCATGGGCGTGTTTGGTTATGGCGAGATCATCAGCAACCTGTCCAAAAGCGCAAGCGAGCGCCAGGTGTTCACTGCCTCTGTCACCGGGCTACTTCCCACCAAAGAAGACTTCAAGAACATGTTGCCCGCCGTCATGCGGGGCACCGCACTGGGCTCGGCACTGGGCATCTTGCCCGGCGGCGGCGCCGTGATGGCAGCGTTTGCGGCTTACACGTTAGAGAAAAAGACCCGGCTTCGCACCGGCGAAGTGCCCTTCGGCAAGGGCAACATCCGCGGCGTGGCAGCGCCCGAGGCGGCCAACAACGCAGGATCACAAACGTCCTTCATTCCCTTGCTGACCTTGGGCATTCCGCCCAATGCGGTGATGGCGCTGATGGTCGGTGCGATGACCATCCACAACATCCAGCCTGGCCCCCAGGTCATGACTTCCAACCCCGAGTTGTTTTGGGGCCTGATTGCATCCATGTGGATCGGCAACCTGATGCTGGTGATCTTGAATCTGCCGCTCATTGGTATCTGGATCAAGCTCTTGAGCGTGCCCTACCGCTGGCTGTTCCCGGCCATCGTGCTGTTCTGTGCGATTGGCGTGTATTCCACCAACAACAACACCTTTGACATTTGGATGGTGGCTATCTTTGGTGTGCTGGGCTACCTGTTTATCAAGCTCGGTACCGAGCCCGCGCCCTTGCTGCTGGGCTTTATTCTGGGCCCGATGATGGAAGAGTACCTGCGCCGGGCCTTGCTGCTTAGCCGCGGTGACTGGAGTGTGTTCGTGACGCGCCCCTTGTCTGCCAGCTTGCTGGTGGTGGCCTTGGCCTTGCTGGTGATCGTGCTGCTGCCTTCGGTCAAATCCAAGCGCGAAGAAGCCTTTGTAGACGACTAGGCCCGCCATGCAACACCCCCTGCGCGTCGCGCTGCACAACGAAATTCATGCCCGGCCTCCCGAGGCCATGGCGGCACCGCTGTGCATTTCGCATGTGGTCATGGTGTGCAATGCCGAACAGCGCGCCCAAAGCCGCGCGCACATGGCGGCGCTGGCACGCGACAACCACCTGCCCGCACCCGACGCGGCTGCCACCCACACCCGGGTGGATTTCGGGCTGTACCGCGTGCGCTGGGAGTTGCACACTGAGTTTGTCACCTGGACCTTTATTCGCCCGCTCAAGTCCGACCCCTTTGGCGACCGCGACCCAGAAACTGCCAGCGAGGTGGTGCCACGCGATTGGATGGCCCAACTACCCGGCCAGTGCCTGGCCTCGGTGCATTTGTGGGCCTTGCCCGCAGGCAGTGTGGAGCCCGACACCCTGGTGCGCCAGGTGCTGTCCGACGAAACCTTGGTCGCCTCCACCGTGGCCGACGGGTTTGCCGAGGTGTATACCGACTTTGCCATCCACGCCGATGGTTTCTCGCGCATGGTGGTGCTGGCTGGTAGCCTGACGCCGCGCCGCCTGGGCCGCTTGGTACAAGGTTTGTTGGAGATTGAAACCTACCGCATGGCCGCCTTGCTGGGCCTGCCTGCCGCCCGCGAGGCGTCTGCGGTGCTGGCCTCTGCTGAACTAGAACTTGCCGAGCTGGCGCAGTCGATTCGCTCGGCCAACCGCGACGACGAGCCCGCCTTGCTTGACCGCCTGACCCGGCTGGCCGGGCAGGTGGAGAGCCAGCACGCTGCCAGCCACTCGCGCTTTTCGGCCAGTGCGGCCTACTTCGAGTTGGTGGACAAACGCATTGGCGACATCGCCGAGTCCCGGTTGGCGGGCATGCAAACCATCCGCGAGTTCATGGACCGCCGCTTGACCCCGGCGCGCAGCACCTGCGAGTGGTCGAGTCGGCGGCAAGATGCCTTGTCGCAGCGCGTCTCACGCATCAGCAACCTGCTGCGCACCCGGGTGGAGATTGAGCAGCAGCAAAGCAGCCAAGCATTGCTGGCTGCCATGAACAGCCGCCAGGGCATGCAGCTGAAAATGCAGTCCACCGTGGAGGGCCTGTCGGTGGCGGCCATCACTTACTACATCGTGGGGTTGGTGAGCTACCTGGCCAAGGGCGCGCAGCACCTGGGCTGGCCGCTGGGGCCCGAGGTCACTGCTGCGGCCACCATTCCGGTGGTGGTGGGCGTGGTGTGGTGGTCCATGCGCCGCCTGCACGCCAAGGTCTTCAAGGTCTGAGCGGCCTCAGACAAACCAACCCTCCAAACCCGCCTCCGGCTCGAACCGGCGCCCGCGTTGCACCAGCCGTGTGGGGCCGGGTATGGCGCGCAGGGGCACATCGTGCAGCGGGTCGCCGGGGTAGCACAGCACGCGCTGGCCGTCTTGCGCCAGCAGCGCCTGCGGAAACACCAGCGGTGGCGGCCGCATCTGGGTGTGCTGCAAGACCTCGGCCACGCTGCCAAAGCGCGCCAGGTGTGCCAGCGTCATGGTTTGCGGTGGTGCCATCACCATGCTGCCGCGCACGTACTGCGCTAGCGCAGCGCGGGGGCGCAACCAGACGCTCTCGGTGGTTTCGTGCTGGTCGTGAGTGGCCGACTGGCCTGCGGGCAGGGCTGCTACAAAAAAACGGGTGTCAAAACGCTTGCTGCCCATGGACGGCGACAGCGGCGTGATCCAGCGTGAAAAAGGCCGCAGGGCGCGGGTGTCCAGCCGCAAGCGCAGGCTGGCCAGCGTGGTGTTGAAGTCGTGGCCGCTGCGCA
>JBIIZY010000013.1:0-27474 GCA_044346035.1 Rhodoferax sp. | reverse complement strand
ACCCAGGCTTGCGGCACGGCCTCGCCACCGGCGGCAGCAATGATGCCGGCATAGGGCGCACCCGACGCAAAGCCTTGGGTGCCATCGCCAAACAGCAGATGCAGGTTGGCCAGCCTGGCGTATCGCACGTTGTCGCGGGCTTTATCGTGCAGCCCACGCAGCCGCTCAATGCTGTACACCTCGCGCGCTAGCAAACTCAGCACGGCGGCCTGGTAGCCACAACCGGTGCCAATCTCCAAGACCCGGCCCATGGTGCCTTCTGCGCCTTTGCGCAGCAACTCCAGCATGCGCGCCACCACGCCAGGTTTGGAGATGGTCTGCCCCAGCCCGATCGGCAGGCTGGTGTCTTCGTAGGCTTGGTTGACCAGTGCCGAGTCGACAAACCGGTGGCGCTCCACCGCGCCCATGGCAGCCAGCACTGCAGTGTCAGTAACGCCTTGCTTCTGCAGCAACTGCACCATGCGCATGCGCACCGCCGCAGAGTCCATGCCAAGCCCCTGGGCGGGGGGCAGCGGTGCCGCCACAGATATCCGGGCATTCGTGCTGGTGGGACCGCGCGCAGACGAGGGTGGTACCAGTTTGGCGGGGAAAGAAGGCCGTTGCTTCATCGGGTCAACGGTCAGCTTGGGGCGTTCAAACGGGCGGCGGTCTGCGCCCAATACCCCAGGTGCGCATGGTCCGTCAGATCGACTTTGAGCGGTGTCACCGCCATGTGGCCCGTCGCCGTGGCATGAAAATCGGTGCCCTCGGCGTCGTCCATCACCGGTCCGGCCGCACCGATCCAGTACATGGTTTCGCCCCGGGGGCTGGTCTGCTGGATCACCTTTTCAGCGGCGTGGCGCTTGCCCAGTCGGCACAGCTTGAGGCTGCCAATTTGCGCGTACGGAAGGTTGGGAATGTTGACATTGAGCAGCCACGGCTGCACACCAATCAAGTGGTGGCGCTGCATAGACTCCACCAGCTCGCGGGCCTTGCGCGCTGCGCTGCGTAGCTCCACCCAGTCGCGCTCCACTTGCGAAAAGGCAATCGCCGGGATACCAAACAAGAAACCTTCCATGGCCGCGCCCACGGTGCCGGAATAAATCGTGTCGTCGCCCATGTTGGCGCCGTTGTTGATGCCTGAGACCACGAGGTCGGGCCGGTAATCCAGCAGACCGGTCAGGGCAATGTGCACGCAGTCCGCCGGGGTTCCATTGACGTAGCGAAAACCGTTGGGTGCTCGGTGCACATACAAGGGGGAATGCAGGGTCAGCGCATTGGATTTTGCGCTGTTGTTGTGCTCGGGTGCTACCACCTCGACGTCGGCGACTTCTTTGAGCGCTTCGTACAAAGCCACGATGCCTGCCGCTTGGTAGCCGTCGTCGTTGGAGATTAGTATTTTCATGGTGGATGGGGGTTGCCTTTGATTGTAGGGGGCATCCTTGGGACAGATCGACCTATCATCGCGCCACACTTTGTGGAGGTTATAGATGCAAGCTTGGCTCTGTGAAAACCCAGTGGGCGTAGACGCCCTGCGATGGACCGAATTGCCCGACCCCGTGCCCCAGGCCGGTGAGGTAGTGGTAGACATCCGCGCCGCCAGCTTGAACTTCCCTGACATCCTGATCGTCCAAAACAAGTACCAGTTCAAACCCCCGCCCCCCTTTGTGCCTGGCGCCGAGTTTGCAGGTGTGGTGGCGAAGTTGGGGCCGGGGGTGTCGCATCTGCACGTCGGCCAGGCGGTAGCCTGCGTCAGCGGCACTGGGGGCTTTGCAAGCCACGCGGTAGTCAAGGCCGCGCTGTGCATGCCACTGCCCGACCAAATGCCTTGGGGCGACGCAGCCGCGCTGGTAATGACGTACGCGACCTCGCACCACGCACTGGTGGACCGGGGGCAATTGCGCGCTGGAGAAACCGTGCTGGTGCTGGGCGCAGCCGGCGGTGTGGGCACGGCGGCGATCCAGATTGCCAAGGCCGTGGGCGCACGGGTGATCGCCGCTGCTTCCAGCGATAAGAAATGTGCGATGTGCACCGAGCTGGGTGCAGACGCGGTCATTAACTACCGCCGCGAAAACTTGCGCGACGCGCTCAAGGCCTGCACCCAAGGCAGGGGGCCAGACGTGATTTACGACCCCGTGGGCGGCGACCTGGCGGAACCAGCGCTGCGATCCATCGCCTGGCGAGGTCGCTACCTTGTGGTGGGCTTTGCCGCTGGGCCCATTCCCGCGCTACCTTTCAACCTCGCGCTACTCAAAGGCGCATCCATCGTAGGTGTTTTTTGGGGAGAGTTCGCCAAGCGCGAACCCGCGCACAACGCCGCCATGCTGGCGGTTCTTGGGCAGTGGTACCAAGAAGGCAAGATAAAGCCCGTAATCGACACAGCCCTGCCCTTTTCCGAACTTAAACAAGCCTTCGAACGCATGGCTGCACGCGACATGAAGGGCAAGCTGGTGCTGGTGCGCGACGCGGCACCTTAGCGCAAGCGGTGCGGCTCGCCGGCGACTTGGTCGGCGTGCGCCTAGTTCGGGGCAGCGGCGGTGGGCGGCCCGAGTACTTGCCATTGGCCTTTGCGGTAGGCGTGCAAGGTTTCGGCGCCCATGCGCCACAGTGTCAGCCATTGGTTGTCCAAGAGCTGGCGCACCATGGCGTGCTTTTGGATCACGGCTTCAATCGCGGCAGCCGGAGCGTCGATCACCACAGTCAGGCGCAAGGGCTCGTGCACCCAACGCGTTCCATCGTGCAGTGACTGGCGTGCGAGCCCGATGCGCAGGTCGCCGCCGTTGCCCTCAAACACACCAATATGACCACCGACCACGTTGTGCAGCACCTTGTTGCCGCTGCCCAAGTGCAGCGGATCGACCGTCGAGGCGTGGTACTGCCAGTTGATCCAATGGGCTACCACCATGGGCGCTGTCATCAGCAACTCGAGCACACTGCCATCGGTGTCTTGGCTGGCGTCGTAATCGTGAAGAAAACTGCGACCATCCAACACCACGCTGCGACTGCGTGCGCGCGGCGCGATGAGCAAACTCGCATTACCCGCAAGGCCCCACTCGGGGCGGGTTTGCGCGCCGTCATTGGCGCGTCTGCGCAGCAAGTGCAAGAGCGCATCAGCCGCCAAACCAGGGGCGATACCCAACGCTGCCGACCGCTCGCTGCGCACTTGGTGACCCGCCTGGGCAAACGCTCCACGCAGAGCGTCCCACCAGGCACGCGCTTGGGGGGGCAGCAAGTCCAGGTCAAAGCCTTCGATCTCGTCGGTGGTGGTGTTGTGCAGCGCGGCCACAAACCAAGTTGTTGACGGGATGGTGATGTGCCGGTCGCTCAACCCGTCCCGCACCGCAGCTTCGTTGAGCAACTGCGCCAGGGCGCGCGCGTTGACCTCACCCGTTTGGCCGCAACAGGCACCGCAGTCGAGGGCCGCTGCATGGGCGTTGTTACTGGACTGGCTGCCGTGGCCAACCAACAACACGAGGGGCGCCAGGGCGCGTTCCAAGCCCATGGCATGCAGCACCTGCGCGGCCAAGGCGACCTTGGTCTGGGTATCCAGCGCGGTGAGCTGCGGTCTGCACACTGGGCGGTAGCGTGCGGGCAGCCCTGCCAAGTCGTCCCGCGCCCGGTCTCCCTGACCAGGCCAGATCCATTGCAGCAGCTTGGCGCTGTAGGCCAAGCCTGCCGCTTCGACAAAAGAGAACGCCGCACCGGGCCACCGGCTTGCCGCTTGGCCCTGTCCGGCCAGCCTGAACCGGTCGCTACGGGCTTGCGCAAGCACTTGTAGTGCATGCGCTGCGCTGTTGGCGCCACCTGGCTGCACGACGCAGTCTGTCACTTCCATTGCGGGTGCCAACAATCCTGGCAATTGCGGTCGGCGCGCCGCCGTAGCCAGCGGTGTGTAGGCCACCGGAAGGCCAAAAAAACCGGCAAATCCCACCGTCTGCATCGCCGGGCATGCCGTCTCCAGCGCGCGGCGCAGGGGTTCGCTGCGCACATCGATGCAAAACGCGGCCTGCACCTGCACCTCTGCGGGCAGCGCTGGTGCTCCTGCCCCTGGCCGCTGTGCAGCTGCGCTGTGCGCTTGCAGAGCCTCCGCTTGCGCGGGTGTGCACGCGGCCGCCAAGTCCCCGGTCGAACCAGTCTCATGGGTACTTTGAACCTTCCGCAACTTCTCTGCCAGCGCACGTTGGTAGCCAGCTTCTAAAGCGAGCTGCCAGACTTCGTCGATACGCAACGCTTCATGGGCCTGCGCGATGGCATCGTGCGCACGGCCCCATTGGTCTTGCAGCAGGCCAAACGCTCCTGCCTCGGGGCTGCCGCTGCGGCCTTCCAACAAGATGGCGCCCCAAGCCAGGCGGATCGCCAGCAGTTCGCGCAAATGGTCATCTTGCTGCCCTTCCAGACGGGCTTGCCAGCCGAGGTACGCACACCATGAGGCCCAGCCGTTGACGGTCAGCAAAACGGCTTCCAGGTAGTCCGCCCACACCGACTGCGGCAAGCCCAGCCGCTGCAGCACCCAACGCTCAGCGTCCTGCGGGGTATGCGGCAAAGCCTGCAAGGTTGCGCCAAGCTGCGGCAGACCCATCAGGATGCCGATGCCGTGGTCATGCTGCAGCGTGTCGAGCCAAAACTGGTACAAGCCCTGGGTGCGCTGCGGCTGCCAGTCCGCCTGCTGGGTGTCAAAGTAGGCCGCACACGTTTGGCTCACCTGGTGGGTAATGGCTTGGCGCCACGGAAGACGGTTAGCGGCTTGTGTTTCGTTGTCCAACAGGTCGATCAACAGCGGGAGTTGGGCGACAGATGGCTCACGCTGGAGCGCATCCACACACTGTGCAGGAGTCCAGCTTGGCCACTTTGCCTGTAGGTCTACACCTGTATCGAAATCCGCGAGTACCGCCAAAGCGGTTTGCAAATCTTGCGCGGTGGTACGCCCCTGCAACCATGCCTGTCTCTGGTAGGCGCGCGAGGGGAACACGCGAATGCCTGCAAGCACCGCCATGCGCGCTGCCACCTGCCGCACCGGCATACCGATACGCGACCAGTGCGGGTTGACGGCAATCGCACGGTCCAGGGGCCAAGCAGGGGCAATGGATTGGCAGGCCCTTTCGCAGGCGGCGCTGATTTGCAAATCCAGGTCGGGGATTTCCATCCGCTGTGTTGGCGACAAACGCTGCTTATCGCCGGGTGCGGGGTTGCTGCTGGGGTTTTTCATGGCTGTACCTTATTCACGTGTCTGGGGGTCCAGCGGCTTGGATTGCGGCGTCCAACCTGCGGGCCAAAGTTGCAACACCAGCCGGGTAAACGCCTCGTCAACATAAAAACCGGCATAACTCCAGCGCCGCCAAACCTGCAAGGCGTGGGGGCGAAGCTGCAAGATCACCAAGCTGAGGTACAGCAGCACCATACCGAACAGGGCAAGCAGCCCAAAACCGTCGTTGGGATGGTCCTGAACACCCCATGGCAAAGCGTGGGCCAGCAGCGCTAAAACGCACAAACCCGCCACCATCAACAACCCGGCTGCTGTGTGCCGGTACGCCGTGCGAAAACCAGTGCGCGGGTCACAATGCCACAGTAGAGGCGCCCACGCAAAGCCGAGCACGGCGGTCCACCACCAGGGCCAAGCCCCAGCATCCAACAGCCAGACCATTGCCGCTACCGCCATGACAGACAACACCGGCGCCAGCATCACACCCAAGGGAGTAGGTGCCACTGCATCGCGCATAAAGCCGATGCGGGTCTCGCGCACCACGTTGGAGGCCGACAAAAAAGCATGGGCTTTGTAAAGCGAGTGACCAATCAGGTGCAAGGCTGCCAGGGTGTACAGGCCCAATCCGCATTCCAGCACCATAAACCCCATTTGCGCCACCGTGGACCATGCAAGGCGTACCTTGATGCTCACGCGGGTCAGCATCACCAACCCGGCGAGCACTGCAGTGGCCAGGCCGAAAGCCACCAACACCACACGCGCCATGGTCGCGTGCTCCAGCATCGGGGCAAAGCGGATCAAGGCAAAGCCACCCAAGTTGACCACGCCAGCATGCAGCAGCGCAGACACGGGTGTGGGGGCTTCCATGACCTGCACAATCCAGCCATGTACCGGCAGCAATGCGGTGCGCAGCACGACGGCCAACACAAGGGCCAGCGCGCTGACTTGCAATGGCAGACCCAAGCCCTCGCGCGCAATGTGCGCCCACAAATCCTCAAACGCGCCACTGCCCACCTCGGTCCAGGCAAGCGCGGCGGCAAGCAGCAGCAGCCCATCGGCCAGTCGGTCAGCGAGCCGCTTTTTGTGCGCTGCCAGCAGCGCAAATGGCCGCTCTGCATAAAAACACAAGAGATGCTGCAAAGCACGCCCAACCAGCGCCCATGCCACCACCATCACCACCCAGTGGTCGGCAAGCAAAAACAACTGGACTGACGCCAGAACGCCGGCCAAGCCTGCCAGGTAGCGCCTTTGTCGGCCCTCGCCCTCCAGGTAGCGCCAAGAGAAAACGCCAATCACCGTTCCCAGCAACTGCACCAGTACCGCCATGGCCATGCCCAGCGGTGTGGAGCGCAACCACGGTGCCAGCCCGCCATCGCCCCTTCCCAAGGTGTCAAAGGCAGCGAGGATGGGGACCACCAACGCCGCAAACAGGGCCACCACAGACAGCGCCAAGAAGGTGCGCCAGTGCCAACTGGCGGCCGGCGCGGTAAAGCGGACAGAAAGAATCGCAAGCACCATGGCAGCAATCGGAAGGCACATCGCCGCAGCGGAAAAAGAGGTAGGCAGGTTCACAACGTGGGCTCGAGGGTTGAAGCCTTCGTATGGTGGCGAGCTATTTAAGTTCTGTAAAATACATAGATAGTTTTTTATTGTTCTTAAAAATAGATCATGAACTTGGAGCAGCTGAACTTTCACCACCTGTTTTACTTTTGGCGGGTGGCCAAGTCGGGGCACCTCACCCGTGCCGCAGAAGACCTGCACACCTCGCAGTCGGCGCTCTCGGCCCAAATTAGGCAACTAGAGGAACGCATCGGGGAACCCTTGTTTACCCGCGAACGGCGTCGGCTGGTGTTGACCGATACCGGTCAACTGGTCTTGTCCTATGCCGACACCATCTTCGGCCTGGGTCAGGAAATGTTGGGGCGCCTGAAGGGGCACAGCCAAGGCGTGACGCGCTTGCGGGTGGGCAGCGTAGCCACCTTGTCGCGCAACTACCAAGAGAACTGGATTCGTCCGCTGCTGGCAGACCCCGACGTGGTTTTGACATTGGAGTCCGGCACGCTCGATGAATTGCTCGCACGCCTGGTGCAGCACCAACTCGACGTCGTGCTGACCAACGAGACCGTACCAGGCGACCCCGAGCGCCCTTTGCATTGCCGCTTTCTGGGAAGCCAGTCGGTCGCCTTGGTCGGACCCAGCGCGGTGTGGAGAGGTCAGCGCCTGCGTTTGCCCGATGACTTACAGGGCATTGATTTGGCCGTACCCGGACCCCGGCACGCCGTACGCGCACAGTTTGATGCTTTGTGTGCTGCCGCCGGCATCGCCGCGAGGATACGCGCGGAGGTCGATGACATGGCCATGCTGCGCCTGATCGCCCGCGACAGCGGATGGCTGACGGTACTTCCCGAAGTGGTGGTGCAAGATGAATTGCATGCAGGATCGCTGGTGGTGCTAGGCACCTCAGCGCAACTCCAAGAGCGCTTCTACGCGATCACCAAGCCGCTGCGGCACAGAACCGACATTGTGGAGCGCTTGCTCGGTGGATCGCCCAGCGGCCACGGATGGCAGTGAACTGGCCACCACTGCGTGGTAACCGGCTGTGTCAGCGGCAGTTGAGCTGCAACTTGCGTGGCAGAAGCCTGGGACAGCAAATGTGGGGGAACGCGAACTGCGGGGATGGTGGGATCTGAGAGATTCGAACTCTCGACCTACGGATTAAGAGTCCGCTGCTCTACCAGCTGAGCTAAGATCCCCGGGGATTGGTGGTGGGACGTGCGGGGGTCGAACCCACGACAAACGGATTAAAAGTCCGCTGCTCTACCAACTGAGCTAACGTCCCAACAGTTCTGTGCCTCTGTTGCAAGAGACACTTTGCTGCGAAGCCCTCGATTATAGCCGCCGTTTTTTCGGCAATTCTTGGTGGGAAGAAATTTTCTCCATCACCCAACCCGCTGCGCACAGACCAAAGGTGGCAGTGACTGTGACCAGCGACCCATAACCGTGGCAGTTAAGTGAACCGTCGCCACCACCCTCGCACATGGCCAGTGGCGCTTGCACTGCCTCGCGGCTGAACACACACGCGATACCGAAAGGCTTGGTTTGCGCCGGGGCGCCAGGCGAGCGACGCAACTGGTAACGCAGCTTGGCCAGCAGGGGGTCGTGGGTGACATCACACAAATCGGCGAGGTCCGCCTTGTGCGCCAGGCGCTTACCACCGGCGGCGCCCACCGTCACAAAAAGGGTCTGACTCTGGCGGGCCCAACGGGCCATGGCGAGCTTCGCGGGCAGTTGGTCGCAGGCGTCCACCACTGCGTCAACGCCAGCGGGCAACACGCCCGGCCAGTTACCTGGCTCGACGAAGGCATCAACTGCGGTGACACGGCAATCCGGGTTAATGAGCGCAATGCGCTCGCGCATTGCTTCGACTTTTGACATTCCGACGGTGGGAGTCAGCGCGTGAATCTGGCGGTTGATGTTGGACTCTGACACATGGTCCAGGTCGATCAATGTCAGCGCCGCTACCCCGCTGCGGGCGAGTGCCTCTGCGGCCCAGGAACCGACACCACCCAGGCCCACCACCGCAACGTGCGCACGGTACACGCGCTCGGCGGGCTCGGAGCCCAGCAAGCGGGCCAGTCCCGCAAAGCGGCGCTCCACGCTCACCGACGGCCGCTCACTTCAACCGCGCGATGCGGTCTTTGGCCACCCCGGCTGCGTCGGTGTTGGGGTGGGCGGCAATGAGCTCTTCGAGGGTTTTGCGGGCGCCGCGTAGGTCCTTGAGCTCAATCTGGCAATTGGCAATCGCAAGCATCGCCTCGGGCACCCGCATGTGCCCCGCTGACTGGGCCACCAAGCTCCTGAAATTGGTTAACGCGCTCTTATAGTCTTTGGTGGCGTACTGCGCGTTGCCCAACCAAAACAAGGCGGACGTGCGGTAGCCACTTTGCGGGTTGCGGGCTAGAAAATCGACAAATGCCAGCGCCGCGTTGCCGAAATCACCTTTGCGAAAGGTGGCCAGACTTGCCTCGAAGTCACGCTTCTCCGCCGGCTCGACCATGAATTCTTTGCCGTCAACCGTGACCCGCGTCGGCTCGAACTTGCGCAACCGCTCCTCAATTGCCAACTCGGCATCTTTTTGCTTGCGCTGCAGCTCGGCAACATCGCGCACCAATTGCTCGTTGAGTCCACGCAAGGTGGCAACTTCGGCACGCGCAGTGGTGAGCTGGTTTTGTAAATCAAGCAGCGCTCGGCGCAACTGCGCGCCTTCCTCGGTAGCACGGCGCGCTTCCTCGGCGTTCTTCTGGTCGGCCTCCTGGCGAACACTGTCGATGCTTTGGCGCATGGTGTCCATCCGCTGGCGCAACTCCAATATGGCGCGCCGCGCCTCGTCGTCGTCAAACAACCCGGCCTGCGCACCGCCAACCCCGGCAAGCGCAAGTGCCAGCACCAGCGCTTTGCAGGCGCTGGTGCGCGACGGTGGGAACAGGCGGCTCATCGGTAGGAAATCTCGGCGCGGCGGTTCTTGGCCATATCCGCTTCGGATGTGCCGGTCTGGGCGGGCTTTTCTTCACCAAAGCTGACTGCCTCCAGCTGCGCGTCCAACACGCCTTGCAAGGACAAGGCCTGGCGGACGGCTTCCGCCCGCTTTTGGCCCAATGCGAGGTTGTACTCGCGTCCGCCACGTTCATCGGTGTGACCGCCAATCACGACTTTGCGGGTGCGTTGCGCTTTCAGCACACGCGCATGGGATTCGATGACCGCTTGGAATTCGGGGCGAATAACAAAGCTGTCGTAATCAAAATAGACCAAGCGCCCAAGCGACTGGATTTCGGCATCGCTCAGGGATCCACCAAGATTGACGGTGGCCACTTGTCCGGTGCCGACTTCGCTTCCTTGGGGCTGCGCGGTGGGCGTGGGGCTGACCGTCACAGGAACACCTGCCTTGTCCTCAATCGGCACCGGATCGAGCTTGACCGAGGTGCCACACGCTCCCAGAGTTGCCACTGCCAAGCCCGCCAATAAATACAGCTTCATTCAAAACTCCCGAGTTACTTTGCTTACTTCAAAAAGGGACCCCAGTCCGGCTCACGAATATCGCCATTTTGACCGGCCAACCGGGCCTTGATTTTTCCATCCAGCGTACTGGTCATCAGGGCCTCACGGCCTTGGATTTGCGTGGCATAAATCAAAAGTCGGCTGTTAGGGGAAAAACTTGGACTCTCGTCGGCGTTGGAGTCGGTCAGCGCAGTCACTGCGCCACTGGTCAGGTCCATCAGGTGCAGCCGGAATGCGCCATTGACCCGCGATATGTAGGCCATCCAGCGGCCGTCGGGGCTGAGGTCGGGAGAAATGTTGTATCCGCCCGCAAAGGTCACGCGCTCTGGGGAGCCGCCAGCTACGGGAACACGGTAGATTTGGGGAGAGCCCCCGCGGTCGCTGACAAAATAAATCGTTTTGCCGTCGGGTGCGAACACCGGCTCGGTGTCAATCGAGAAGGACTGGATCAGCCGCCGGGGCTCGGCGCCGGGCGTCTGCGCATCTAGCAAGTACAGCTGCGATCCGCCATCGCGGCTGAGCGTCACCGCCAGAAACCGGCCGTCCGACGACCACGCAGGCGCGCTGTTCGATCCCTTGAAATTGGCCACCAGGCGGCGCTTTCCGGTAGCCACTTCGTGCACATAAATTGTGGGCTTGCGCGCCTCGAAGGACACATATGCCAACTGCGCGCCATTGGGAGACCATGCGGGCGAAATGATGGGCTCGGGGCTGTTGAGGGCGCTTTGCGGGTTTTCACCGTCGGCGTCTGCCACCCACAGGTTGAACGCGTTGGCGCTCTTGGTCACATAGGCCACACGGGTGGAGAAAGCGCCACGATCACCGGTGAGCTTCTCGTAGACAAAGTCCGCAATGCGGTGGGCCGCCAGGCGCAAGTCGCCAACGACCACCGCATGGCTTTGCCCACCCTGGTCTTGGCCCCGCACCACATCCCACAGCCGTACGCGCACGTCGTAGCGGCCATCGGCCAGCCGGGTGACACTTCCCGCCACCAAGGCGTCTGAGTTTTTCTGGCGCCACAGAGAGAAGTCAGGGCGACTGAGCTCATCGCCAGTGGCTGTGCCAGGGTCCACCCCGCGAAACTGTCCGCTGCGCTCCAGGTCTGCCAGCACAATCGAAGAGATCTTTTGCGGGCTGGTTTCCTCGCCGCGAAACGCCAACACGACGATGGGCAACTGCGTCATGCCGACACCGGACACCTCGACCCGAAACTGGGCAGCAGCCGGGCCGCACAGCAGCCACAGCAAGCTGGCATAAAGGGCGCGTCTGAACAGGCCCGGGCCCAAAAAGTTAAACAGTCTTGCGTTCATGTTGTCGATTCAAACAGTACAACTCAAAGTACTTTCCGTACGCAGCCTGCGCCTGCATGACACAGACCGCAAAGCCCATCGCACCATCCAAAAAACCCAAGCGCGCCACATACGAGCGCGCAAACGCGAACAGCCCGGAGAGCACGGCACGGGCCATCGAAGTTTGTTGCCCTTGCCGGTAACGCTGCATTGCCCAAGCCCGGCTGTACTGCTCCAGTTTGCGCCAGTAGGTTTGCGGCGTGGGGTAGCTGAAATGCAACAGCGAACTGCCAAGGCGCTGCGGGCTTGTGCCATCCACCAGCACCTGCTCATGCACCAGATCCGGGCTAAAGCGCGCAGCATCGCGCCGAAACAAACGCAGCACATAGTCTGGTGTCCAGCCACAGTGCCTAATCCACTGGCCGCAAAACTGGGTCAGCCGGGGGATGGCGTAGGCCACTGGGCCTTGCTTGGAGATCGCAACCTGAATCTCTTTGGCGAGCGCTGCGGGTACCCGCTCATCGGCATCCAAGGACAGGACCCAGGGCTTGGTTGCCAACGCCAGTGCCCTGCCCTTCTGCGGGCCAAATCCAGGCCAATCGGCGGTCACCGTTACCAGCGCACCCTTGGCCTGCGCGATGGCGACGGTGGCGTCGGTGCTGCCCGAATCGACCACGATGACCTCGTTCGCGAAGGCAACCGAGTCCAGACAAGCACCGATGTTGCTGGCCTCGTTGAGGGTGATGATGATTACACTTAGCTGGCTCAAGATGGGCGGCCGTTAGATGAAAAGCCGGACGTTAGCATAGCGGCGCAAGCGCTCTGGCGTGCCGGTCGACAACCCAAACCCTTACATGTTCCAGTCCCAAGGCGACCACGCCGCCCCCGACCGATTCGCCACCGTCAGCCTGTGGCTGCTGTGTTTTGTGGCGGTATCTCCCAGTTTGGGAACGGCGGTGGCGGCCATAGGCCGCTTGGTGCTCTACCTGCTGGCATTGGCCTACCTGGTCTGGTGGGCGCAACGCCGCACTGCAGCCCAGCAGCGCGTAGCGGCCCAACGCGATGCAACAGTGCAGCCAGTTTGCGCCGTGGTCTTGTGGGCTTGCGCCTTCATGGCGCTCAGTGTTCTTTGGTCCACGGTGCCAAGCGACGCTGCCGGCTTGGCGTGGACACGGCATGCGCGCCTGCTGACCATCCCCGTGATTTATTACCTCATAGCGACCAGCGACCGTGGTTTGGTGGTGCTCAGGGCATTCGCCTTCGCCCAGCTGTTTGTGGTGCTCACCGCCTGGCTGCTGGTGGTCGGCATCAGGGCACCGTGGGTCACCGCCAACAGCGCCGACACCACGTATGCGGTGTACGGCAGCTATTTGGAGCAATCGATTTCGCAGTCGGTACTGGCCGCCATTTTGTGGTTTCAGCGTGGTGTCATCTTCGGCCCGCGCGGACGTTGGATTGCGGTGGCGTTTGCGGTAAGCACGCTGGTGCTGACACTTGGTTTTCTGCAAGGCAGAAGCGGCCACCTGGTAGCCTTGGGTATGGTCAGTCTGGCGTGCCTGCACGCCATGCCAAAACGGTGGCGCTGGGCCACGTTGGCAGTACCGTTTGTGGCGTTTGCCGTGCTGGCGGGCGCCTCTGATCACTTCCGAAAGCGCATGGCGCTGGTGGGGCACGAGGTGCAGGCCTACGCCCAAACCGGCGCCACCAACTCGTCGTCGGGTGAGCGCCTTGCGTTTTGGGGCGCCTCGGTGCAAGCCATTGCGCAACGGCCCCTGCTGGGCTCGGGCGCTGGCAGTTGGAACCACGAATACCTGCGAATTGGCGGAGACGGTGTCCCCCAACCGACTGCCGATAACCCGCACCAACTGTTCCTGTTGTGGGCTGTCGAGGGCGGGCTGGTGGGTCTCGCGCTATTACTGGCCGTGCTGTGGCGGCTCTGGGCTTTCTCCAAACACCAGGAGCCGCGCGACGCGCACACCCTGCAAGCCGTGGTGCTGGCGCTGGTGATCTCTGGCATGTTCAACTCCATGATCTTCGGCATCGGCATGGGCGACTTTTTCTGCGTGGGTCTTGGCATCCTGCTTGCCATGCACAAGCGTTCGTCTGAAGCCAATACCCAACAATCGTAAACAAGCGATGCAAAAAATCACTGACGAAGCATTGGCCAGCATGAGCGTGCTGCAAAGGCTGCGCCGTGTCATGGGCTATTTCACCAAGCCGCGCCTGGCCTGGTGGGTGTTGGCACTTTCGGTGGTGGTGGGCTCGGCGCTGGAACCCACCATACCGGCGCTGCTCAAGCCGCTGCTAGACGACGGATTCCAATCACAAACCTTGGATTTGTGGATGATTCCGGTGGCGGTGATTGCCCTTTTCACCTTGCGCTCGAGTGCGTCATTTTTGGCTGATGTGGCGCTGGCCAAGATCGCCCAGACCAGCTTGCACAACCTGCGCCGACAAATGTTTGACTGCATCAGCGTGGCCGAGCTCGATCTCTACCGCAAACAACCCGCCACAGCCCTGGCCAACACCATTGTTTTTGAAGCTACCAACGGGGCGGTGTTGCTGCTCCAATCCATTACCACGGTGGTCAAAGACAGCCTGTCACTTCTGGCCTTGGTGTGCTATTTGCTGTACCTCAACTGGCAACTTACCCTCATTGTTCTGGTTATCTTTCCATTGGTGGCTTGGGCTATGCGCTTGCTCGCCAAGCGGCTGTACAGCCTCACCAAGGCCTCGCAAGCCACCATCGACAAACTCGCCTATGTGGTCGAGGAAAACGTGCTGGCCCACAAAGAGATACGCATCCAACATGCACAGGGCCAGCAGCAAGAGCGCTTTCATGCGGTCAACACCCTGTTGCAAAAGCTGGCCATGAAGTCAGCGATCGCTGGCTCGGCCGTGGCGCCGATTACCAATTTTTTTGGCTCCATCGCGCTGTCTGCGGTCATCACCGTAGCCATTGTGCAGAGCCAATCCAGTGCGCTGTCTGCGGGTGGTTTTGTGGCTTTTATTACCGCCATGCTGATGCTGATTGCACCGATCAAACACCTGTCAGAGGTGTCCAGCACCATCACCCGGGGCGTGGTCGCCGCCGAACGGGCCATCGCGTTGATCGAAAGCGTTGCGCCAGAGCGCAGCGGCAATTTTTGCAAAGCGCACTGCGAGGGTCACATTTCGTTCCAGGGCGTGGGCGTGCGTTACCCTGGCGCGACCAGTGATGCACTGAGCAATGTTCACCTGAGCGTTGCACCGGGCCAATTCATTGCGTTGGTGGGACTGTCTGGCTCGGGCAAAACCACCTTGGCCAACCTCCTGCCCCGGTTTGTAGATTGCACAGAAGGCCACGTTTTGCTTGACGGCGTAGATCTGCGCGACTGGGATTTGCACTGCCTGCGCCAGCAGTTTGCGCTGGTGGGCCAAAACGTGGTGATGCTCAACGACAGCGTGCTGCACAACGTGGCGCTGGGCCAACCGCTAGACCGCGCGCGGGCGCACCAAGCGTTGGTGGCCGCCAACCTGGCGGAGCGCATTGCCGCTTTACCCCAGGGAATAGACACGGTGCTGGGGCACAACGCGAGCTTGTTGTCTGGCGGCGAGCGGCAACGGCTGGCAATCGCCAGAGCGATCTACAAAGACGCGCCCATTTTGATCCTGGACGAAGCCACATCCGCCCTGGACACCGACACCGACAGCCTGGTACAGGCCTCGTTGCGTGCCGCCATGGTTGGGCGCACCACCATCGCGATCGCTCACCGGCTGAGCACCATCCGCGATGCCGACACCATTTACGTCTTGCAGCACGGCCGCATCTTGCAAAGTGGCAACCACGACGCCCTGATCGCCCAAGGCGGCGCGTACGAAGACTTCATCCGCCTAAGCCACGCCTGATCTTCGCCGGGCTCAGGCCCCATTCACGTCAGGCCTAGACCGTAGCAGGTGTTGGGCAGTAGCTGCAAAGTCAGCGGGCTGCGGCAGCACCATGCACGCCACGTCCTCAGCGCAGTGGTACGAAGGCGGCGTGTCGAAGTTGAACCAGCACAAAGTGGGCACACCCAATCCAACGGCCATGTGGTAGGGACCAGAGTCGCTGGAGACCACCAAGTCAGCCTGCTGCAGCAAGCCGGTAAGTGCATCAAGGGACAAGGCGCCTGACCAGTCCACCAAAGTGCAGCCTGCGGGTGCGCCTAAAGCGTACCCCGCTTGCTGCAATGCCTGGGCAAACAGCGCCGCAAATGCCGCATTGACCTTGCCTTCAAACGCGGCCCCCGACAAATGCAAATCAAAGGGCTCGCGCGCATACAGGGCAACACAACATGCCACCAGCGCATCGAGCTGTGGGCGCTTGACCACGGCGTCGGCGGTTCCGCATCCGATGTTGAGAACCACCGTCTTCCTGCCCGGCCGTGCGATGGGGTGTGCGCGGCGCCAGGCGCGGCCTTCGGGGCCGGGCTGCAAGACGATGCGCTGCCCGTCACGTGCCAGACCCAAAGCAGCCAAGGCCACAAAGTCGCGTTCGGTGTAGTCCATTTCCCGCGCCAATTCGTGCTGGGCGCGGTACTTGTGGGTCGATGGCGCTGCCAGGTCGTAGAAGAAGCGCCGCAGCGGAAACTGGGCAATCCCCACCGAGCGTGCGCCCTTGCGCTTGGCAATCCAGCGGGTCAGCCAAGCGGTCTTGAGGCCACTGGATTCGAAATCGATCACCCAATCGATGGTCTGGCCTTGCAGCGCTTGCGCAACCGCGTGGCACACCGCCGACATCGGCACACTGTGCTGGGCGCCGCCGCCCGGATTGCCCGTCTTGACGGTCACAAAGTGCGCACTGGCCAGCAGGTGGTGACCCCGAATGAAATCCTCGGACGGGTAGCCCGCGTGCTTGCTCAGCATCAGCAAGTGCAGTTGCACGCCAGGCCAGCGCGCGTGCAACACGGCCCATGCCGCCGAGCTGCGCAAAAGGTCGCCGATGCCCATGCTGTGCGACTTCACCAGCAATATGTTGCGGGGGTTCATGGTGCGTCGCCCGGTGGCGTGGTGGCCGCCGCGTGATTTCTGCGGTCTTCGTAGCGGGTAAAGCACTTCAACAAAAGGTGCAGCACCGTGGTCGTTCGGCTCACCAACACCCGGGGCAGATCCCACATGCCAACGCTCTGGGAGACCTGGGCTCTGCCCCGCACGGTGGTGGTGGCGCTGGCATAGCCCGCAACCTGTACGGCCTGGCGCGTGGCCACGGTGTACTCGCCATAGGGGTAACAGAAATGCCGCACCGCTTGGGGCAGGCGCAGCATGGCCTCCAGGCGCGCCTTGGAAGCGGCAATTTCATGCAACTGCTGCTCGGGCTTCAGCGCTGGCAGGTGGGCATGGGTCAGGGTGTGCGAGCCAACCTCTTGCCCACCGTCAACCCACTGCTGCAACTGCGCGGTGTTCATCAAGCGCGACGCAGCAATGCCGTGGTCGGTGTCCCAGCGGTTGTACTGGCCCACCATATCGGCCACCACGTAGCAGGTGGCGGTAAATCCGAAGCGCCGCAGCACAGGCAGGGCATGCGCTAGGTTGTTTGCGTAGCCGTCGTCGAAGGTGATACCAAACACCCGACCATGGCGCTGCCCTTGCAAATAGGGTTCCAACTCGCCCATGGACAGGCCGCGGTAGCCCAAGGCCCACAGTACGGCCATGTGCCAGAAAAAGGTGCGCGGTGCCACTACCAGTCCGCGCATCGCGCTGCCCTTGGGCGCGGCGACGTCAATCTGGTGGTACATCAGAATCGGTATGGTTTTCATGTACCAGCCTCTGCAACGATCGCATCAAAAATTTGCTGGTGCTGCTGCGCGACCCTGTGCCAGGAATGGGTAGCCGCAAAGTCGGCACCCCGCGCTGCTAGCTGCCCAGCCAGCGCGGGGTCGGCCTGCAGGCAAGCAATGGCATGCTGGAGCGCCCGTGCATCGGCAGGCTGGTCGAGCAACCACGCGTGCTGCAAGTGCACCAGGTCCGATGCAATACCGCAGTACGGCAGCGCGCTAACCACGACAGGGAGCCGGTAGGCAAACGCCTCCAACACCACCATGCCATAGGCATCCTGCAGCGTGGGGTGTACCAGCATGTCGCTGGCGCAGTAGGCGGCGTGCATGTCGTGCTGCGGCCCCAAAAACAACACCCGCTGCGCGACGCCCGACGCAGCAGCCAGCGCTGCCACCGCATCGCGCTGGTGTGCAGCGCTAACGACCGCCAACGACACGGCATCGGGAAGCCCCGCCAAGGCCTGGACCAGCGCGGGCAGGCCTTTCTTCTGGATGTCGTTGCCAACAAACAGGAGGCACGTGCCCGCCTGCGGCAAACCCAGCTGCTCTCGCGCGGCCTGCCGCACCGCAGGGGTGGTCGCTTCCAACGGAAGGTGCACACCTGGGGCCACCACATCCAGCGCCGCGCGCACACCAGGGTAGGCCTGCAGCATCGATTGGCGAAGCGGCTCGGACACCGCCACCACCCGGCGCCCAGGGCGCAGGGTGTAGCGGCATTTCTCCAGCCACAGGTAGCTCAACAAGCGCAGGCTGGTCGCCACCTTGAGGTATTGCTTGCACAGCGCAAGCCCGCTCTTGCCAAAAAAAAGGCTGTGCCGTACCGATAGCACATGCACGGTTTGCAGGTTGCCGTGCCACACGTTCTCGTGCGAGTGCACCACATCAAATCCCTTGCGGGTGGCCCACCAGCTGGTTATCGCAAATCCCAGTTGGTTGATCCAGCGGGGCCGGCGCAGATGAAACCCGAGACGGTGGTAGCGCACGCCCGGACATTGGTGGTCGATTCGCTGCGCGAAAACATGCACCTCGTGCTGTGTGGCAAGTTCCTCAACCAGGGCGATGGCATAGCGCTCAGCGCCGCCGCCGGTGTGAACGAAATGGCGGCTCAATACCGCAATGCGCAGGCGTCTTCCGGCAGGCATGGTCTACAACAACACGATGTCGTATTGCTCTTGGGCCATGGCGGCTTCGCTTTGCAAAGACACCGGCTTTCCGATGAACTCGCTTAGGCCCGCAAGGTGCTGGCTCTCTTCGTCCAAAAACAGTTCCACCACCTTGGGCGAGGCCACGATACGGAACTCACGCGGATTGAACTGGCGCGCCTCGCGCAAGATCTCTCGCAAGATGTCATAGGCCACGCTGCGCGCGGTTTTGACCACGCCCTTGCCAGCGCACACCGCGCACGGCTCGCACAGCATGTGGGCCAGTGACTCGCGGGTACGTTTGCGCGTCATCTCAACCAGGCCCAGTTGGGAGAACGTGCCCGCCATGGTTTTGACACGGTCGCGCGCGAGCTGCTTTCGAAACTCCGCCAACACCGCGTCGCGGTGGTCCTCGCGCGCCATGTCAATGAAGTCAACGATGATGATTCCGCCCAAATTGCGCAACCGCAGTTGGCGGGCGATGGCCTGGGCGGCCTCCAAGTTGGTCTTGAAAATGGTGTCGTCGAAATTGCGCGCACCCACATACGCACCGGTGTTGACATCCACCGTGGTGAGCGCCTCGGTCTGGTCCACGATCAGGTAGCCCCCCGACTTGAGGTCCACCCGGCGCGCCAGGGCTTTGGCAATTTCTTCGTCAATCGCGTACAAGTCGAAGATAGGTCGCTCACCCTTGTAGTGCTGCAACTTGCCAACGGCCAAGGGCATGAACTCCTGACCAAACGCCAGCAAGGCGTCAAACTGCTCACGCGAGTCAACCCGAATGGTCTGTGTGGCGTCTCCCACCATGTCGCGCAGCACCCGCTGCAACAAGCTCAAGTCTTGGTGCAGCAAACTCATGGGTGGCAGCCGCAGCGACGCGGACTTGACCCGTGCCCACGCCTTGCGCAAGTAGGCGATGTCCTCGGCCAGCTCGGTGTCGCTGGCATCCTCGCCATTGGTGCGCAGAATGAATCCGCCGCCGTCCGACCCCGCCAAGTCCAACAAACGGGCCCGCAAGCTCTCGCGCTGGGCAGCGGGAATTCGCTGCGACACGCCCATGTGATCGTCTTGCGGCAAAAAGACCAGCAAGCGCCCCGCGATGCTGATCTGCGTGGACAGCCGTGCGCCCTTGGTGCCAATCGGGTCCTTGATGACTTGCACCATGAGGGCCTGGCCTTCAAACACCTGCCGCTCAATCGGCACCAGCGCTTGCGCCGCCTTGGCAGCACTGATCGTTTCGCCCTCTTGCGGGGGGTGCCACACGTCGGCCACATGCAGGAATGCCGCGCGCTCCAGTCCAATGTCCACAAACGCCGACTGCATGCCGGGCAGCACCCGCACCACTTTGCCGAGGTACACATTGCCGACAAGGCCGCGCTCGAGCGTGCGCTCCACATGCAGTTCCTGCACCGCACCGTTCTCCACGATGGCCACCCGTGTCTCCTGGGGCGACCAATTGATCAGGATGTCTTGGTGCATCGTGCCGGGTCCAGTTGCGCAAGCAGCGTGGCGGTTTCAAACAATGGCAAACCCATGATTCCAGTGTAACTACCGGATATCCGGGAAATGAATGCGGCAGCAGCGCCCTGCACCGCATAAGCGCCAGCCTTGCCCATCGGCTCGCCGCTGGCAACATAGGCCCCAATCCGCTGCGCATCTATGGGCGCGAACGTGACCCGGGATTCGCACAGCGCGCGCCACCGCCGCGGCCCCGACGCCAGGACCACCGCGGTCAGCACCCGGTGCGTGGTGCCGCTGAGCTGCGCCAGCATGCGCACCGCATCGGCCGCATCGTGTGGTTTTCCAAACAGCACACGGCCGAGCGCGACGGTGGTGTCGGCACACAGCACGGGCGCAGGGGGCAATCCGCGTTGCTCCCTGCGCCGCAACGCGGCTTGCAGTTTCAAGTCGGTGACACGGCGCACATAGGCAGCGGGCGCTTCCCTGGGCAGCGGGTCTTCAAGCGCCTCGGCGTCCTCTTCGGACCCGGGCACCAGCAGCTGGTGTGAGACGCCCAGCTGGGTGAGCAGTTGGCTGCGCCTGGGGCTTTGCGATGCGAGGTAGATAAATGCTTGCACGCGGCGGCTACTCACGGTGGTAGGGATGTTGGGCTTGGATCGACCAGGCACGGTAAAGCTGCTCGATGAGTAGCACGCGGGCGAACGCATGCGGCAGGGTCAGGTCAGACAGGCGGATGCGCTCGTGGGCCGCCTGACGAAAGGCCGGGTCCAAGCCGTCAGGGCCGCCGATGACCAGGGCGACATCGCTGCCGCCGAGCTGCCAGTCCGCTAGGCGGCCTGCCAGCGCCATGGTCGTCAGGCTGGTGCCACGTTCATCCAAGGCCACCACGCGGCTGCCCTTGGGAATGGCGGCCTCGATGCGTGCGCGCTCGGCTGCGTAGATGGCGTCTAGCGTCTTGGAGCCGCGGGTCTCGGTTTTGACGGCCTTGAGTTCGATCTTGATTTCGTGCGGGAAGCGCTTGGCATAGTCGTCCCATGCGGTCTGCGCCCAATCGGGCACCCGCTGGCCCACGGCAACGATGCACAGCCTCACAAGCGACTTCAGACTTTGCGAGCGGTCGCCTTCTTGGCAGGCGCGCTTTTCAATGCGGCCTTGGCAGGAGCTTTTGCAGGCGATCCTGACGCCGACTTGGTGGCACGGCTTGGGGCCGCTTTAACGACCACCCGCTTTGCCGGTGCCCGCACCGCCGCAGACGGGGAAGCAGCCTTTTTGGCTGGTGGCTGGCTAACAGGTGGTTGGGCCACATCGCGCTTGGCAACTTCCGACTTGAATGCTGCTGACTTTGCGACAGCCGACCGAGATACCGCAGACTTTGCAGCCGCAGTTTTGGGGGTTGCGGACTTTGCTGCGGAGGACTTGGCGGCCAAATTCTTCTTGACCTGCGCCTTGGAGGGAAACGCCTGGGCCACGCCTTTCTTGGCGGCGCTGGCGCGCTTGAGTGTGGTGGGAGCCTTCTCCTTGGCGCTCACTGCTGTGGCCTTGGCCGGGGCCGCTGGCTTGGCCGCGCCGAGCTTGAGCCGAACCGGACGTTCACCCCACAACTCTTCAAGGTGGTAGTACTGACGAAAGTTGGGCTGCATGATGTGCACCACCGCCTGGGCGCAATCCACAATGATCCACTCGCCATTGCCCTCGCCTTCCAGGCGCGGCTTGGGAAAACCGGCCTCCCGCACCGCGTCGCGCACGCTGGCGGCCAAGGCCTTGGTCTGGCGGTTGGAACTGCCCGAGGCAATGATGACCCGCTCAAACAAGGCCGATAGGTGCTCGGTATCGAACACCACCACGTCAACCGCCTTCACGTTTTCCAGCCCATCGACGATGGCGCGCTGCAGTTTTTGGATGTCTTTTTTGGCAACAGGGGAAGTGGTCATCGGTCAGCTTCGTAAAGGTGGTGTTGTTCAATATAACGCGCAACTGGGTCCGAGACCCACGCTGCTAGTTCTTGGAGCCGCCCCGCGTGCCGACGCACGTCGGTTGCGCTGAGATCCATCGGCGGCATGTTGATCTGGACGAGACCTGGGATGGCAAGCGACTCCAGATCGGGCGAACGCGCGCTGTGGGTGGACTGTGTGGGTGCGGCACCTGCGGGCATTGAACCGGGCCGCAGAGCGACGCAAATTGTAGCGGCGCCCGCCACCTCGGCCCAGCGGTGCCACGTTGGCAGCGCGCGGGCCTGGTCTTGGCCAATGAGCAGGTACAAGCTCGCCGTGGGATGCTCGGACTGAATCTCCGCCAAGGTGTCCGCGGTGTAACTTGGGCCGGTGCGGCGGGTCTCGCGGTTGTCCACCTTGGCCTTGGGGACCTGCGCAAAAGCAAGTTGGCACATGGCAATGCGGTGGCTGGCGTCAGTCAGTGTTCGGGGCTTGTGCCAGGCCAGGCCCGTGGGTACCACCAGCAGGCTGTCCAGACCAAGTTGCTGCACGGCCGCTTGGGCTAGTGCCAAATGGGCGCGGTGCGGCGGATCGAAGGCGCCGCCAAAAACGCCAATGCGTGGCGCCGAGGCTTGCGGCGGCGCTGCGCTCAAACCCAATCCCGGCGCACCAAAAAACGCTCGTACAAGGCCGCCTCCGGGGTGCCCGCACCGGGCACGCTTTGGTAAGACCAACTGGCATGCGGCGGCATAGAGAGCAGGATCGACTCGGTACGACCGCCCGACTGCAAGCCAAAGTGGGTGCCACGGTCCCAGACCAAATTGAACTCCACGTAACGTCCGCGGCGGTAGATCTGAAAGCTGCGTTCGCGCGCCGTGTAGGGCATGTCCTTGCGGCGCTCCACGATGGGCAGGTAGGCCGTCAAAAACGCGTCGCCCACCGACTGCAGCATGGCAAAGCTGCGGTCTTGCCCAAGCTCGGAAAAGTCGTCGAAAAACACGCCACCGATACCACGCGGCTCGTTGCGGTGCTTGAGAAAAAAGTAGTCGTCGCACCAGGTTTTGAACCGGGGATACTTGTCGTCCCCAAAAGGGCGCAAAGCATCGCGGCAGGTACTGTGAAAGTGCACCGCGTCTTCCTCAAAGCCGTAGATCGGTGTCAGGTCCATGCCCCCGCCAAACCAGCACACGTCGCGGCCATCGGGAGCCTTGGCGGCAAGCATGCGCACGTTCATATGGACCGTGGGCGCCAACGGGTTGCGGGGGTGAAACACCAGCGAAACACCCATGGCCTCGAAAGGCGCACCCGCAAGTTCGGGCCGGTGCTGGGTCGCGCTTGGCGGCAGTTTGGGACCGCGCACATGCGAGAAGCCGCAACCGGCGCGCTCGAACACCGCGCCGTCTTCCAGAATTTGCGTAACGCCATTGCCTTGGAGCATTTCGCCGGGCTGTTTCTCCCACGCGTCTACCAAAAATTTTCCGCCATCGACTGCTGCAATCGCGCCCGTGATGCGGCTTTGCAAGTCCAGCAAGTAACTGCGAACGTGGGATGGGGTAGCGGCTTGGGTCATAAGGTCCGTGGTTAAAGCGTGGGCAATCAACTCTTGACGGCCCGGTGTCCGATGTCGGTGCGGTACTGCATGCCGTCGAAGTGAATGCCCTGCACCACCTGGTAGGCGCGCTGTTGGGCCTGGCGCACGCCGTCGGCCAACGCCGTCACGCACAGCACACGCCCACCCGAAGTCACCAACTGGCCGTCGCGCTGCGTGCTGCCTGCGTGGAACACCACCGCATCGTCGGCGTCCGCTGGCAGCCCGGTGATGGCGTCGCCCTTGCGCGGCTGGGCCGGGTAACCGGCTGCGGCCAGCACCACGCCCAAGGCAGTGCGCCGGTCCCACTGAAGTTCGATCTCGTCGAGCCTTCCATGGGGGCCCGGAACAGTGGCGGCCAGCAGGACATCGAGCAAATCGGTCTTGAGCCGGATCAGGATGGGCTGGGTCTCCGGGTCGCCCATGCGGCAATTGAATTCCAGCGTCTTGGGCTGGCCCTGGGCGTCGATCATCAAGCCGGCGTAGAGAAAACCGGTGTAGCCAATGCCGTCTTTGTCCATGCCACGGATGGTGGGCAGGATCACCTCGCGCATCGCACGGGCGTGGATTTCGGGCGTCACGATGGGTGCCGGCGAGTACGCGCCCATGCCGCCGGTATTGGGGCCGCAGTCGCCGTCAGCCAAGCGTTTGTGGTCCTGGCTGGTTGCCAACGGCAGCACATTTTTGCCATCGCACAGGACGATGAAGCTGGCCTCCTCGCCCTCCAAAAACTCCTCAATCACCACACGCGCACCACCGGCGTTGTGCACCACATCGCCCGCGTTGTCTTGCAGCATGAAGTCGATCGCCGCATGCGCCTCCTCCAAACTGGCGGCCACCACGACGCCCTTGCCTGCTGCCAAGCCATCGGCCTTCACCACAATCGGGGCACCGCGTTCATTCACATAGGCATGGGCAGCGTGCGCGTCAGAGAAGGTCGCGAAAGCCGCTGTGGGGATGCCATGGCGCTGCATAAAAGCCTTGGAGAAAGCCTTGGAACTTTCCAACTGCGCCGCCGCCCGGCTGGGGCCAAAAATGCGCAGGCCATGGGCGCGAAACTCGTCCACGATGCCAGCCGCCAAAGGCCCCTCGGGCCCGACCACGGTCAGGCCGATCTTGTTGTTTTGCGCCCATTGGCGCAGCTCCACTACGTCGGTGATGGGCAGGTTCTTCAGGCGCGCGTCCAACGCGGTGCCACCGTTGCCAGGCGCCACGTACACCATCTGCACCTTGGGCGACTGGGCCAGCTTCCAAGCCAAAGCATGTTCACGCCCACCGCCGCCTACAACCAAAATATTCATGTCGGCCTTCTACAGGGCAGCGTTGTGGTACACGTCCTGGGTGTCGTCCAGGTCTTCGATGACGTCGAGCAGCTTTTGCATGCGCAACGCGTCATCGCCACTGAGTTCAATGGTGTTTTCGGCCCGCATGGTCACGCCAGCGATCTCGGCACGCAAACCAGCAGCTTCCAGAGCGGCTTTGACTGCCTCGAAGTCAGCGGGCGCGGTCAGAACTTCAATGGCGCCGTCCTCGTCGGTCACCACATCGTCGGCACCGGCTTCCAACGCCAGCTCCATGACCTTGTCTTCGCTGGTGCCGGGTGCGTACACCAGCTGGCCGCAGTGCTTGAACTGGAAGGCCACCGAACCTTCCGTGCCCATGTTGCCGCCATGCTTGCTCAATGCGTGGCGCACCTCGGCCACAGTGCGCACCCGGTTGTCGGTCATGGTGTCGATGATGATGGCCGCGCCGCCAATGCCGTAGCCTTCGTAGCGGATCTCTTCGTAGCTCACGCCTTCGGCGTTGCCGGTGGCCTTGTCGATGTTGTACTTGACCCGGTCTGCGGGCATGTTGGCAGCCTTGGCCTTCTCCACGGCCAGGCGCAAACGGGGGTTGGCACTGAGGTCGGCGCCGCCTGCGCGGGCCGCCACCGTGATCTCACGCACGATGCGGGTCCAGATCTTTCCGCGCTTCTCGTCCTGGCGCCCTTTGCGGTGCTGGATGTTCGCCCATTTGCTGTGTCCTGCCACGTGCTGCCCTCTAAAATTGGTTAACTTAGCGGCTGGATTGTACTTTTCGGGAGTCCCATGGCATCGATTCAAGACGAGGGCATCCTCATTGCGCAGCGCGCCGATGGCGGGCAGGCCACCCACTGTTTTTTGCGCCCGGACAAGGCCAACCGGCACGGGCTGATCACGGGCGCCACCGGCACCGGCAAAACCATCACGCTGCAAACCCTGGCAGAAGGCTTTTCCAACCTGGGGGTGCCGGTGTTTTTGGCAGACATCAAGGGCGACCTGACTGGGCTGTCGCAGCCTGGCTCCTTGAGCCAGAAGTTGGGCAAGGTGATTGCAGAACGGGGTTTGCCAACCCCCGCGTTTTCGGCGTTTCCCACCACGGTGTGGGACGTGTTTGGCCAACAAGGCCACCCGGTGCGCGCCACGGTGAGCGACTTGGGGCCCTTGCTGCTGTCGCGCATGCTCAACCTCAACGAAACACAGGCCGGCGTGCTGCAACTGGTGTTCAAGATCGCCGACGACGATGGCTTGATGTTGCTGGACATGAAGGACCTGCGCGCCATGTGCCAGCATGTGGGCGACAACGCGTCGAGCTACACGACCGAGTACGGCAACATCAGCGCCGCCAGCATCGGCGCCATCCAGCGCGGCCTGATGCAGATCGAAAGCCAAGGCGGGGACCGCTTTTTTGGCGAACCGATGCTCAATATCGCCGACTTCATGCAAACCGACAGCCGCTACCCCGGCGCCCATGGCCAAGCCAAGGGCGTCATCAACGTGCTGGCCGCCGATGCGCTGATGAACGCGCCGCGCCTGTACGCCACTTTTTTGCTCTGGATGCTCAGCGAGCTGTTTGAAACGCTGCCCGAAGTGGGCGACCTCGAAAAACCAAAGTTGGTGTTCTTTTTTGACGAGGCCCACCTTCTGTTCAACGACGCACCCAAGGTGCTGCTGGAGCGCATCGAACTGGTGGTGAGGCTGGTGCGCTCCAAGGGCGTGGGCGTGTTTTTTGTCACCCAAAATCCGTTAGATATCCCAGACACCGTGCTGGCCCAGCTTGGCAACAGGGTGCAACACGCGCTGCGCGCCTTCACCCCGCGCGACCAAAAAGCCGTCAAGGCAGCTGCCGGCACGATGCGGGCCAACCCCGGACTGGACGTGGCCACGGCCATCACCGAGCTGGGCGTGGGCGAGGCCTTGGTGAGCTTGCTTGACGACAAGGGGCGCCCCGCGCTCACCGAGCGCGTGTTTGTGCTGCCACCCGCCAGCCAGATTGGCCCTATCACTGCCGCCCAGCGACAGGAACTTCTTGCCCAGTCCATGGTCGCCGGTGTGTACGAACAGGCGCTCGACCGGGCTTCCGCCTACGAGGCGCTGCGCGGCGCGGCGCCTGCTACGGCGCCGACTGGCAGCACACGAAGCGGCACCCAAGGTGGCGCGCAACCGGCCGATCAGGGCACGGACCAGCGCGGTGTGCTCGACGGCTTGGGCGATCTGCTCGGCGGTGGCACCGGGCGCAAGCGTACCGGCGTAGGCGAGCAGCTCATGAAAAGTGCAGCCAGCGCCATCGGGCGCGAAGTGGGCCGCCAGATCATTCGGGGCGTGCTGGGCGGCATCTTTGGCGGCTCCCGGCGATAGGCCCTGCGTGTGCGCCACCTACGCCGCCAGGCCACGGTGCTGCCGATGAGCGGCAATGGGCTTGTGTTGAACACACGGTCACACCGCTGCACCAGAGAAGTCACTCAACATTCAACCTCCTAACCTCCTAACCGCCTTGGCGCTGGCCGTGTGCCGCCTTCCAAGGCGGCCGCCAGCTTGCGGTAGAGTTTGGCGTCTGGCCCGCCCCGGGCCATCTTTTTGCACACCACCCCACCAAACGGACACCAGCGACCATGACCCCCATCGACAGCGCCGCGCGCGCCAACGTGCACCTCATCTCCCACCCACTGGTGCAGCACAAACTCACCCTGATGCGCAACAAGGAAGCCAGCACCAACAGCTTTCGCCGCTTGCTGGGCG
>JBIIZY010000136.1:0-7634 GCA_044346035.1 Rhodoferax sp. | reverse complement strand
TTCGCCAAACACGGTGCTGGCGTGCTGTTGCAGCGCGTCCACCAAGGGCTTGTTGCCCGGCAGCGGCTTCAAGGCGTTGGCCAGCAAAATGCGCTTGATGTCCACCGTGATGCCCGGCGACTGGGCCGCGGCCTGGGCAATCACGCTGCGGATGCTGGCCTCGACCTCGGCCGGGTTTTCCTCGGGGATCATGCGGCGGTCCAGTTTGAAGGTGACGCGCCCGGGCACCACGTTGGTGTTGGTGCCGCCCTCAATCCGGCCCACATTCAGGTAGGGGTGGGTGATGCCCGCCACCTGCGAGCGAATCCGCCGGTACAGCGGGTTTTGTGCGTACAGCGCGTTCAAAATCTGGACCGCGCCTTGCAACGCGTCAATGCCCGAATCGGGTATGGCCGCATGGGCCATCTTGCCGTGTACCGTCACTTCCATCTGCAGGCAGCCGTTGTGCGCGGTAATTACCTGGTAACTAAAGCCCGCGGCAATCAGCAAGTCCGGGCGGGTAATGCCTTGCGAGAGCAGCCAGGCCGGCCCCACCTCGCCACCAAACTCCTCGTCGTAGGTAAACAGCAACTCCACCGCGCCTTGCAGCGGCAGGCCCAGCGATTCGAGCGCGCGCACTGCAAACGCGTAGGTAGAAAAGTCGCACTTGCTCACGGCAGCGGCGCGGCCGTAGATTTTGCCGTCTTCGATGGCGCCGCCATAGGGGTCGTGCGTCCAGCCTTCGCCCGGTGGCACCACGTCGCCGTGGGCATTGAGCGCCACCGTCGGCCCCGCACCGTAGCGGCGGCGCACCACCAGGTTGGTGACGCTTTGCAGCCCGGCGGCCTGCACCAGTTCGGCGGGCACCGGGTGGCGCTCGGCGGCCAAGCCCATGGCGCCCAGCAGTTCGGCGGCGCGTTCGGCATGCGGCGCGTTGTTGCCCGGTGGCGTGTCGGTGGGCACGGCGATCAGGTGTTGCAAAAACTGCACCTGCTCGTCGAAGTGGGCATCCACCCAGGCGTCAAGTTGGGCGTAGTGGTGGGCCCGCTGGGCGCGATCGGCGTGGTCCGCGTGGTGGTGTGTGTCTGTGTGGGCAGGTTCGGTCATGGCGTGCTGCGGTGAAGGGGTTGGTGCGGGGCGCAGGGGTGCAAGGCAAAGTCGGTCGCGGTGCCGGCTAGGACGTGGGGGCCGCTGCCGGTACGGCGGCCAGTTGTTCCAGCAGGTGGGTGAATGCGTCCACCGCCAGCTGCATGTCGCAGCTGGTGGTGGACTCCAGCGGGTTGTGGCTGATGCCCGCGTTCTGGCCGCGCACAAACAGCATGGCCTGGGGCAGGATGCTGTGCAGCTTCATGGCGTCGTGCCCGGCGCCGCTGGGCATGCGGTGCAGCGGCACGCCCAATGCGGCCACGGCGGCCTCCCAGCGCTGCTGCCAGTCGCGTGCGCTGGGGGCGGCGCTGGCGCGCATGGTGGGCGTCACGGTGTAGGCCACGCCGCGCGCTTGGGATATGCGCTCCAGTGCGGCCAGCACATCGCGCTCCAGCGCGTCGCGTTGTGCGTCGCTGGGCGCGCGCAGGTCCAGCGAAAACATGCAGCGTCCGGGCACCACATTGATGGAGCCGTGCGGCACCTGCAGCAGGCCCACGGTGCCCACCGAGTCGCCATCGGCGCGGGCGCGTTGCTCGACAAACAGCAGCAGCTCGGCCACCGCTGCGGCTGCGTCGCGCCGCTGGTCCATGGGTGTGGTGCCGGCGTGGCTGGCGGTGCCCAGCACCTCGCCGGTGTAGCGCACGCTGGCATTGATGGAAGTCACGATGCCCAGCGGCAGGTGCAGCGCGTTGAGCACCGGCCCTTGCTCGATGTGCACTTCCACAAAGCCTTGGTAGCGGGCGGGGTCGCGGCGCAGGCCTGCAATCGCGTGCGGATTCAAGCCCGCGGTGTGCATGGCCTCGCGCATGCTGATGCCGTCTGCGTCGCGTTGGTCGAGCCAGGCCGGGTCGAAGTCGCCAGTGAGCGCACCGGCGGCCAGAAACGTTGCTTTGAAGCGCTGGCCTTCTTCCTCGGCAAAGGCCACGATCTCCAGGTCAAAGGGCAGTCTGCGCCGCTGGTCGGCCAGCGCCTTGACGCAGGCCAGCGGCACGTAAATGCCCAGCCTGCCGTCGTACTTGCCGCCGTTGCGCACGGTATCGAAGTGGCTGCCGGTTAGCAGCGCCGGGTGCGTTGCTGCGCCACCGGCGGCGCTGGGCGTGCCACGGTAGAGCCCCACCACGTTGCCCACCGCGTCAATCTCTGCGCTGTCACAGCCCGCGTTCAGCATGTCTTGGCGAATGTGCTGCATGCAGGCGCGGTGCGCCTCGGTCAGGTAGGTGACGGTAAGCTGGCCGCGCTCGGCATAGCCGGGGTCGGTGTACTGGGCCAGCGACTCCTGCCAGTCCCACACGCGGTGTCCCGCGTCGGGGGTGTAGCCCATTTTTTCGTTCAGCCGAATTTCGGCAATGCGGTGCACATTGCGCAGGCACTCTTGCAGTTCGAATTCCGGGTGGTTGTGCAGGCGCCGCTCGAAGGTGGCGATGATTTCTGCCTTGCCCAGGCCGGTGCCGCGTGGCCCGCGCACCGCCAAGATGAAGGGAAAGCCAAAGCGCGCGTTGTAGTCGGCGTTGAGCTGCTGGATGCGGGCAAACTCCTGTGGCGTGCAGCGGGTCAGCCCAGCGGTGTTTTGCTCGTGGGTCGATTCGGCGGTCAGGCTGTTGTCCACCATGGCTTTGCCCGCCAGCTCCGGGTGGGCCCGAAGCAGGGCGAGTTGCTGGGCGCGTGGCGCCTCGGCCACCACCCGCGCCATGGCGTACTTGAGTGCAGCCAGCGACACAAAGGGCCGTTGCGCCAGCGCTGCCTGCGCGATCCAGGGCGAGTGCTCGTACAAGCCGTCGAGCAATGCCAGCGCGTCTGCGGCGTTGGCGGTGTTGAGTTGCTGCAGGGTTACGGTCATGGCGCCGCGCCAAACGGGTGGGTGGCCGCCCAGTGCCGGGCGATGTCGATGCGCCGGCACACCCACACCTTGTCGTGCGCCGCAATGTGGTCCAAAAAACGCTGCAAAGCGGTGATGCGGCCGGGGCGGCCCAGCAGGCGGCAGTGCATGCCGATGCTCATCATGGCGGGCTGGTTCAAGCCGTTTGGATCGCCTTCGGCGTACAGCGCATCGAAGGTGTCTTTAAGGTACTGGTAGAACGGGTCGGCATGCGAGTAGCCCTGGGGCAGGGCAAAGCGCATGTCGTTGCAGTCCAGCGTGTAGGGCACGATGAGCTGGGGCACCACGCTACCGTCGGTTTTGCGCACCTGCATCCAAAAGGGCAGGTCGTCGCCGTAGTAATCGCTGTCGTAGGCAAAGCCGCCGTGGTCGGCCACCAGTCGGCGGGTGTTGGGGCTGTCGCGCCCGGTGTACCAGCCCAAGGCGCGGCTGCCGGTCAGGCGTTCGATGGCTTCCATGCCCAGGCGCATGTGCTCGCGCTCGGTGGCCTCGTCTATGTTCTGGTAGTGAATCCAGCGCCAGCCGTGGCAGGCAATCTCGTGGCCCAGCTGCACGAAGGCGGTGGTCAGCTCGGGGTGGCGCGCCAGCGCCATGCCCACGCCAAACACCGTCAGCGGCAGGCCGCGTTGTTCAAACTCGCGCAGGATGCGCCACACCCCGGCACGCGCGCCGTATTCGTAAATCCCCTCCATGCTGATGTGGCGGTCCGGGTAGCTGGCAGGGTTGAACATCTCCGACAAAAACTGCTCCGAACCGGCGTCGCCGTGCAGCACGCTGTTTTCGCCACCCTCTTCGTAGTTGAGTACAAACTGCACCGCCACCCGGGCGCCGCCGGGCCAGGCGGCGTGGGGCGGCTTGGCGCCGTAGCCGATCAGGTCGCGGGGGTAGGGCAGGGTGGCGTCGTAGTGGGTCATGGGCATCGGGGCGCAGCAGGTGCACACGGGGCTGGCGGGGTGCAGGTGGGGGACGGGCGCATGCCCGGATGTTATCTCCCGCCTTGCAAGATGAATACACTTCGCCCCAGACCGGCCGCAACCACTGCGGCGCACACCGCACCCACCCGCGAGGACACCCTATGGGATTGAGCACACATGTTTTGGACACCATGCACGGCACCCCGGCAGGCGGTATGGCAGTGTCCCTGTACAGCACCCACGGCAGCGCGGCCACCTTGGTCAAGCAGTTGGTTTTGAATGCCGATGGCCGCAACCCCGACGGCCCGCTGTTGGACAACCAGAGCCTGCGCGTGGGCACCTACCGCCTGGTGTTCGAGGTGGCCGCCTACTTCAAGGCCCGTGGCGTGCTGCTGCCCGAGCCCAACTTTTTGAACCAGGTGAGCCTGGACTTTGGCGTGGCCCACGCCGACCAGCACTACCACGTGCCCTTGCTGGTCAGCCCCTGGAGCTACTCCACCTACCGGGGCTCATGACCTTAGCGTTGGCCCTCGGTGAGGGTGTCGAGTTGAAACTTCCCGCTCTTGTGCCACAACCAGGTGTCGGTGTAGGTCACGCGGCCCATGCGCAGCGGCGCTGGGTAGGGCGCAGCGGCGTGCACCGCACGTTCGATCTCGACCACCACCTCGGGCGCGTGTTTGGGTGCGCGCATCCAGCGCAAATCGGCCACCCGGCCCACGGCATCAATATCTACCTCCAGCACACCAATGGCGTACAGCAGTGGCGGCAATTGGCCCTTGAAGATGCGCTGTGCATTGCGCGCGTACAAGTGCGACGCGGCATCCACCCGGTAAGCCCGTGGCGATGTGGCCAGCGACACCGGCCCGCTGGGCTCGGGCGGGCGGGCCGGCTGGGGTTGGGGCGGCACCGGCGCCGCAGCCCGTGGCACCCGCACGGGTGGAGTGGTGGGGGCCTGTGCGGGTGGGGGTGGGGCGGCGCAGCCAGCAATCAAGGCAGCCAGACCAAGCGCCAGCGCGGTGCGCACGCGCTGCGGCTTGGGCCAGGTGTGCTGGGCCAGGTCGGGGTGGGTGTGCCGCATGGTGTGTCTCCGTGGGATGCGTCAGGCGCGTACTGTGCCCGAGATTGGCACAGCCCGTGGCCGTTGCGGTGGAGCACATGCCACTAATGGACCATCTGGCGCAATTGTTCTCGCGGCTGCGCACCCAGGACGCCGTGCTGGTCCGGGTGGTATCCGCCCAAGGCTCGGTGCCGCGCGACGAGGGCACCTGGATGGCCGTGTTCGCCGATGGCACGCTGGCCACGGTGGGCGGCGGGCGGCTGGAGTTGGATGCGCTCTCCCACGCCCGGCGGCTGCTGGCAGGTGCGGTGGTCGATGCCAGCGTGCGTTACCCGCTGGGCCCCAGCTTGGGGCAGTGCTGCGGTGGCCAGGTGGTGCTGGGGTTTGAGCGTGTGGGCGCGGCCGACATTGCGCGCCTTGCACAGCAGCTGGCACCCGCTTTGGTGCCGGTGGCGCTGTTTGGCGCAGGCCATGTGGGCTTGGCGCTGGTGCGGGTGTTGGAACGTCTGCCGGTGCAGCTGCGCTGGATTGACAGCCGCGACGAGGTCTTTGCCGCGGATGTTGCAGCCACGGTGCACTGCGAACACTCGCAGCCGGTGCATGCCGCTGTTGCCAGTTTGCCCGCGCACAGCCTGGTCGTCATCATGAGTTTCAGCCACGCCGAAGACCTTGACATCGTTGGCGCCTGCCTGCAGCGCCAGCGTGTGCAGGGCGACTTGCCGTACGTCGGCCTGATTGGCAGCAAGACCAAATGGGCCTCGTTTCGCCAGCGCCTGCTTGCGCGCGGTTTTAGCGAGGCGGAGCTGGCCCACGTCACCAGCCCCATTGGCGTTGCCGGCATTGCCGACAAACGCCCCGAAGTGATTGCCGTCGGCGTTGCGGCCCAACTTTTGCAAGTGGCCAGCACCGCAGTGGGCGCAGCGGCCACCACCCGCCGTGGCCCAGCCGGTGCAACACCACCCGCCCAAGTCCAGGCCGTATCCCACGCCGCCCCTAGGCTGTAAACCAGCCGTATTGCAACCCGCACTCCACCCCGTATTCCAACCCGTACTCGCACGCAGGATAAACAACCATGGAAAGCTACCTCCTCGACTGGGCCAACTTGCTGCTGCGCTGGGCGCATGTCATCACCGCCATTGCCTGGGTCGGCTCCTCGTTTTACTTTGTGTTTCTCGACAGCAGCCTCACCCCACCCCAAGACGAAGACCTCAAGCGCCAAGGCGTCAGCGGCGAGCTGTGGGCGCTGCACGGTGGCGGGTTTTACCACCCGGTCAAGTTCGCTGGCGCGCCGCCACAGCTGCCCAAGCACCTGCACTGGTTTTACTGGGAAAGCTACAGCACCTGGCTGACCGGCTTTGCGCTGTTCACCGTGTCCTACCTGTGGAGTGCGGGCACCTACCTGATTGACAAGTCCGTCATGGACTGGGAACCGGCGTCGGCGGTGGCCGTGGCGCTGGGCTTTTTGGTGGTGTTCTGGCTGGCCTATGACGCCATCTGCCGTGTTTTTGGCCAACGCGAAAAAGGCGATGCCATCGTCGGCGCGCTGGTGGCGGTGCTGGTGTGCATTGCCGCTTGGCTGGCCTGCCACTGGTTTGCTGGTCGTGCTGCCTTCTTGCTGGTGGGCGCCATGATTGCCACCGCCATGAGTGCCAATGTGTTCTTTTGGATCATCCCCGGCCAACGGGCCATGGTGGCCAGCATCCAGGCGGGCCAGCCGGTGGATCCCATCCATGGCAAGCGCGGCAAGCAGCGCAGCGTACACAACACCTACTTCACCTTGCCGGTGCTGTTTGCCATGCTGAGCAACCACTACAGCTTTACCTACAGCCACCCGCACAACTGGCTGGTGCTGATTGCCATGATGTTTGCGGGCGCGGCCATTCGCCAGTTTTTTGTGCTGCGCCATGGCTACAAGCTGGGTCGCAACCGCCACCCTTGGCCCTATGCGGCGGCGGGTGTGGTCTGCGTGTTGGCGGTGGTGGTGTGGCTGGCGCCGACGCCGCAGCGTGCGGGCGCTTCGAGCGCAGGTAATGAGGCAAGCGCCGGTGGGGGTGCAAACCCAGCTGCCACAGCACCCGCTCCGGCCGCGACCGGCCCGGTGTCTTACGCGCAAATACAGCCGGTGTTGGCCCAGCGCTGCTACATGTGCCACGCAGACCAGGTGCAAATGAAAAACGTGCGTGTGGACACGCCCCAGGCACTGACCACCCACGCCCAAGCGGTGTACCAACAGGTGGTGGTAAGCCGCGGCATGCCCATGAACAACTCCACCGGCATCACCGAGGCCGAGCGCGACCTCATTCGGCGCTGGTTCGAAGGCGGCGCCCCCACCCACTGAGCCGCGCTGCGGGTGCGTGCAGCGACCACTCGCTGTGTTACCCCCGCTGCGGCCCCACCTGCCGCGACCACCCGGCAGTGCGGGCGCGCTGTGGACCTACAGCACCTGCAAGGCCACGTAGTGCAGCGCGTTGTCCTGGGCCTCAGCCATCACGCCGCCTACCGAGACGGTGTAGTGGCCTGTTGCGCTGGCCTGGCCAGACCAGTAGCTCTGGTCTGATAGCGTGCCAAACCAGCCGGGTGGCGCGGCCTGCGGCGTGCCGGGGCCGGTGCTGCTGCCGTTGAAGGCAGACCACAGGGCTGCCAGCTCGGCAGTGGCTGGGCT
>JBIIZY010000135.1:0-7740 GCA_044346035.1 Rhodoferax sp. | reverse complement strand
GGAGTTGCTACTATCGCCCACCATGTTGCCCACCACGTCGCCCGCCAAACTGACCCTTAGCCGCCTCGAATACCTGTTGCTGACCGCCTGCGATGCGCTGCGCGGCAACATGGACGCCAGCGAGTACCCAGCTAGGTGAACATTGGCAAGGCGGAACTCATCGACAAGCGTGCACAGCATCAGGTGCCTGTGCCGCCGGGCGGGTTGCTAAACGATGACCGACCTGTCTGAACATAGACACCCTCTGACCAATCAGCGGACACACCGGCGTAGATCGCCCGCTGTCGCACCTGCTGGGCGCCCAAAGCTGCGCCGCACCCACCAACAAACCCACCGCGATGCGGCAGCGCGCAATAAGCCGTCATGCGCCGTAGGCACAATAGCCGCATGCCAAACCAACCGCCCTTTATCGCCCCCCAACGCTTCACCGACCCCGCGCTCGCACTGGCCCAGGTGGGCCGGATTTATGACGCTGGCATTGCGCACCTGCGCCACTGCATGCAGCAGTTTGTCGCAGGCCACGACACTACCGAACGCGTGCGCGCCTTCTACCCGATGGTGCGCATCCACACCGACACCGTGTCGCGCGTTATCACACCCGACACCGCACGCCTGAGCTTTGGCTTTGTGGCCGGGCCGGGCCGCTTCGAGACCACACTCACCCGCCCCGATCTGTACCACGGCTACTACCTAGAGCAGTTCCGTTTGCTGATGGAGAACCATGGCGTAGAACTGGAGATTTGCACCAGCGCGCAACCGATTCCAGTGCACTTTTCGTTTGCCGAACACGACCACGTAGAAGGCAGCCTGGGTGCCGAGCGGCGCGCCCGCATGCGCGATGTATTCGACCTGCCCGACCTGGCCGCCATGGACGACGGCATTGCCAACGGCACCTACGAGCCGCAGCCTGGTGAGGCCTTGCCTTTGGCGCTGTTTACCGCACCGCGCATGGACTACTCGCTGCACCGGCTGCGCCACTACACCGGCACAGCGCCAGAGCACTTTCAGAACTTCGTGCTGTTTACCAACTACCAGTTCTACATCGACGAGTTCATCGCCTACGGCCACGCCGCCATGGCCGATCCAGAGAGTGAATACACCGCCTTTGTGGAACCCGGCAACGTCATCACACGCCGCGTGGGGCTCGCCGCAGAGGCGGTGGATGGACTTGGAAAGCCTCCCCCGCGATTGCCGCAAATGTCTGGGTACCACCTGGTGCGCGCCGACAAAGCGGGCATCACCATGGTCAACATCGGCGTGGGGCCGGCCAACGCCAAAAACATCACCGACCACATCGCCGTGCTGCGGCCGCACGCCTGGATCATGCTGGGCCACTGCGCGGGTCTGCGCAACAGCCAGCAGCTGGGCGACTATGTGCTGGCGCACGGCTATGTGCGTGAAGACCATGTGCTCGACGAAGAGCTGCCGCTGTGGGTGCCCATCCCAGCGCTGGCCGAGATTCAGGTGGCGCTAGAGCGGGCGGTGGCCGATGTGACGCAAATTCAAGGCCCCGCGCTCAAGAGCATCATGCGCACCGGCACCGTGGCCAGCACCGACAACCGCAACTGGGAGCTGCTGCCCAACAACCAGCCCCAGCGCCGCTTCAGCCAAAGCCGCGCGGTGGCGCTGGACATGGAAAGCGCCACCATCGCCGCCAATGGTTTTCGGTTTCGCGTGCCCTACGGCACCTTGCTGTGCGTGAGCGACAAGCCGCTGCACGGCGAGATCAAGCTGCCCGGCATGGCCAACCACTTTTACCGCGAGCGGGTGGACCAGCATTTGCGCATCGGCATCCGCGCCGTCGAGCTGTTGCGCGCGCGCGGCCCCGACCAGCTGCACAGCCGCAAGCTGCGCAGCTTTGCCGAAGTGGCGTTTCAATAAGTGGCAACCCAATCGGTGGTGCAAGCCGTGGAAGCAGCAATATTCCAAGTCAACAACCTGGTCAAACGCTACGGCGACACCACGGTTGTCAACGACCTGTCCTTTGCCATTGCACCGGGCGAATGCCTGGGCGTGATTGGCCCCAACGGCGCGGGCAAAACCACCACCATCCGCATGTGCCTGGGCCTGAGCGTTCCCGATGGCGGCAGCATCACCGCAATGGGTCTGCAAATGCCGTCCGATGCGCTGGCCATCAAAGCGCAGCTGGGGGTGGTGGGGCAGATGGATACGCTGGACCCCGATTTCAGCTGCGAAGAAAACCTGCTGGTGTATGGCCGTTATTTCGGCATGAAGGACCGGGACATCCGCCAGCGCATCCCGGCGCTGCTGGAGTTCGCCTCGCTCACGGCCAAAGCCAAGGCCAAGCCCGGCGAGTTGTCCGGCGGCATGAAGCGGCGCCTGAGCCTGGCGCGCGCCCTGGTCAACGACCCCAAGCTGCTGCTGCTCGATGAGCCCACCACCGGCCTGGACCCGCAGGCGCGCCACCTGATGTGGGAGCGGCTGCAACTGCTGTTGCAGCAGGGCAAATCGATTTTGCTCACCACCCACTTCATGGACGAGGCCGAGCGCCTGTGCACGCGCCTGTTGGTACTCGACCACGGCAAAAAGATTGCCGAAGGCAAGCCGCGCGATCTGATCGCCCAGCACCTGGAGCCCGATGTGGTCGAGGTGTTTGGCGTGGGCGCTTTGGCGCTGGCGCAAGGACCGCTGCGCAGCCTTGCCGCGCGCACCGAGGTCAGCGGCGAAACGGTGTTTTTCTACACCCGCGACGCCGGTGCGCTGCTGCAGGCGTTACAAGCCCACCCGCAATTGCGCACCCTGCACCGTCCGGCCAACCTGGAAGACTTGTTTTTGAAGCTCACTGGCCGCCAGATCCGGGAGGACGCGTAATGCAACACAGCACCCCTTCGGTTTGGCGCGCACCTGACTTAAGCCTGCGCTTTTGGCCGGTGTTTCTGCGCAACCTGTTGGTCTGGCGCAAGCTGGCCATTCCCAGTTTGGTGGGCAACATTGCCGAGCCGCTGATGTGGCTGGTCGCCTTCGGGTACGGCATGGGCGCGCTGGTGGGCCAGATCACGGTGGCCACACCCGAGGGCGCGGTGGCCGTGCCCTACATCTTGTTCCTGGCCAGCGGCTCGATTTGCATGAGTGCCATGCAGGCTGCGTCGTTTGAGGCGCTGTACTCGGCGTTCTCGCGCATGCATGTGCAAAAAACCTGGGACGGCATCATGAATGCGCCCGTAGGCTTGGACGACATTGTGTTCGCCGAAATGCTGTGGGCCGCGTTCAAGGCGCTGTTCACCGTCACCGCGATTCTGGGCGTCATGCTGGCCTTGGGCATTTCGCACTCGCCCAAGCTTCTGGTGGCCTGGCCGATTCTTTTTCTAGTAGGCATCACCTTCAGCTGCATGGCGCTGGTGTTCAACGCGCTGGCCAAGGGCTACGATTTTTTCACCTACTACTTCACGCTGTTTCTCACGCCCGTCATGTTTTTGAGCGGTGTGTTCTTTCCGCTGGAACAGTTGCCCGAGCCGGTGCGCCGGGTCTCCGAGTGGCTGCCGCTTTCCAGCGCGGTGGCCTTGGTGCGCCCGCTGTTCATGGACCTGTGGCCGCACGACGCTGGGCGGCATCTGGCGGTGCTTCTGGTGTACGCTGGCGTGTCGTTTTGGCTGGCCCTGGCGCTCACCCGCAAGCGGTTTCGCAAGTGATGGAACACCTGGTTTCCGCGCCGATGGGGCAGCTGGGCGCCCCACCCGGCCGCACCGGTTTTTCCACGCCTTTTTCTCCACCTTTTTTCGCCTTTTCCCACCACGTTTCCCACCGCCTGCATGCAGGCATTTTTAGAAAGACCACACCATGAACAAGATTGAGAAAGTTCTGTACCAAGCCCACGCCACCTCCACCGGCGGACGCGATGGAACCAGCCGCACTCCCGACGGCCTGCTCGACGTCAAGCTGGTTCCACCCAAAGAGATGGGCGGCGCCGGTGGCGGCGTGAACCCAGAGCAGCTGTTCGCGGCGGGCTACAGCGCCTGCTTTATTGGGGCCATGAAGTTCGTGGCAGGTCAGCAAAAAATCGCGCTGCCCGCCGACACCCGCATCGACGCCACCGTGGGCATCGGCCCGATTCCCCAGGGCTTTGGCATCGAGGTGCAGCTGGCCGTGACCGTGCCCGGCATGGAGCGCGCAGCGGCGCAGGCCATCGTCGACAAGGCACACCAGGTGTGCCCTTACTCGAACGCCACCCGGGGCAACATCGAGGTCACCATCACCGTCGTCTAAACGGGCGCATGGGCGCTGGGTTTTGCAAACCCGGTGTCAGGAAGCTGCGGCAGCATCGGAGTCCCCGGTTCAACCACAGGCAAGGAGATGCGATGCGACTGGCCCTGATGTCGGACATCCATGCGAACCTGCAGGCGCTCGACGCCTGCTTGCGCCACGCCCGGGCGCAGCAGGCCCAGCGCCTTGGTTTTCTGGGCGATCTGGTGGGGTACGGCGGCAACCCGGCGCAGGTCGTGGAGCGCATCATGCTGCTCACCGAAGAAGGCGCGTTTGCAATCAAGGGCAACCACGACGCCATGGCCGTGCACCCACCCACACACGCCACCACCGTGGGTGACACCAGCGCGCTGTGGACCCACCAGCAGCTCAGCGTCGACCAACGCGCTTGGCTCGACGGCCTGCCCCTGACCCACCACCTCGACAAGCTGCTGCTGGTGCATGCCAGCCTGAACCAGCCCCAGCAGTGGCGCTACGTCACCGACGAACGATCAGCGGGTGCCAGCCTGGACGCAGCGGCTGCCTGGCCCGGCGTGCGCTACGTGCTGGGCGGCCACGTACACGAGCAAACGCTGTACTACCGTGGTGCCACCCAGGGCTTGATGAAGTTTGCCCCGCAAGCCGGCGTTGCAATTGCGGTGCCCGCGCACCGGCATTGGCTGGGCACGGTGGGATCGGTGGGCCAGCCGCGCGATGGCAAACCCGAGGCCATGTACGCGCTCATTGACACCGCACGCGCACAACTGACCTTTCACCGCGTGCCCTACGACCACCCGGCGGCGGCCCAGGCCATCGTGCAAGCCGGGCTGCCCGCCCAATTTGCCACCCGGCTGGAGCTAGGACGATGAAACTGCTAGAACCTGGCACCGACCTCGACGGTTTCACCATCGAAGACTGCATCCACGCCGGTGGCATGGCGCACATTTACCAGGTGCGCTACGCCGACGACCGGCGCGCCAGCAGCTTCCCCCTGGCCATGAAGATTCCGCGCATGACCGCAGGCGACGGCGCAGAAAACATCGTGAGCTTTGAGATTGAATGCCAAATCATGCAGGCCATCGCCGGGCCGCACTTCCCGCGCTTTGTGGCCGCGGGCGACCTGGAGCGCATTCCCTACCTGGTGATGGAGTACGTGCAGGGCCACACGCTGCAGCACTGGCTGGACCGCGAGCAGCCTGCGTCCATCGACGAAGTGGCCCGGTTGGGCACGGCCATGGCCCAGGCAGCGCACGCGCTGCACCAGCAAAACGCGGTCCACCTGGACCTCAAACCCGCCAACGTGCTGTTGCGCGACGAAGGCAGCGCGGTGCTGCTGGACTTTGGTTTGTCCTGCCACGCCCACCACCCCGACCTGCTGGCCGAGCAATTACGCAAGGCGGTGGGCTCGCCGGCCTGGATTGCGCCCGAGCAGGTGGTGGGCGTGCGCGGCGACCCGCGCAGCGACATTTTTGCCATCGGCGTCATGCTCTACCAGTTGTGCACCGGCGCGCTGCCCTTTGGCGAGCCGCAGTCCACCGCCGGGCTGCGCCAGCGCCTGTGGATGGACCCGGTGCCCCCTCGCAAACTGCGCCCCGAGGTACCGGCCTGGTTGCAAGAAGTGGTGCTGCGTTGCCTGGAGCCGGTGGCGGCGCAACGCTACCCGTCGGCGGCGCACTTGGCGTTTGATCTGAGCCACCCCACGCAAGTACACATCACCACACGCGGCAACAAACTCACCGGCACCCCATTTCGCACCCACTTCAAACGTTGGATCCGCGCCGCGGGCATGCAGTACGCGCCCAGCCCCATGCCGGTGCAGCAAATCAGCGAGGTGCCCATCGTGCTGGTGGCCGTACCCTACAAGGATGTGAGCGATGCCACGCTCTACTCCCTGCGCGAGGCGGCAGCGCGCTCACTGGGCACCCGGCCCGGCGCACGGCTGGCCTGCGTGACCGTGATTTCCAGCGGGCTGACCAGTGCCTCCGACGAAGAGAAGAGCGAGACCACGGTGCACCGGCGCTACCTCAGCACCTTGCACCAATGGGCCCAGCCGCTGGAACAACCGGGCTTGCAGATTTCCTGTCACGTGCTGGAGTCGGGCGACCCGGCGCATGCGCTGCTGGAGTACGCGCGCGGCAACAACGTCAGCGTCATCGTTATGGGCGCTGCCACACACGGCCTGAAAACCCAGCGCTTTGTGGCCACGGTGCCCATCAAGGTGGCGATGGACGCGCCCTGCACCGTGGTGCTGGTCAAGCAAGCGCTGCCGTTTGCGCTGCTCGCCGAGGGCGACGCGCCCCGCGCCGCCCGCACTGGCTACTCGGACTCGGATTCCGAGGGCGCTTCACAGTTTGGCGACGACCTGGGCCCCTTGGGCTGAACCGCGTCACCAGCACCAGCACCAGCCCGCGCCAGCGGTGACACCGGGCCACTGGACCAAAGCGGCTGGCTAGGTGGCGGCATAGTTCGCCCGGCTGCGCACGGGCGCAAGGTGCTGCAACCCGGCGCAAACGGGTTCAAAGGAACGACAATCGCGCCTCCCTGAACCCCCCGCACGAAAGACCGCATGGCCCATGCCTTTGAAACCCTCACGCCCGATGTGGTGCTCGACGCACTCGAGGGTGTGGGCCTGCGCGGCGATGGCCGGCTCACCGCGCTGTCCAGCTACGAGAACCGCGTCTACCAAGTGCAACTGGAAGACGGCAGCGCGGTGGTCGCCAAGTTCTACCGCCCCGAGCGCTGGAGCAACGCACAAATTTTGGAAGAGCACGCCTTTGCCGCCGAGCTGATGGCCTTCGAGGTGCCCGCCATCGGGCCGCTGGTGCTGGGCGGCCAGACCTTGCACCACTTTGGCGGCTTCGCCTTCAGCGTGAGTCCGCGCCGTGGCGGGCGCGCACCCGAGCTGGACGACGGCGAGGTGCTGGAGTGGATTGGCCGCTTTCTGGCGCGCATCCACACCGTAGGCGCCCGGCAGGATTTTGTACACCGCCCCACCTTGGACCTGGAGAACTTTGCAATCGAACCGAAGCAGTGGCTGCTGGCGCACGACATGGTGCCGCTGGATGTGCAGTCCGCCTGGACGCGTGGCGTGGAAACGGCCATTGCGGCGATGTCCAAATACAGCACGCTGTCGGCCGCGCCCAAGGGCCAGGCCAGCGGCACGCCTGGCATTCGCTTGCTACGCCTGCACGGCGACTGCCACCCCGGCAACATCCTGTGGACCCCGGCCGACGCCGCCCCGGCCACCGGCCCCGGCCCGCACTTTGTCGACCTGGACGACGCCCGCATGGGCCCGGCGGTGCAAGACCTGTGGATGCTGCTCAGCGGCGACCGCCAGCAGCGCACCCGCCAACTCGGCGCGCTGGTGGACGGTTACGAACAGTTCCGCGAATTTGACCGCGCCGAGCTGGCACTCATCGAGCCGCTGCGCACCCTGCGCCTCATCCATTACAGCGCCTGGCTGGCCCGGCGCTGGACCGATCCCACCTTCCCCGCCAACTTTCCGTGGTTTGGCAGCAGCGACTACTGGCAAGGCCAGGT
>JBIIZY010000012.1:0-28099 GCA_044346035.1 Rhodoferax sp. | reverse complement strand
CTTGGTGCCGGTGCAGAAACACCGTCACGCTGATCATGGTGATGTGGGTCATACCCAAGGTGAACAACACCAATTGCCACCAAGTGAGATCCCATGCGCCATGCGCCAACCATTGCACGGCAGCGTCCAACGCAGCCCAGTCAGGTAACACCATCATCAGTTGTTCTTTCAAAAATGCCTCGCGGCTCCACGGCGTGGCGCCTGCGTGCCAGCCAAACCGCACGATTCTAAGGGCGCCAGTCGGGTTTGGCCACAAAAACCAAACTTATAGCAATTGGCCTTAACTTACATCAAAGCGTCTACTTCTTTTCCCAAACTGCCGCAAAAAATCCGTCTGTAGCATGCCGATGGGGCCACAGGCGGAGGTACAGCAAGCCATCTTGCCCGCCGGCGCACAGGGTTTGGGACTGCGGCACGCGCAGCGCTGCCAACACCTCACCCACCGCAAGCGGCTCAAAGTCAGCGTGGGTTTGGGAGAACGCGGCGGCAATGTCCTCGTTTTCCTGGGCCAAGACGCTACAGGTTGCATACACCAGCCGCCCGCCCGAACGCAGCAAACGCGCCGCGCTGTGCAGGATCGCGGTTTGCTTGGCCGCCATCTCCGCAACCGCCTGCGGCGACTGGCGCCACTTCAGGTCGGGGTTGCGGCGCAAGGTGCCAAGCCCGCTGCACGGCGCGTCGACCAGAACCCGGTCAATCTTGCCGGCCAGGCGCTTGATGCGCTCGTCGCGCTCGTGTGCGATGGCCACCGGGTGCACATTGGACAGGCCGCTGCGCGCCACCCGGGGTTTGAGCTGGTCCAGGCGGTGGGCGGAGGTATCGAACGCGTACAGGCGGCCGGTGCTGCGCATGGCCGCGCCAATCGCCAAGGTTTTGCCGCCGGCTCCGGCACAAAAATCCACCACCATCTCACTACGTTTGGCATCGAGCAGCAGGGCCAGAAGTTGGGACCCCTCGTCTTGGACTTCAAAGTCACCGCGCAAAAAACCCGCAACCTTTGCCAGCGCCGGCTTGCCATCAACGCGCAGGCCCCAGGGCGAGTAGGGTGTGGGCTCGGCGCGGATGCCCAGTTTGGCCAACTCGCTTTGTATGTCGGCGCGCTTGGCCTTGAAGTCGTTGGCCCGCACATCGAGCCCCGCGCCCGCATTGAGACTTTCGGTGAGTGGCCAGAACTCGTCGCCCAGCTGCTCTTTGAGCGGTGCGACCAGCCACTCTGGCAGGTTGTGCCGGTGGCGCTCCATCAAATCGGCGGCCTTGACGCTCTGGCACTGGTCGAGCCAGCGCTTCTCTTGGTCGTTCAATGCAGACCGCAAAAAATCACCAGGACCATAAAAGCCCAGAATGGCCATGCGCCGCTCCCTGGGGCCACTGCCAGAGGGGACCAAGTGGTCAAACAGCAGCTTCTTGCGCAGCACGGTGTAAACCGTCTCCGCCAGCGTGGCACGTTCACGGGGCCCCAAGCTGCGGTGGTCCCGAAAAAAGCGCGACACGGTGGCGTCGGCCGGGTGGTCCAGGGTGAGCGTAAGCCTGACCAGTTCGGCGCAGGCGTCCAGAAGGGCTTTAGGATGCATAGCCTAGGATTGTCCCATGCAGCAAGAAGCGCTTCCCCCTTTTACACCCGTGCCGCCCGGCAGGTACCGCCACTACAAAGGTGGCTTGTACCAGGTGCTCGACACCGCCCGGCACAGTGAGACGCTCGAGCCCATGGTGCTGTACCGCGCGCTGTATGGCGTCTGCGGTCTGTGGGTGCGCCCCGCCGCCATGTTTGGCGAAACGGTGCTGGTCGATGGGCAGGTGTTCACCCGCTTCGTCAAAGTGCCTGACGAAGGCGCAGCAAGCAGCGCGGCCTAGCGTGGCGCGTGCTGCGCCAACAGTGCGGCCAGGGCGCGCGGGTAGATCTGATGTTCCAGCGCCAGCACCCGCGCGGCAAGCGTATCGGCGGTGTCCGTGGCAAGCACCGGTGCGACGGCCTGGGCCAAGATCGGCCCCTTGTCCAGGTCAGCCGTTACCAAGTGCACCGTGGCACCCGCAAACTTACAGCCCGCTTCAATAGCCCGCTGGTGGGTGTGCAAGCCAGGAAAGGCAGGCAGCAGCGAGGGGTGGATATTGACCAGCCTGCCGGCAAAGCGTTCCGTGAAGGCCGGGGTCAGGACACGCATGAAGCCCGCCATCACCACCCACGTCGGGTGCCCCGGCGCCTCGTAGCCTGCGATGCACTGGGCCAACGCATGGTCGAATGCGTCGCGGCTGGCGTGGGCGCGGTGGTCTACCACCTGGGTGGGAACACCATGCTGCGCTGCAAGCTCCAACCCTTTGGCGTCGGCGCGGTTGCTGATCACCGCAGCCACCTTGGCGCTGTAACGTTGCTCCCACTGCCCACGCTCTGCGGCGCGCAAGATGGCGGCCATGTTGGAGCCCGCGCCGGAGATCAGGATGACGATGTTTTGCATGCGCGCAGGATTATGGCCCCGCGACTGGCCGTCAAGCCCACACCGACGCCATGAAGCCGCATCTCAGAGCCGCACCACCCCAGGTCCACGGCGCTGGGTGACAGCACGGCACACCAGCACCGCCCCACATCGGGGGCAAAACTTGCGGCGTGGGTGCACAGCATGCGCCCAGCGAAACGGCCTTGTCACGCCCACGACAGCCGCTGCATGCGGGCCCTGCTACAAACACGGCTGGCGTGGGCAAGCGGATCGGCCCGACCGGCGCGGTAGCGCACTGGCCCAAGGGTCCGCTACCAAGCGGGCTTGCGTCACGTTGACGCACAGCGCGGCAGCTTGCCCTGGCAAGCGCAACAACCTAGGATGATTTCTATGGATTTGGCATTTACCCCCGAAGAGCAAGCGTTTCGCCACGAAGTTCGTGCGTGGGTGCAAAGCCACCTGCCTACCGACCTGGCCCACAAGGTGCACAACGGCCTGCACCTGGGCCGCGATGACTTGCAGCGCTGGGCCAAGATCCTGGGCAAGCAAGGTTGGCTGGCTGCCGGTTGGCCAGCAGCCTTTGGCGGCCCAGGCTGGACCGCCGTGCAAAAGTACCTGTTTGAAGAAGAGTGCGCCCAAGCCGGTGCGCCGCGCGTGGTGCCGTTTGGGCCCGTCATGGTGGCACCCGTAATCATGGCCTTTGGCAGCCCCGCGCAACAGCAGCGGTTCCTGCCCGGCATTGCCAGCGGCGAGGTGTGGTGGAGCCAGGGCTACAGCGAGCCGGACTCGGGCTCAGACCTGGCCTCGCTCAAAACCCGCGCTCAGCAGGTGGGCGACCATTACGTGGTCAACGGCCAAAAAACGTGGACCACCTTGGGCCAGCATGGCGACTGGATTTTTTGTCTGGTGCGCACCAGCACCGAGGGCAAGCCGCAGACCGGCATCAGCTTCTTGCTCATCGACATGAAGTCCCCCGGCGTGACGGTGCGCTCCATCACCATGCTGGATGGCGGCCACGAGGTCAATGCCGTCTTTTTTGACGATGTTAAGGTCCCCATCGACCAGCGCATTGGCGAAGAGAACCAAGGATGGACCTACGCCAAACACCTGCTCAGCCACGAGCGCACCAACATCGCCGACGTGAACCGTTCCAAGCGCGAGTTGGAGCGACTCAAGCGCATCGCACAGATCGAAGGCGTGTACGACGATGTGCGCTTTCGCGACGAGATCGCACGGCTGGAGGTCGACATCATCGCCTTGGAGATGCTGGTGCTGCGGGTGCTATCGGCCGAAAAGTCCGGCCGCTACGCGCTCGACATTGCAGGTTTGCTCAAGATCCGCGGCAGTGAAATTCAGCAACGCTGCAGCGAACTGCAGATGCTTGCCGCTGGACCTTTTTCCCTGCCCTTGGTGCGCGAAGCCATGGAAGCGGGCTGGCAAGCCGACCAAGCGCCACCGCAGGCGTTCCCCGGCGGCGCCTTGCACTGCGCACCCCTGGCAGGCACCTACTTCAACACCCGCAAAACCACGATCTACGGCGGCAGCAACGAAGTGCAGCGCAACATCGTGGCGCAGTTCGTTTTGGGCTGAGCCCAGCAGGAGATCATCCATGGACTTCGATTTTTCTGACGACCAAGAACAGCTGCGCGACGCCGTGCGCAAATGGGTGGACAAGGCCTACCCGTTCTCACGCCGACGCGCTGCGACCGCCTCCGGCTTTGAGCCTGCTGCGTGGGGCGCGCTGGCCGAACTTGGGCTCATGGGACTGAACGTGCCAGCCGCCCATGGCGGCATGGGCTGGGGACCGGTAGAGGCCATGGTGGCTCTGGAAGAACTAGGGCGCGGCCTGGTGCTGGAACCCGTGGCGCAGTCCTTGGTGTGCAGCGCCGTGCTCGTCCAATACGGTACAGCGTCGCTGCAGGAACGCTGGCTGCCCACCATCGCCAGCGGCGAGACCATCGCGGTCCTGGCCCACCAGGAACGTGCAGCGCGCTACCACTTGGACCGCTGCGACACGACGGCAACGCAACAAGCGCAGGGCTATGTGCTGCGCGGACAAAAAAGCGTGGTGCCGGTGGGGGATGTGGCCGACCTCTACCTGGTGCCAGGTGCCTTGAATGGGCACATCGCGATGTTCGCCGTCGAGCGGCACGCCACCGGGGTGCACGCCAGCGGCTACCCCACCCAGGACGGCGGCAGGGCCGCCGAACTTCGCTTGGAAGACGCGCCCGCCCACCTGCTGAGTCTCCAAGGAGCCGCCGCCCTGGAGCTTGCGGTGGACACAGGCATCGCCTGCGCCTGCGCAGAGGCCGTGGGGATGATGGAAAAAATGCTGGAAACCACCGCCGAGTACCTCAACACCCGCAAACAGTTTGGCGTGCCAATCGCCAGCTTCCAAGCCTTGCGCCACCGCGTCGCCGACATGAAGATGCAACTGGAGTTGGCCCGCTCCATGTCCTATTACGCCAACCTCAAGCTTCAGGCCGAGCCATCTGAGCGGCGCCTTGCGCTGGCCAGGGCCAAGGTGCAGCTCGGACAGAGCATGCGCTTTGTGGGGCAGCAGGCAGTGCAGTTGCACGGCGGTGTGGGCGTAACCGACGACTACCCCGTAAGCCATTACTTCAAACGCCTGACCCAGTTGGAGATGACGTTTGGCGACACCATCCACCACCAAAGCGAGGTGTCCGCGCGCATGCAAAACCGCGCTGGGGTGTTTTTGTAATTCGCCGCTTTCCGGTCACTGCTTTCCGCTTTCCGCGCTCCGGCTTGCGGCGCAGTGCGCCCGCGCTGGCCAGCACGGGCAAGCCAAACCAGATCAAACCAGCAAGCCCAGTGCCGATTCGCGGCAGCGGCACCGAGATTGGCTTACTCCGGCAACTGCACCCGCACAAAGCTGGCAAAGCGCGGCAATCCGTTGGGCGTGCGGTCGCGAAAGCGGTAGGTCACGGTGCTGCCGATTTCAGGTGGGCGCTCGCGCTGGGCATCGCTAAACCCAGAACCCAAGGCAAACTGCCGACCGTCGGGCCGCTGCAACACCAACGCGCCCATGCGCCCGACCAGTTTGCCTTTGCCCGGCAGGTGGCCGACGACACGCGCCTCTTCATCCAGCGCAGCCTTGAACTTGCGCAGGTTGTCACTGCGCCCCGCGCGCCACAAGGCGTCCTGGTGGTGCAGCATCAAGCCCTCCCCGCCTTGGGCCACGAGGTCAGCCAGTTCGCGCTGCAAGTGGGCTGCGTCGGCGACGCGGTGCTGCACCACCGCCTGCAGCCACGCAACACCCGCGCGCTGCACCACCTCAGTCAGGGCCGTGGCGCGTGCCGCAAACGGCCTGGTGTCGGTTGGCAAATCAAACACCTGGTAGCGCAGCGCCTGCCACTCGGCGTCCACCGCCTGCGCGCGTCGCGCTGTGGCGGACACACGGTCAAACTGGCCACGCGCAATCCACAACTCGCCATCCAGCGGGGTGCTCGGTAAAGCCGCAGTGAACCACCTTGGCGCGGCGATGGCGCGTCCGCTGCGAAAGCGCAGCACCTTGCCGTCCCACAGCGCCCGCACACCGTCGAGCTTTTCGCTCACCAAATGCTGCGACGGGTCCATGCCGGGCTGCCAGTCCAGCGCCAGCATGGGGGCGACTGCACCGGCAGGAATGGCAGCCACAGCAGTAGCCGGGGACGCACCGTGGGGCGCAATCGGTGTCGCTGCCGAGGCCGTTGATGCCAGGCCCCAAGCGAGGCCCACGGATGCGGCCAGCGAGCTGCTGGCCAAAAACGCAAGGCGCATGTTGGCGCGGTGTGAAAGTTGGTGCATGTCTAAATGCGCGCGGGCCGCGCTGCGAATGGAGGTGCCAGAAATATCGGCGCGGGGCGCGTACGCGGGGTGCCCACAATGTTCGCAGCGGGACGCGACGTTTACAGCTTGGTCACGCGCGAAACGGTCGTCCTGTGCTGCACCCGGTATGCATCAGGCAGGTCTTGGGGCTGCCACACGGGTTGGGCCACCAGAGGGCTGGCGCTTGCGGGGCCGGAGCTGCGGCCAGCGCAACGCGGCAGTGGCGCTAAATGAGCAGGCGCGACGAGCGCGGCACGTGCGCCATTAAAAACTCCATCTGGTCGGCCAAGATGCGGCGGTTGCGCAAGATGAAGTCTTCCCACAGGCTGGGCACATAGGGCGCGTACAACAAAGGCATGTGGGCCTGCTCGGGCGTGCGGTGGCTTTTGCGGTGGTTGCAGGGTTTGCAGGCGGTCACCACATTCATCCACGTATCCACGCCCTGCTGCGCAAACGGGATGATGTGCTCGCGCGTGAGATCCGATTCGTGAAAATGGCCACCGCAATACGCACACACATTGCGGTCGCGGGCGAACAACTTGCTGTTGGTCAGGCCGGGGCGCAACTGGAAGGGGTTGATGTTGGGGACGCCACGGGTGCCGATGATGCTGTTGACGCGGATGATGGACTGCTGCCCCGTGTGCGCGTTGTGGCCCCCCCGAAACACCGCCACTTCACCACCCGACTCCCAGCGCACCTCACCGGCGGCGTAGTGAATCACCGCTTGTTCCAGGCTGATCCACGATTGGGGCAAGCCCTGGGCTGACAACTTCAAGACCTTCACACAACGCCTCCATCAACGGTTCTGACAACCACCAACACGGACTGCAAATGTCTGTCGCACGGCTCGGGGCTTGGGCCCCAATATGCTGCGTCACAATATAACCTGTTTACATGACGCAAACCCCGTACCAGCCGGGTGCCTGCGCGTCCTTCGCTCACCAATTGACAACGACCCCATGAAGGTTTTTCGCGGTTTCAATCACCCCGGTGTGGCAAGCGCCAGCGCAGTAACGATTGGCAACTTTGATGGGGTACACCGGGGCCACCAGGCGATGCTGGCCCTGCTGCGCAGCGAGGCCCAGCAACGCGGCATTCCAAGCTGCGTGTTGACCTTTGAGCCGCACCCCCGAGACTACTTTGCAGCCCTGCGCCAACAGCCCAATCTGGCGCCCGCGCGGGTGGGCACACTGCGCGACAAGCTGAGCGACCTCGCCGCTTGTGGCGTGGACCAGGCCGTGGTGCTGCCATTTGGCGCCGCGCTGGCGGGCCTGTCGCCCGACGCCTTTGTGCACCAGGTGCTGCTCGCCGGCTTGGGCGCGCGCTACGTGCTAGTGGGTGACGACTTTCGTTTTGGCGCCAACCGCGCCGGTGACTACGCCATGCTGGACCGCAGCGGCGAAGACCACGGCTTTGATGTGGCCCGCATGAACAGCTACGAGGTGCATGGTCTGCGGGTTTCCAGCTCGGCTGTGCGTGAAGCGTTGCACCAAGGTCGCATGCACGACGCTGCGCGCCTGCTGGGGCGGCCGTATGCGATCTCGGGCCATGTGGTCCATGGCCGCAAGCTCGGACGCAGCCTGGGTTTTAGGACACTTAACCTGCGCTTTGCCCACTGGAAGCCTGCTGCCAGCGGCATTTTTGTGGTGCAGGTTCATGGCCTCTCGGAACGCCCGTTGGCCGGTGTAGCCAATTTGGGGGTGCGTCCGTCACTGGACGCCAAGGACATCAACGGCGGGCGCGTGCTGCTCGAAACCCACTGCCTGGACTGGCCCGCCGCCCTGGGCCCCGAGGGGGCCTACGGTAAACTCATTCGGGTCGAGCTACTGCACAAGCTGCACGACGAACGCAAGTACGACGGACTGGAAGCCCTCACCCGCGGCATCCAGCAAGACTGCGAGGATGCACGGGTTTGGCTAGGCACCCGCACATCCCGCGTTTCACGAGAATTCCATGACCGAAAAAGTTGATTACCGCAGCACCCTGAACCTGCCGGACACCGCGTTTCCGATGCGCGGCGACCTGCCCAAGCGCGAGCCCGCTTGGGTGCAGGCCTGGAACCAGCAAGGTCTGTACAAAAGGCTGCGCGATGCGCGCCAGGGCGCGCCCCTTTTTGTGCTGCACGACGGACCGCCCTACGCCAACGGCAAGTTGCACATTGGCCACGCGCTCAACAAAGTGCTCAAGGACATGATCGTCAAGTCCAAGCAACTGGCAGGCTTTGATGCGCAGTACATCCCCGGCTGGGACTGCCACGGGCTTCCAATTGAAAACGCCATCGAAAAGCTGCACGGACGCAAACTTAGCCGCGACGACATGCAGGCCAAAAGCCGCGCCTTTGCCACCGAGCAAATCGACCAGCAGCGCGAAGACTTCAAGCGCCTGGGGGTGCTAGGCGACTGGGAGCGCCCCTACCGCACCATGGACCCGGCCAACGAAGCGGGGCAAATCCGCGCCTTCAAACGCGTGATCGAGCGCGGTTTTGTGTACCGGGGTTTGAAGCCCGTGTACTGGTGCTTTGACTGCGGCTCCTCCTTGGCCGAGTTCGAAATCGAGTACGCCGACAAGAAGAGCGACACGCTCGATGTCGCCTTTGCGTCCGACGACCCGCAGGCGCTGGCCACCGCGTTTGGATTGACCGCCCTGCCCGACACGGGCAAGCCGGCGTTTGCCGTCATCTGGACCACCACCGCCTGGACCATTCCCGCCAACCAGGCCCTCAACGCCAACCCCGAGTTGGTCTATGCGCTGGTCGATACCCCGCGCGGCTACCTGCTGCTGGCCGAAGCGCTGGTCGAAGCCTGTCTGGCGCGCTACGCCTTGGAGGGTCGTGTCGTCGCCACTGCAGTCGGTAAGCAACTTGCGGGACTGCACTTCAAGCACCCACTGCACGACGCCGACGCCGCAGTGCAAGCCGAGTTGGCAGCGCGCGGACGCAGTGGCACCAACGTGTACAAACGCCTGGCACCGGTGTACCTGGCCGATTACGTCAGCGCGCAGGACGGCACCGGCATCGTGCACTCATCGCCTGCGTATGGCGTGGACGACTTCAACAGCTGCGTCGCCCACGGCATGCGCTACGAAGACATTTTGAACCCGGTGCAAGGCAACGGCACGTATGCCGACGACCTGCCACTTTTTGGTGGGCTCAACATTTGGAAAGCCTGCCCGGCAGTGATCGACACCCTGCGCGCGCAAGACCGCCTGATGGCCACCCAAACCATCACCCACAGCTACCCGCACTGCTGGCGCCACAAAACACCGGTGATTTACCGCGCCGCCGCCCAATGGTTCATCCGCATGGACGAGGGCGAGGGCGTTTTCACCACCGACAAAGCACCCAAAACGCTGCGCCAACTGGCGCTGGACGCGATCGAGGAAACCCAGTTCTTCCCCGAGAATGGGCGCGCCCGCCTGCGCGACATGATTGCCAACCGGCCCGACTGGTGCATCAGCCGCCAGCGCAGCTGGGGCGTACCCGTGCCCTTTTTCTTGCACAAGGATTCCGGCGAGCTGCACCCCGACACACTGGCCATCCTGGACCGCGCGGCTGACCTGGTGGCGCAAGGTGGTATCGAAGCCTGGAGCCGCGTGCGCACCGAAGACATGCTGGGCGCGGCGGATGCGGCGCACTACACCAAGAGCACCGACATCTTGGAGGTGTGGTTTGACTCGGGCTCCACCTTCGAGCATGTGCTGCGCGGCAGCCACAAAGACGCGTATGCGCGCCCACCGTTCCACACCCAAGGCCCCGAGGCCGACCTGTACCTAGAAGGCCACGACCAGCACCGTGGCTGGTTCCACAGCTCGCTCCTGCTGGGCTGCGCCTTGTACGACCGCGCGCCCTACCGCGGCCTGCTGACCCACGGCTTTGCCACCGACGGCCAAGGCCGCAAGATGAGCAAAAGCCTGGGCAACACCGTCGATCCGCAGTCGGTGATCAGCCAGATGGGCGCGGAAATCGTGCGGCTGTGGGTGGCCAGCACCGACTACTCGGGCGATTTGAACATCGACCAAAAAATTCTGGCGCGGGTGGTGGACACCTACCGGCGGGTGCGCAACACGCTGAAGTTCCTGCTGGCCAACGTGAGCGACTTCGACCCGGCCCAAGACGCCGTGCCAGCTGACGAACTGCTGGAAATCGACCGCTACGCATTGGCGCGCGCGGCGCAGCTACAAACCGAGATCTTGCAGCACTTCGCGGTGTACGAATTCCACCCGGTGGTTTCGAAGTTGCAGGTCTATTGCAGCGAAGATTTGGGGGCGTTCTATCTCGACGTTCTCAAAGATCGGCTCTACACCAACGCGCCCAACAGCGCGTCCCGGCGGTCGGCCCAAACAGCCCTTTGGCACATCACCCAAGCAATGGTGCGCTGGATGGCCCCCTTCCTAAGCTTCACAGCCGAAGAAGCCTGGGCCGTCATGGGTGCTGAGGGAAAAACGCCAATCTCCACCAGAGAATCCATTTTTTTGGATAAGTTTTTGGATTTTGGAACTGTTGGCGTGAGCAGTCCTTCAAATGTCTTGGGCCATTTGGTTGAACTACACAAAGGCGTTTCTAAAACAAAGAAGCAGCATGGATTACCGGGTTTACCTAATGACGGTGAAGCCCTTGCCGATTACCAGCATTTACTGATACCTAAATGGAGACGTATTCGTGAGATCCGCGAGGCGGCAAATAAAGAGATTGAGGTCTTGCGCGCCGCTGGCCAAGTGGGTGCGTCGTTGCAAGCCGAAATCACCCTCACCGTGGTAGCCGATGACTATGCTTTGTTAAGCAGTTTGGGGCCGGATTTGAAGTTTGTGTTTATTGCCTCTACTGTGACGTTGGTAGCTGGGAGTGCACTCTCTGTAGATGCTAGCGCGTCTACGGCCACCAAATGCGAGCGCTGCTGGCACTACTGCGCCGATGTGGGCCACGACGCAGCCCATCCGACGATTTGCTCGCGCTGCACCAGCAACCTGTTTGGCACCGGCGAAGTCCGGCGGTTTGCCTGATGGCGCGCGCGGGCAAACCGGCGGGGCCAAGCATGCTGCCGTGGTTGGGCTTGGCGCTCATCTTGCTGCTGGCCGACCAGTTCACCAAGGTGCTAATCCTGGGCTTCTACCAGCTCGGCGACAGCACGGAAGTCACCAGCTTTTTTAACGTGGTGCGGGTGCACAACACGGGCGCTGCGTTTTCATTTTTGGCCGGCGCATCGGGCTGGCAGCGCTGGTTCTTCACAGTGCTGGGGCTGGCGGCGTCGTGCTTCATCGTGTGGATGCTGCGTGCGCATCCGGGGCAGCGGCTGTTTTGCTTTGCCCTGGCCTGCATTCTGGGCGGTGCGTTGGGCAACGTGATCGACCGGCTGCTGCACGGTTACGTGGTGGATTTTCTGGACTTTCACTGGCGCGGCATGCACTTCCCCGCATTCAATATCGCCGACAGCGCCATCACCATCGGCGCGGTCTGCCTGATCCTCGACGAGTTTTTGCGGGTGCGCAAACGCGGCTAGCACAGCATTGGAGGCACGCGGTCCGTACTTCCTTACACGCTGGCACGCTGTGTACCCGCAGTTTGTTCAAGGAGAGGCTTGCGGCACCACCCGCAGCAAGGTGAACCGCTCCAACGGCTCCTCGCCTTTGGCCAGACGCAACTGCCGCGGCAGGATGCCGGTTTTGTGGTTCACCCAATCGCCCTGCGCCACCACCCTGGCAAGGCCCAAGTCCTCGGGCAGTGCCGCGCGTTCGGACTCGCGCAACAGCAGCAAGTAGGGCGCGCCTTGGCGTGGCAAGCGCTGTGCATCCGGGAGGCGCACGCTGGGCGCGCTGCGGTAAATGCCAATCTCCCAGGCAATCGTTGGATCCAGCCCCACCACATATACCGGCGTGCTGCGGTCGTCAGCGAGCAAGCGGTCCACGTTGTACGGAACGCTGTAGCGCAGGTAGGCACTCAGCGTCATGGCTTCCAAGAACAGGTACAGCAAGTTGACTGCCGCCACCGGGTAGACCAGCACCACCATGCGCCGTGCAGGTTGCCGCTGCACCAGCGCGTAGCACAACACCGCGCCACCAAACAGCGCAAGCAGTGCCAGCAACATGGGGTTGGCCACGTACACCGCCAGGCCCACCGCCAGCGCCACGGTCGCAAGGGTTACACCCGCTTGCGCCAGCACAAAACCCCAACCCGAGCCTTGCTGCAGCCACTGCGCCAGGTAGCGGGCGCACATAACTGCGGCAAAAGGGAACAAGATGACGGTGTAGTAGTCGAGCTGGAAGGCGGTGGCGCTGAACAACACGAAGGTCACGAAAAACGAGCCGCACAAGAACACGAAGTGGCTGCGCTCCAAGGGGTTTTGCCCCGCGAAGCTGCGCAAGCCAGCCACCACCGCCGCCACAAACGCTGCCACCCACGGCAGAAACGCCCAGAGGAACACGTGCACAAAATACAGCGGCGTGCCCTCCTGGTTTTTGATCGGCCCGGAGTTAAAGAACCGACCAAACTGGCTGTCCCACAAAAAGAACCGGATGCCAGACACCCCGGTGCTGCCAAACACCACCTTGTCTGGGTGGGCATCGAACTGCAAATACAGGGCCACCACTTCGGGGGCGGTGCAAACGAGTGAAAGCGCCAGCGCCAGCAGCCATTTGGGGCTCCAAAAATTGCGCCATTGCCCGCGCAGCACCCACACGCAGGCCAGTCCGCTGGCGATGGTGATGAGGGTGAACACGCCCTTGGTCATGACCGAGATGCCGCTAAACAGTGCCGCAAGCAGCAGGTACTTGGCCTTGGCCTGTGCGTCAAAACGCAGCCAGTAGTAGCAGGCTGCGGTGATGCTGCCCGTCAGGAATGCCTCGGCCTTGATGGCGCTCGACGTGTACATCAGGTGGTAGATGGACACCACCACCAAAAGCGCGAGCAAGGCCACATCGCGCCCGTACAACATGCGGGCCAGGCGGTAGGTGTAGTAGCAGGCCAGCAGGTGGAACAAAAAACCCGGCAGGATGTAGTTGAACGTACTGACCCCACCGAGCTTGAAAAACAGCGCTGTGACCCAGAACGGGAAATGGGGTTTATCGAGCCAGTCGGTTTGGTCCAGGACCAGATCGGTCCAGTTGCCTGTCAGCGCGATGTGCTGTGACAGGGCGGCGTACAGCACCGAATCGCCTTCGTTGATGATGGGCGTGAACAGCGAGGCCGCGTTGACCAGCAAGGTCAGCGCAATGGCCCAATGGATGTGGCGGCGAAAAACAGGGTCCATCAAAGCACCGTGCACATGCAACACGCACCCGCGGTGTACTCAGTACCTTCCTTGGCCCAAGACCCAGCGCTGGCGCCGGTGGTCCAGCAGCACTGCGGTGGAGCGCAGCCGCAAATGCACGCCATACACGCCATGCAGCGCCTAGAGCGTGAGGATGGTGCAGCCCGTGGTCTGGCGCGACTCCAGCGCGCGGTGGGCCTGCGCCGCCTCTTCCAGCGGGAAGCGTTGGTCAATCCGGATCTTGACGACGCCACTGCCCACCACCGCAAACAAATCGTCGGCCATGGCCTGGGTGCTTTCGCGGGTGGTGATGTGGGAAAACAGGGTCTGGCGGGTGACGTAAATCGAGCCCTTGGGTCCCAAAATGCCGGGCGCAAACGGCGCCACCGGCCCGGAAGCGTTGCCAAAGCTGGCCATCAAACCGAACGGTGCCAGGCAATCGAGCGACTTGTCCCACGTATCTTTGCCCACCGAGTCGTACACCACCTTGACACCCTTGCCGCCGGTAATCTCTTTGACGCGGGCGGCAAAGTCCTCGGTGACGTAGTTGATGCAAAACGCCGCACCATGTTCGCGTGCGAGCTGGCACTTGGCATCCGACCCCGCAGTTCCAATGAGGCGCAGGCCCAGGGCCTTGGCCCACTGGCAGGCGATCAGGCCCACGCCCCCGGCAGCGGCATGGAACAACACAAAGTCGCCAGCCTGCAGGCCGCCTTGGGGCAAGGTGCGCTTGAGCAGGTACTGCGCGGTCAGGCCCTTGAGCATCATGGCCGCGCCGGTCTCGAAGTCGATAGCGTCGGGCAAGCGGCACACGCACTTGGCGGGCATCACCCGCACCTCGCAGTAGCTGCCCGGCGGCTGGCTGGCGTAGGCCACCCGGTCACCGACCACCAAGTGGGTCACGCCTTCACCCACTGCCTCCACCACGCCCGATGCTTCCATGCCCAGCTGCAAAGGCATGGCCATGTTGTAGAGGCCGCTGCGCTGGTACACATCGATAAAGTTCAGGCCCACGGCCCGGTGGCGGATGCGCACGTCGCCGGGGCCGGGGTCGCCCACGGTGGTGTGCACCAGCTTGAGCTGCTCGGGGCCGCCATGTTGGTCGATGCGGATGGCGCGGGAGGGGATAGAGGTCATGGCCGGGGCTTCTTCAGTGGTCACAGGAGGGTGTTGATGTTGCCACGATTTGGACCGGGCACGCCAAGCAAGCGGGCTGCAAACGCGCAGCGCACCGGGCCAGATTGCTTGGCGCTGTACCGTGGGTTTGCTTGGCGCTGTGGCTTGGTACAGTGGGTGCCATGACCCAGCGCCTCTCCCCGTCAACGATTGCCTTGCTGGTCATTCCCCCGCTGATGTGGGCAGGCAACGCGGTGGTCGGGCGCTTGGTAAGCGAGCAGGTGCCGCCGATGCTGCTCAACCTGCTGCGCTGGATGCTGGCCTTCGCGCTGCTGCTGCCGCTGGCCGCAGCGGTGCTGGCACCGGGCAGCGCGCTGTGGGCCCATTGGCGTCGCTTTTCTTTGCTGGGCCTGCTCAGCGTGGGCCTGTACAACTCGCTGCAGTACATCGCGCTGCACACCTCGACGCCGCTGAACGTGACGCTGGTGGCGTCGAGTACGCCGGTCTGGATGATGCTGATTGGCCGCCTGTTTTTTGGCGCCGGGGTGCGGCCCCAGCAGTTGCTGGGCGCACTCTTGTCGATGGCTGGCGTGCTGCTGGTGTTGTCGCGCGGGCAATGGGACTTGTTACTGCAGGTGCGCCTGGTCGCTGGCGACGTGTACATGCTGGCGGCGGCCTGCGTCTGGGCCTACTACAGCTGGATGCTCACCGAGAGCCACAAAGAGCCTGCCAGTATCCGCACCGACTGGGCCGCGTTTTTGATGGGGCAGATTGTTTTTGGCCTGATGTGGTCTGGCGCGCTCGCAGCGGGCGAGTGGGCTGTGAACCCGCAGCGCATTGCTTGGAGCTGGCAGGTGGCAGCGGCCCTGCTGTTTGTGGCGGTGGGGCCAGCGCTCCTGGCCTACCGCTGCTGGGGCGCCGGCGTGCGCCGTGCAGGCCCCACGGTGGCGGGCTTTTTTGCCAACCTCACGCCACTCTTTGCCGCGCTCTTGTCCGTTGGTCTGTTGGGTGAAGTGCCGCAGTGGTTCCACGCGGCTGCGTTTGTGCTGATTGCATCAGGCATCGTGCTGTCTTCCCGCAAGCGCGCGGCTTGAAACGTTAGGGTTTGGGGAACAGGCGGTCGCGGCTGCACACAAACACACCCGCAAGCACCAGCACCGTACCCGCCAGCACCCACAGGTTCATCGGCTCGCCCAGCAGCACCATGCCCATGGCCACGGTGGAGAGCGGGCCCAACATCCCCACCTGCGCGGCGAGCGACGCTCCGATCCGCTCGATAGCCAGCATGACCATCAAAACCGGCACCACCGTGCACAGCACCGCGTTGAGCATGGACAACCAAACCACCTCCGGCGCCAGCAACCACAGCGAGTGCACCGGGCGCAGCACCAGGTACTGCCCAATGCACAACACGCAGGCCACGCTGGTGGCCAAGCCAACCAAGCGCAGAGAGCCCAGGCGCTGCACCAGCTCCCCGCTGTAAAACAGGTAGCAGGCATAACTCACTGCACTGAGAAACACCAGCAGCGCCCCCAAGGCCGCGTCGCTGCCCGCCATGTGGGCCTCCTGGCCAAACACCAGCAGCACACCGCCATAGCTCACCGCCATGCCCAGCGCTTGGGGGCGGCTGATGGCGCGCCGGTACAGCACACATCCCAACAACAGCACCAGGGTCGGGTTGAGGTACAGAATCAAACGCTCCAACGAGGCGCTGATGTAGGCCAGCCCCGCAAAGTCCAGGTAGCTCGCCAGGTAGTAACCGCTAAACCCCAAGCCCAGTACGCCCCACACATCGCCGCGCGACAAGCGCTCGGGCGCTTTGCCATTGCGCGGTCGGCTGCTCCACCAGGCCAGCAGCACAAAGAAGGGCAGCGCAAACAACATGCGCAGCATCAAGAGCGTGACCGCATCCACTCCGTACCGGTACGCCAGCTTGACGATGATGGCCTTGCCGCTAAAGGCGATGGCACCCGCCGCTGCCAGCGCCACGCCAACGGCCAGTTGTGCGGCGGCGGGGTGCGCCAGGGAGGCACGTAGCGGACGGTGCATGGGCTGCAAGCGGGGGTGGTGAAGCGGTGGCCGATTGTCGCCGCAGGCGCTGCCCGCTTTGGTAGTTACCCTGCTCGGTGCGAGCGGGCGCATCATGCACAATGCAAAACTCTATCCGCGCCCCCTCCCGCCACGTCACCACCCGTCCCCCTTGCCCCCGCATGCAGCCCGAAGCGATTGCCCCCCACCGCTCTACCGCCTTGGCGCCGACGGTGCTGGATGTGGAAGCCTCCGGCTTTGGTCGCAACAGCTACCCCATTGAAGTGGGTTTTGTGCTGCCCAGCGGCTACACCTTTTGCACCCTGATTCGGCCCGAACCACACTGGACACACTGGGACGAGCAAGCTGCCCACGTCCACCATATTTCGCGCGAGCTGATTCTTCAGCGCGGCCTGCCCGCCTTCGAGGTTGCGCGCAAGCTCAATGCCGAGTTGCGTGGCCAGGTGGTGTACTCCGACGGCTGGGCCAATGACTACAGCTGGTTGGGCGTGCTGTTTGATGTGGCCTCGCTGGCCCCGTCCTTCAAGCTTGAAAACCTGCGCCGCCTCCTCACCGACGAAGAGGCCAACCAGTGGCACACCGTCAAGGCCCAAATCAGCGCGGAGCGCGGTCCGCAGCGGCACCGCGCCAGTGCCGACGCGCGCCTGCTGCAACTTACCTTCCAACGCCTTCGTAACCACTAAAAGGAGCTGCCATGGCCATCACCGTCGCGATAGATCTGGGATTCGAGTTTGATGTCAAGGCCAAGGCCGACGAGGTCTTTGATGTGCTTTCCGACGTGCCCACCTCGGCAAGCCACTTCCCCAAAGTCCACGCCTTGGTCGACCTGGGCGGCGGGCGCTACCGCTGGGAAATGGAAAAAATCGGCGTCGGCTCGGTCCAACTGCAAACCATCTACGCCAGCAAATACGTCTCCAACCGCGCCAACGGCAGCGTAGTGTGGACGCCGGTGGCGGGGGAAGGCAACGCCTTGGTATCGGGCAGCTGGCAGATCAAGGGCGGCAAAAAATCCACCAACCTGGTGCTGCAAATCCAAGGCCAGCTCGACCTGCCCTTGCCCGGCCTCATGAAGATGGTGGTTGCGCCCTTGGTGGAGAGCGAGTTTGAAAAAATGGTGGAGCAGTACATCGCCAACCTCACCCAGCGCTTCGGCGGAGAAGTCTGAGCCCCGGGGCTGCACGCGAGTAGCCTGGCGGCACATGCAGTGCCACGCTACGCTGGCGAGCGAGGTTTGCCCCATGGGGCGTTGCGCGCTGCGAAGTGCGCTGCCCCTATCATTGACCACCACCATGCACCCCACCCCACCATGGCAGGCCTGACCCGACGCCGCAGACTCGCAGTGCCCGCCCATGCGCCGCAGCGCCCGCAGGTCGCCAGCGACATGGCGGGGGAGCTCCTGACGCAGGGCTACTCGCCAGCGCAAATGATTGCCGATTTGCGCAAGTACCAGGCCGAACTCGAAATACAAAACAAAGCGCTGCGCTACAGCCAGCAAGAAGCCGAAGGTGCCTCCGAGCGCTTCGCCACCCTGTTCTCCAGCGTGCCTCTGGCCCTGATGGTGGTCGATGAGCAGGGCTTGGTGCTGGCAAGCAATGCCATGGCGCTGCGCCTGTTCCAGCCCGCCGAGAGTGACCCACCCCTGCACTTTTTGCTGCCCTTTGTGGGGCCCGACCATGCCGACGAAGTGGCGGTGTCGTTTCTCTCGGCCAAAGCCGAGGGCGCCAGCGAAGTGCATGAAGTGGTGTTTCGCTCGGGCGAGCACGGCCACTTCACCGGCGACTTGCACATCGCCCGCATCGACAACCCGCAAGACGAGCTGGCGCACTTCATCTGCGCCATCATCGACCAAGGGCCGCTGCTGGCGCAGCGATTGGCCTTGCAGGAAAGCGCCCAGGTGCTGCTGCAACGCAACGAGGACCTGCTGCAAAGCGAGAACCGCATGGCGGCCATCATCAACTCCTCGCTCGATGCCATTGTCTGCATCGACGAGCAGTACCGCATCACCGTGTTCAACCCTGCAGCCACCCTGCTGTTTGCGTGCCCGGCCGAGTCGGCGTTTGGCACCCGCCTGGGCCGTTTTTTGCCCGAGGTGGAGCGCCGCTTGATGCAGGGCGATGTGCCGGCCCAAGCCCTGCTGGGCGAATACCCTGCCACCACCCTGGCAGGCGACCTGCTGTCGGTCGAAATCAGCGTCTCCCAAGAGCGCCGACTGCACTCGCGCACCGCCATCCAGCACGGACCGGCCGACGACCTGGCGCTGCGCCGCGCGCCAGCCAGTGCAAGCAACACCATCACCACCCTGTTTGCGCGCGACCTCAGTGCCCGCAAGCGCGCAGAAGCGCAGAAAGTGGCGTTGGAGGCGCAGCTGCGAGAGTCGCAAAAAATGCAGGCTGTGGGCACCATGGCCGGCGGCATCGCGCACGACTTCAATAACATCCTGAGCGCGATCCTGGGCAACGTCGAGCTGGCCAAACAGGATGCCCAACACAACCCCATGGCGCTGACCAGCCTGGGGGAAATTGACAAAGCCGGTCGGCGCGCCCGCAACCTGGTGCGCCAAATTCTCACCTTCAGCCGCAACGAGCAGCCCACCCGCATTCCGATGGACCTGCGCGACGTGGTGGGCGAAACCGTGCGGCTGGTGCGCGTTACCCTGCCACCGGCGGTTGACCTGCGGGTGGAAGAAGCGCCCGCGCTGGCCAACGTGCTGGCCGATGCAACGCAGGTGGAGCAGGCCCTGCTCAACCTCTGCACCAACGCCATCTTGGCCATCGGCCCCGGTGGTGGGTCCGTCACCATCCGGCTGGAAAATGCCCAGCTAACACCCCCCGAATGCGGGCGTTTGGGTGTGACCGCTGGCGACTATGTGCGGGTGTCGGTGCAAGACACCGGTAATGGGATGTCCGAGGCGACGATGCGCCGTATTTTTGAACCCTTTTTCACCACCCGGCAGGTCGGGCAAGGCACAGGGCTGGGGCTGTCGGTGGTACACGGCATCATGCAAACCCACCAAGGTGCGGTCGACGTGCAGAGCACGCCGGGCGCGGGCAGCCATTTTTCTCTGTACTTTCCTGCGTGCGCACAGGAGGCGCAGCCCAGCACCTCCGAAGCGCCGTACAGCGCTGCGGTGCAAGGCCATGGCAAGCATGTGGTGTACCTCGACGACGACCAAGCCCTGGTGTTCTTGGTGGAGCGCCTGCTGCGCCGCAAAGGCTTTGTGGTGACCACCTTCACCGACCCCCTAGAGGCGCGCGCCGCGTTAGAGGCGCGCGCGCAGGAGTTTGACCTGCTGGTCACCGACTACAACATGCCAGGCTACAGCGGGCTGGATTTGCTGCGCGAAGCCAAACGCATTCGCCCTACGCTGCCGGTGGCGCTGACCTCTGGCTATGTCACGCCCGAGATCGAGAAACAGGCCTTTGACGCCGGTGCCAGCGCGCTGTTCTACAAGCCCAACGATGTAAGCGAGCTGTGCGAACTGGTGCAGCGGCTGGCGCTGGGCACCGATGCGCCCTGAGCCCCACCCGGCTGAGCCTGCGCCGGGTATCGCTGTGGTGTACCAAGACGGTGCACTGGTGGTGCTCAACAAACCGGCCGGCCTGCTCTCGGTGCCCGGACGGGGCGAGGACAAACAAGATTGCCTGAGCCGCCGGGTGCAGGACCATTTTCCAGATGCGCTGGTCGTACACCGGCTGGACATGGCCACTTCGGGCCTGCTGGTGATGGCCCGCGGCGCGCCCATTCAACGCCAGCTCAGCGCGGCGTTTGCACAGCGCCAGGTGTACAAGCACTACACCGCGGTGGTGCAAGGCGATGCCCGCCGCGAGGACCATGGCGCGTGGCAGACCATCGACCTACCGATGCGCGTGGACTGGGAGCGCCGCCCACTGCAAACCATCGACCTGCAACACGGCAAGGCCAGCGTAACCCGCTGGCGCTGCCTCGGCTTCGATGCCGACACCCAAACCTCGCGCCTGGAACTCGAACCCCACACCGGACGCAGCCACCAGCTGCGCGTCCACCTGCAAGCCATCGGCCACCCCATCGTGGGCGATGCGCTGTACGCAAGCCAGCATCCGCTGCACCCTGCGCCTTGGCATGGGCCGCAAGAGCAAGCCGACCCCGCAGCAACGCCCTCTACAGCGCGCCTGCTCCTGCACGCTGACACATTGGCCTTTGCGCACCCGGTCACCGGCGCGCCGCTGAGTCTGCATTGCCCGTGCCCGTTCTGAACGCAGCGCCCCGACCTAAAATGCCAGTGTGACTTCCATCCTCAACGCCGACCTGCACTGCCACTCCGTCATTTCGGACGGCACCCTCACACCCGAGGCGCTGGCCGAACGCGCGCACCGCAACGGCGTGGAACTGTGGTCGCTGACCGACCATGACGAGGTGGGCGGCCAGCACCGCGCCGCTGCCGCCGCCAAAGCGCTGGGCATGAAGTACCTAACCGGCACCGAAATCTCCATTACCTTCATCGGCAAGACGGTGCACATCGTCGGTCTGGGCTTTGATGCCGACCACCCCGAGCTGCATGCTGGCCTGCGCCAGACGCGCGGCGGGCGCTACGAGCGGGCGGTTGAAATGGCGCAGGGGCTGGCCGGGGTCGGTATCACGGGCGCGCTTGACGGCGCGCTGCAGTTTGCGGGCAACCCCGAGCTGGTATCCCGCACGCACTTCGCGCGCTTTCTGGTGGAGAGCGGCGTTTGCAAAGACACCAACGAGGTGTTTCGCAAGTACCTCACCGAAGGCAAGCCCGGCTTTGTGCCGCACCGCTGGGCCTCGCTCAAAGACGCGGTCGGCTGGATCACCCGGGCTGGCGGTGTCGCGGTGATCGCGCACCCGGCGCGCTATGGCTTTAGCGCCAACGAGGAGTTCGCGCTGTTCTCCGAGTTCATTGCGCACGGAGGGCGCGGTGTCGAGGTCATCACCGGCAGCCACTCGGCCGCCGAGTGCATCACCTACGCGCAAGCCGCCACCGAATACGGCTTGGCGGCCTCGCGCGGCAGCGACTTCCACAGCCCCGACGAAAGCCACACCGAGCTGGGCACCCTGCCCTACCTGCCCGGCCACCTCACCCCGGTGTGGGAACTGCTGGCCGAGCGCGTGCAGTAAGCGGCCGCACGCCAATGGCACAGTTTTTCGAGGTCCACCCCGACAACCCCCAACCCCGGCTGCTCAAACAGGCAGCCGCTTTGTTGGCCCAAGGTGGTGTGCTGGCGGTGCCCACCGACTCCAGCTACGCCCTGGTCTGCCACCTTGACGACAAAGGCGCTGTGGACCGCATGCGGCGCATCCGCGGTGTAGACGACAAACACCCGTTGACCCTGCTGTGCCGCGACCTGCGCGAGCTCGCCAACTACGCGCGGGTGGACAACCCACAGTACCGCTTGCTCAAAGCGGCCACGCCCGGCCCTTACACCTTTGTGCTGGAGGCCAGCAAAGAGGTGCCGCGCCGGGTCAGCCATCCTTCGCGTAAGACGATCGGCCTGCGCGTGCCGGCGCACCACACGCTGCAAGACCTGCTGGCACTGCACGGCTCGGCCTTGCTGGCCACCACCCTGATCGCAGCAGACGAGACCGAGCCGATGAACGACGCGCACGACATCCGTGGGCGCTTCGAGCACCAACTCGCTGGTGTGGTCGACGCCGGGGCCTGCCCATCCGAGCCGACGACGGTCGTGGACCTCACCGGCGAGGTGCCCTCCGTGCTACGCCAGGGTCGCGGACCGCTAGAGCGGCTGGGCCTGTGAAGCCGCTCTGAGACAATCCGCGCCATGGACATTGCCCAACTGATTCAAACCGTAGCCATCTATGCGCTGCCGGTGCTGTTTGCCATCACGGTGCACGAGGCGGCGCACGGTTACGCGGCGCGTTACTTCGGTGACAACACGGCGTGGAAGCTTGGGCGCATCACGCTCAACCCCATCAGCCACATCGACCCCATCGGCACCTTGTTGATGCCGCTGGTTTTGTACTTCGCGACCTCCGGGGCCTTTCTGTTTGGGTACGCCAAACCGGTTCCGGTGCGCTTTGGCAACCTGCGCAACCCCAAGCGCGACATGATTTGGGTGGCCTTGGCCGGACCCGGAGCGAACCTGGTGCAGGCCTTGGGTTGGCTGGTCGCACTCAAGTTGCTGCGCGCCTCGGGGGTGGACGAAGCGTTCTTCCTCAAAATGTGCCAAGCCGGGGTGCTGACCAACATCGTGATGTTCGTCTTCAACCTGTTTCCGCTGCCGCCACTCGACGGTGGACGCATCTTGGTGGGGCTGTTGCCGATGCGCCAGGCACTGGGCCTTTCGCGCATCGAACCCTACGGCTTTTTCATTGTGATGGCCTTGGTCGTCACTGGCGTGGTCGGGGCGCTGTGGATGCAGCCGCTGATGTCGCTCACCTACAGCGTGCTCGAACTGGTGCTGACACCGCTGTCGGTGCTGCTGCGCTAGGGCCCCCGCGCCACGGGCTGTCTGTCACCTACCGCCACCCGCCACCCGCCACACTTCACCATCCGTCGCCACCTTTCAATTTCTCCGCCAACCTTTTTCGCACCACCCACTTCAAGGCATGCAACCCACCCGCTTTCTCACCGGCATCACCACCAGCGGCACGCCGCACCTGGGCAACTACGTCGGCTCCATCCGGCCTGCGGTGCGGGCCAGCCAGACGCCCGGCGTGCAGAGCTTTTACTTTCTGGCCGACTACCACGCGCTGATCAAGACCGAAGACCCAGAGCGCATCCGGCGCTCCACGCTGGAGATCGCCGCCAGTTGGCTGGCCGCTGGGCTGGACCCGGCGCGGGTGGTGTTTTACCGCCAGTCAGACGTGCCCGAAATACCCGAGCTGAGCTGGCTTTTGACCTGCGTCACCGGCAAGGGCATCCTCAACCGGGCCCACGCCTACAAAGCGGCGGTGGACAAAAACACCGAGGCCGGTCTGGACCCCGACAGCGATGTCACCGCCGGTCTGTACATGTACCCGGTGCTGATGGGCGCCGACATCTTGCTGTTCAACGCCCACAAGGTGCCGGTAGGCCGCGACCAGGTGCAGCACATTGAGATGGCGCGCGACATGGCCCACAGTTTCAACCACCGCTACGGCGAGCACTTTGTGCCGCCCCAGGCGGTGATAGAAGAGGCCGTGGCCACCCTGCCTGGGCTGGACGGCCGCAAGATGAGCAAGAGCTACGACAACACCATCCCGCTGTTTGCCAGCCGCGCGCAATTGCAAAAGCTCATCGCCAGCCTGAAAACCGATTCGCGCCTGCCGCACGAACCCAAAGAGACCGAGGGCTCAGCGCTGTTCCAAATCTACCAAGCCTTTGCCAGCCCCGAAGAGACTACGGCGCTGCGCCAGCGCTACGCCCAGGGCATCGCCTGGAGCGAGGCCAAGCAAATGCTGGTTGAGCGCATTGACCGCGAAATCGCGCCCTTGCGCGCGCGCTACCAGCACCTGATCGACAACCCGCAGGAAGTGGAAGCGCTACTGCTCCAAGGCGCCCAAAAAGCCCGCGCCAGCGCCACCCCCTTCATGCACCAACTGCGCCACGCGGTCGGACTGCGGCCCTTGCCAAGCGGCGCAGGCCCCGCCCAAGCCAAGGCCAGCAAAGCCGCCGTTGCCAGCTTCAAACAGTACCGCGAAGCCGATGGCAAGTTCTACTTCAAGCTGGTGCAGCCCGGTGGCGAAGTGCTGCTGCAAAGCCTGGCTTTTGAGGCACCCAAGCTGGCGGGCCAAACCATCGCGAGCTTGGTGCAGCAAGAAACCACGCCATCGGCCGCACTAGAAGCCGCGCTGCCGGTGCTGGCGCCTATGTCGGTGCAGCAACGCGCGGCGGCTGAGGCGGCGATCAACGGGCTGCGGCAGGCCAACGCCGCCACATAGGTTGGCTTTTTGGCACATTACACCCTGGAGTAGCACCCAATGCCCAATACCCGAACCGCCAATGCCGTTCGCCTAGAGTTCGCTCCTGGCTGCTTGGTCCAATCCAATCTCTCCGGCGCAGCCTTCACCGGCAACTGGCTCTGGGTCGCTGGCGACGAGGCCTGTGGTCTGGACCGCCTGCGCCTGCTCGACCCTGTCGGGAGCGAGACGCTGCGCTTCGGCGAGGTGCGCGACTTTCCGCTCGCCGATCTGCTGGACCTTCCCGGCGCACCCGACGAAGAGGCCGATCTGGAAGGCATGGCGGTGGCCGATGGATACCTTTGGGTGGTCGGCTCACATGGCTTGAAGCGTAAAAACGCCAAGCCCGAGCGAAGCCACGCCGAGAACGCCAAGCGATTGGCCAAGGTGGCACTGGACGGCAACCGCCGTCTGCTGGCCTGCCTACCCATCGAGCACGACGCGCAGGGCGAACCCTGCCTGGTGCGGCAGGCACAAGACGGCCGCATGGCGCTGCGCCTCAAGGGTGACGCGCAATCCAACCTGCTCACCCGCGCGCTGGCCGACGACCCGCACTTCGGGCCGTACATGGGCATCCCGGGAAAGGACAATGGATTCGACATCGAAGGTTTGGCCGTGGACGCAAGCCGCTTGCTGCTCGGATTGCGCGGACCGGTGCTGCGCGGCTGGTCGGCGTTGCTTGAGATCGCGGTCGAGACCCGCGGCGATCAGCTGCGCCTGGCACCTTTGGACGACAGCGGCACCCTGGTGCGAAAACACTTTCTGCAGCTCGACGGCCTGGGTGTGCGGGACCTGCACTTTTCTGGCGATGACCTGTACATCCTGGCCGGTCCGACGATGGTGCTCAATGGCGACATCCGCGTTTTCAAGTGGCCTGCCGCGCGGCCCCTGCTGGCCGCCAACCGCGAGCCAGTGCGGTTCGAGTCGGCGCTGACGGAGTCGGTGCCGCTGCCACACGGCCGCGGAACCAACCGTGCCGAGGCCCTGTGCGACCTGCCGCCGGCGCTATCGGGCGGCAAGCCGCGCTGGCTGGTGCTGTACGACGCGCCGGGCCCCAATCGCAGGGAGGGCGAGCACACCGTCTTTGGTGATTTGCTGCGCCACGATTGAAATCACTGTTAGAAATTCACTGCCCTTGGTGTTCAACGAAAGTTAAGTATGGAAAAACTACTCTCTGGGGTCGGATCGATGCTCTACGGCATGCGATTCACCATGCTCTTCTTCTATGTCGGTTTGGTGGCCATCATCTTCGGCATCCTGGGCAAGTTCCTGCTGGAGACCTACAAGCTGATGAGCACCTTGTGGTTTGGCGACTTTGAGAAGATTGAGCTGATCATCAAGGTGCTTGAGCTGGTCGACATGACCATGGTGGCGCAGCTGGTGTGGGTGGTGGCGCTTGCTGGGGTATCGCTGTTCGTGACCACCGGGCACTTCGACAAGAAGGAGATGAAAAAGCCCGACTGGCTGGACCATGTCAACACCTACAACCTCAAGTTGAAGCTTGCATTTGCCATCATCTCCATCTCTGGCGTGCATGCCTTGAAGACCTACCTCAGCGGCGAGTTGACTTTGGAGAACATCCAGATCGTGACGATGGTGGCGGTCATCCACTTCACCTTTGTGCTCTCTGCCATCGGCATCTCGTACGCTGAACGTTTGACGCGCGAGAAGACCTGAAGGCGCTTGGTGCCATGGCCACAGCTCCCGAGATAGACCACGCATCGGCACTCCAGTTCGTCATCAACGCAGCATCGGGCAGCAGCGATGCGCAGGCCAAACGCGCGGTCATCGAAGCGGCGCTGCACAACAGTGGGCGGCACGCTGACTTGCTGTTTTGCAAGCCCACCGAGTTAAGCGATACCGCGCACTGGGCCGCAGCCAAAGCGATTGCCACCCGCGCAGCGGTGGTCGCCGTGGGTGGCGACGGAACCCTCAACACCGTGGCGCAGGCTGCACATGCGGCGGGCTGCGCCATGGGGGTGGTTCCGCAAGGCACGTTCAATTACTTTGCCCGCACACACGGCATACCCTCCGACCCGGCCGATGCCGTCCGCCAGTTGCTGCGCTCGGTGCCTACGCCAGTCCAAGTGGCGGGCATCAACGAACGGGTGTTCCTTGTCAACGCCAGTCTGGGGCTCTATCCCGACTTGCTGCAAGACCGCGAGGCCTTTAAGGCGCGCTTCGGTCGCAGCCGCTGGGTGGCGTTCGTTGCGGCCTGCGCGACCTTGCTGCGGGCCCAGCGGCGGCTGCGATTGCACATCGAAATGGGCGGCCAAGAGCGCGACCTGCAGGCCTTGACGCTGTTCGTGGGCAACAACCGCCTGCAATTGCAACAGTTCGGCGCGGAACCTGACGACACCCTGGCCGGTACGCCGGGCGACGGCACCATGGCCGCGCTCGTGCTGCGGCCTGTCGGAACCTTGTCGATGATCGGTCTGGTGCTGCGCGGTGCCATGGGCAGGCTGGATGAAGCCGCAGCGATTGAGCGCTTCGAGTTCGAGCACTTGGTGGTGCGACCCAGGTTGCTGCCAGGTCGCAGGGGGATCAAAGTGGCCTTTGATGGTGAGGTCACGATGATGCGCTCGCCGCTGGACTTCCGCGTGCACGCCCGCCCCCTGTACCTGCTCAAGCCCCCGCGGGCGCGCACCCTCAGCGACACCGGTGCCCATGGGGAAGGAGTGGCAGCTTGAGCGTCCTGATGCAAGTCTCCGACACCCACTTTGGCACCGAGCAGGGCGCGGTTGTTGAAGCCTTGGTGGCGCTGTCCAAGCAGCAGCGCCCTGATGTGCTGGTGCTGTCGGGCGACATCACACAGCGCGCCCGCCCGGCCCAGTTCCAAGCGGCACGCGCGTTCGTGGGCCGCCTGGGCGTGCCATGGTTGGCGGTGCCAGGCAACCACGACATTCCGCTCTTCGATGTCTGGGCGCGCATGCACCGTCCGTACGGGCGGTACAGCGCCGCGTTTGGCGCCGATCTGGAGCCAGTGCACCGCACTGCGGACCTGTTGCTCGTGGGCGTGAACACCACGCGGCCCTGGCGCCACAAGCATGGCGAGGTGTCCGCACAGCAGGTCGATAGGGTCGCCAGGCTGGTGGAGCATGCCGATCCAGCACAACTGCGCGTGGTGGTGGTGCACCAGCCGATTGCCGTCACCCTTGCCAAGGACAAGTCCAACCGTCTGCGCGGACATGCGGCTGCGCTAAAGCGTTGGGCACAAGCCGGTGTCGACATCGTCATGGGCGGCCACATCCACCTCCCCTACGTCATGCAACTGGAAGACCTGGCGCGCCCGCTGTGGGCCGTGCAGGCGGGCACAGCCGTGTCGTCCCGCGTGCGCAGCGGCGCACCCAACTCGGTGAATCTGCTGCGCTGGGGCGTGGATGACGCGCCGGGATGTTGCAGTATTGAGCAGTGGGACTACCAGGTCAGCGACCGGGCTTTCGGGCTGGTCAAGGTCAGCGAGGTCAGGCCGGAGCGGACAAGAAAAAAGCCCGGTGCTCTCGCATCGGGCTTTTTGTAAGTACTTGATTTACAAGGAAA
>JBIIZY010000134.1:0-7771 GCA_044346035.1 Rhodoferax sp. | reverse complement strand
GCCCGGCCATCTCTACCACTGCGCGGCCGGCCTCGCGGATTTCTTGCAGCTGTGCGTTCGATGCGGCCAGTAACTCGGTCGAAGTGGCATCCACGTCCGCGGTGGTTTTTGCCACGCGCGATGCGGTAACTTGGACGCTTGACACCAATGAGCGCAGTTCCTCAACGGTGTAGTTGACCGAATCAGCAATGGCCCCGGTGATGTCTTCGGTCACCGTGGCCTCTTGGGTCAAGTCGCCTTCGGCCACGGTCTGGAGTTCATTCATGAGCCGCAAGATGGCCGCCTCGTTCGCGTCGTTAATGCGTTTGGCATCCCGCCGCTGGTCTTCGGCTGCCACCTGGCGGCGCCGACTGTCTTGCAACTGAACGTAGGCCAGCCCCGCCGCCGACACAATCGCCAAAGCAGCCGCCAGCAAAAGACCCGACAAAGTCACGCCATCGACGCCCGTACGGGCAGCAAGACGGCTCTGCAGCGCCTCCAGGTTTCTGCGCAGTGGCTCGCTGTCTTCCAGAATCGCGAGCTGCGCCTCACGCGCAGCCAACAGCCCCTGCAGGTTTCCCAAAATGGCGGCAGCCTGCAAACGGGTTTCTTCGTACATCTGGATCAACGCGGTCAGTTGCTCGCGGGTTTGTGGATCGCTCGCGCCCTGCAAACGCAAATCCGGGTTGCCGTCTAACAGCGCACGCGCGATTTCTTGGAATGAATTCAGATCCTTGCCCAACAAAAACACTGCCTCCGGGCTGGCACCATCTAAAGTCAAAAACTCGTTGGACGACTTCCCGATGCGTTGGGTCAACGTGGACAGTTCGGCGACCGCGGAGATCTCGGCAAGTGCTGCGTTTTGTTGCTGCTTGAGTGCGGAAATGGCTTTGGTGGTGTCCAACAGATCCGCCGACTGGCGGTTAATGACGCGCAGTGCAGCGCCAATTTGCGTCAGGGTGCGCTGCTGCTCCATCACCAGCTTGGCATTTTTTTCAGCACGCTCTACCAGGGGAACCAACTGGTCCAGTTCGGCGAACGCGTCGGCGCCAAGTGCCCGCAAGCGCTGACCATCGTCGCCCGCCTGCAACCCGCGAACAGTTTTTACCAATACGTCCGCGCTCTCGTTGACGTCGACGAACGCTTGCGGACTGCCTACCAAGGCTTGCGAGACCGACTTTGCAAGGCGCTGCGACTGCATCAGGGTCTGACCTGTGGCGCTGAGCTGCTGTGCGGTGCTATCCGATTGCCCTAGCGCAAATACAGCAACGCCAAACAGCGTAAACAGCGCGACACCCAGTATCAAACCCAGAGATCGCTGGTGCGCGGCGAGGCTGCGGGTTCCCAAAAGAGGCAGCGTGACGCCCTCGCCTTGGCCCGATGGCGGCTCTGCTCCCGGCACCTGCGGCGCACGGGATGGTCTAGAGAAAAAACCCTTCAGGGCATGGGAAATTTGCATACAAGCACCTTCACGCAGCACGGATGTCGAGGAACTCAGGGGACTGCGCCAAGACGCGCAAGTCAATCTCTTGCCAAGCGACGCCATCGGCGTCCATAAAGCGTCTACCCAGACAGGATGCAGCGTCGGTGGTAATTGCGTCGGGTACCGAGAAAACCTCAGGATCGCGCAGGCCACACAGTGCATCCACTTGCAAGGCGCAGTGGAGCTCGAGTGATGGGTTGAGGGTGATGGCCGAGACACCCTCACCAGGCGCAGCGTCGTGCCGGGCTGCGCCGCGCGCTGCCAAAAACGCGGCCAAGTGAACCACGGAGTACACACTTCCGCGCAGATTCAATACGCCACAGAACCAAGTTTTGGTGTGCGGCACCGCATGCACACTGGCAAGAGAAAAAATTTCACCCGACTGGGCCAGCGGGAGAAGGTAATTGGCACCGCCGGCTTGTACTGCCAGCCAGGAGGTGGCACTTGGACCGTACTGGGCAGCCTCAAGCCGAGTAGCCAGCCGCGCCTGCAATTGCCGAAGTCCTTCGCGGTTGGCCATGTTGGGGCTCAGCCAAGCATTTTGATTTTGGTGAGCAGGTCCGCGGCGTTAAGCGGCTTGGTGAGGTAGCCACTGGCTCCCTGGCGCATGCCCCACACCCGGTCAGTTTCCTGGCTTTTGCTGGTGCACAGAATGATGGGAATGTCCGCATAGGCGGGGGTGCGGGTGATGGTGCGGGTGAGCTGAAACCCGTTTTGGCCGGGCATAACAACGTCCATCAAGATCAGATCAGGGCGGTTTTGTAGCAGGCAGGCCATGGCCGCCGCTGCGTTTTCCGCGCTATGAACGATGTAGCCGTTTTTGCGCAGCAAATCCTCCAAGAACATGGTCTCGGTCTTGGAGTCTTCAACGATCAAGATGTTTTGGATTGCCATCGGTTAGTCCCCCCGCAATGTGGTGGCTAACTGGACAACAGCTTGTAGCAATTGTTCTTTTGTAAACGGTTTCGTGAGGTAATCTTGCGCGCCGGCCATGCGGCCGCGGGCCTTGTCGAACACCCCGTCTTTGGAGGACAACATGACCACGGGCACGTTAGCGAAGCGGGGATTGCGTTTGATGATGGTGCAGGTTTGGTAACCATCAAGTCGCGGCATCAGAATGTCACAGAAGACAAGGTGGGGCTCAAAATCGACCACTTTTCCCAACGCGTCGTAGCCGTCTTCGGCCACCAAAACGTCGTGGCCACCTTGTTTGAGGAACATTTCGGCACTGCGCCGGATGGTGTTGCTGTCATCGACGACCAACACCCGCAAAACAGCATCTGGGCTCGTCACGTTTGTCCTTGGGTGGTTTGGCAATGGGGGCGGAGCGCGCTGCGCGGCACGACCCTAAACTTGCACCATCTCGAAGTCTTCTTTGCGGGCTCCGCACTCAGGACAGGTCCAGTTCATAGGTACATCGGCCCACGCGGTGCCAGGGCTGATCCCGTGCTCTGGTGAGCCTATCGTTTCATCATAAATCCAACCACAAATCAGACACATCCAAGTTTTTGTATCGGTCATGGCGTCAACGACTTAAATAAGAATTTGCGGATTGTATAGACGCGGCTCGCAGACAATCGGGAAAGACCGTTCAATCCAAACGTTGGCTCTGTACCATCCAGACCGTAATACACAACCAGGCCAGACCCGACGATGTCCGCCCACGCGCCAACAAAACACCAAGACGATACGCCGGATGAAGAGGCGATGGCCTGCATCATGGTGTTCAACGCCAACGACCCCAGCGGCGCAGCAGGCATTGCAGCCGACCTCATGGCAGCCGCATCGGTGGGCACCCACGCCCTACCGGTACTTACCGGGGCGTATGCCCGCGACACCTCCGAGATTTTTGATCACTTCGCAATGGACGATGAAGCGGTAACCGAGCAGGCACGTGCCATTTTGGAGGACATACCGATCCACGCCATCAAGGTGGGGTTTGTGGGCAGTCCAGAAAATCTAAGCGCGGTTGCCGAGCTGGCCAGCGACTACGCCGAGATTCCGCTGGTGGCCTATATGCCCGACCTGTCATGGTGGCAAGAGGACCGGATTGAGGCCTACCAAGATGCCTGCAGCGATTTGTTGTTGCCGCAAGCCACTGTGCTGGTTGGCAACCACAGCACCCTGGCGCGCTGGCTGCTGCCCGACTGGAATGCTGACAAAGCCCCCAGCGCGCGCGACATCGCCCGCGCGGCCCACGAGCACGGTGTTGCCTACACCTTGGTGACCGGCATACCACTACCTGAACAGTTCATAGACAACGTGCTGGCCTCCCCCAACGCGGTGCTGTGCTCCCACCAGCATGAGCGTTTTGAGGCGGTGTTTGCCGGCGCTGGAGAAACCCTGTCGGCAGCGCTTACCGCACTCATCGCCAGCGAGTCCGAGCTGACCGAAGCGGTAGGGGAAGCCTTGGGCTACCTAGACAGTTGCCTCGAAAGCGGGTTTCGTCCCGGCATGGGCCAGGCCATTCCAGACCGGCTGTTCTGGGCTCAAGCCGAAGCGCCCGATGACGCCGACGACGGCCCCATTTCGAGCTTCGAGATTTCACCCAATGACACCCGCCACTAACTTCCGGAGCGCCGTAGCGTGACACCCACCGTAGATACCAACCAGACACTTTTTGACCGCGCACGCAAAGTCATTCCAGGCGGCGTGAACTCGCCCGTGCGGGCCTTCAAGGCAGTGGGCGGCACGCCACGCTTTGTGGCGCGCGCCCAAGGTGCGTATTTCTGGGACGCCAACGGGAAACGCTACGTGGACTACATCGGCTCGTGGGGGCCGATGATTTTGGGGCACGGGCACCCAGCGGTTGTTGAAGCGGTGCAACAAGCGCTGCTAGAAGGCTTTTCATTCGGCGCCCCCACCGAGCGGGAGATCGAGCTGGCCGAGGCAATCCTGCAACGCGTTCCCAGTATGGACATGGTGCGCCTGGTCAGCTCAGGCACCGAAGCGGCGATGAGCGCGATTCGGGTTGCGCGCGGTGCCACCGGGCGCAGCAAACTAATCAAGTTTGAGGGCTGCTACCACGGACACGCAGACGCCTTGCTGGTCAAGGCGGGCTCGGGCCTGGCCACCTTCGGCAACCCGACCAGCGCCGGGGTGCCGCCCGAGGTGGTGCAACACACCTTGGTGCTGGAGTACAACAACCTAGAGCAGCTCGAAGACGCGTTCCGGCTCCACGGCAAAGAGCTGGCTTGCTTGATGATCGAACCAATAGCCGGCAACATGAACTTTGTGCGCGCCACCGTGCCGTTCATGCGCCGCTGCCGCGAGCTGTGCTCGCAATACGGAGCGTTGCTGGTGTTTGACGAAGTAATGACCGGCATGCGGGTAGCGCTGGGTAGCGCGCAAAGCGTGTACGCCCGCGATATTCCCGGTTTCGAACCCGACATGACGGTGCTAGGCAAGGTCATTGGTGGCGGCATGCCCTTGGCCGCGTTTGGTGGCAAGCGTGCGCTGATGGAACAACTTGCGCCACTTGGTCCGGTTTACCAGGCTGGCACCTTGTCGGGCAACCCGGTGGCGACAGCCTGTGGCCTGGCAACGCTAAAGGAAACCGGCAAGCCCGGTTTTTATGAGGGCCTGGCCGACAAAACCCGCGCACTGGTGCAGGGATTGCAAGGTGCAGCCGACCGGGCGGGGGTCGCATTCTGCGGCGACAGTGAGGGCGGAATGTTCGGCTTTTTCCTGTTTCCTGAACTGCCGCAAAACTACGCCAAGGTCATGACCACCGACAACGCGCGGTTCAACGCGTTCTTCCATGGCATGCTGGACCGCGGTGTGTACTTTGCGCCCGCGCTCTATGAGGCTGGGTTCATGAGCGCGGCGCACACCGAGGCGGACATCGCCGCCACCGTCGCTGCCGCATCGGAGGTGTTGCAGACCCTGTAACGCAGGGTTCTGCTCCTGCGCCCAAGGCGCCCAAACAACGGAACTGGTGGCAGTTTCGCCTAATGGCGAAAGTGGCGCACGCCGGTGTAGACCATGGCGATGCCACGCTCGTTGGCCGCGGCAATCACCTCGTCATCGCGCACCGAGCCGCCCGGCTGGATGATGCAGGTGGCACCGGCATCGACCACCACGTCAAGGCCATCGCGAAACGGAAAAAACGCGTCGCTGGCCACGACCGTGCCCTGCAAGGACAGGCCAGCGTGTGCGGCCTTGATGCTGGCAATACGGGCCGAATCAAGGCGACTCATCTGGCCCGCGCCGACGCCCATGGTCATGGCGTCAACACAAAACACAATTGCATTGGATTTGACGTACTGCGCCACCTTCCAGGCGAACATCATGTCCTCCAACTGCGCCGCAGAAGGCTGGCGGGTGGTCACCACCTTGAGGTCGGCCACAGCCAACTGGTGGTTGTCGGCAGTTTGCAGCAGGAGCCCTGAGCCAACGCGCTTCATATCCATTGCGTTGCGGCCCCGCTCCCAGTCCGTGGCAATTGCTGATGGCGACGCACCCGATGGCGTGTGACTTGGCGCTGGCAACGCAATCTGCAGCAAGCGCACGTTGGCCTTGGCCGAGAACACGGCAAGCGCCTCGGGGCTGTAGGCCGGTGCCATCAGCACCTCGACAAACTGCTTGGAAATTTCGCGCGCCGCTGCACCATCGAGCGTGCAGTTGAGCGCAATGATGCCGCCAAACGCGGAGGTCGGATCGGTCTTGAAGGCCTTGCTGTAAGCCTGCAGCGCATCGGCACCCAATGCCACGCCGCACGGATTGGCGTGCTTGACGATGACGCACGCCGGCGCATCGAACGACTTGACGCACTCCCAGGCGGCGTCCGCATCGGCGAGGTTGTTGTAGCTCAGCTCCTTTCCCTGCAACTGCTGGGCCGTAACCAGCGAGCCCGGCGCTGGATGCAAGTCGCGGTAGAGCGCGGCCTGCTGGTGGGCGTTCTCGCCATAACGCAGGTCTTGCACCTTGACGAATCGGCCATTGCTTTGGCCGGGAAAAAGCGCCAGCGCGGGTGCAGTGTCGCCCGCAGGCACGCCACTGCGCACCTCAACTGCGCTGAGGTAATCGCTGATCGCGCCGTCGTACTGGCTGATTCGGTTGAACGCGGCCACCGCCAAAGAGAACTTGGTTTTCTCGCTGACCGCGCCCTGCGCCTGCAACTCGGCCGCCACGGTGGCGTACTGCGACGCGTCAGTAAGCACTGCCACGTGCCGCCAGTTCTTCGCAGCGCTGCGCACCATGGCCGGGCCACCAATGTCGATGTTCTCGATCGCATCGTCCAAGGTGCAACCGGGCTTGGCCACAGTTTCCTCAAATGGGTAGAGGTTGACCACCAAGAAGTCGATGGTGTTGATCTGGTGCGCTGCCAGCGCTTCCATGTGCGCTGGCAGATCGCGGCGGGCCAGCAAGCCACCGTGCACCCGCGGGTGCAAGGTCTTGACGCGGCCATCGAGCATTTCCGGAAAGCCGGTCATCTCCGCCACCTCGGTCACCGGCAGACCGGCATCGCTTAGGAGCTTGGCTGTGCCCCCGGTGGAGAGCAAGGCGACGCCTTTGGCATGCAGCGCCTGCGCCAGTTCCACGATGCCGGTTTTGTCAGAGACGGAAAGCAATGCATTCATGGCTTACTTCAGAAGTTTGTGTTCAAGCAGTTTTTTTCGCAGGGTGTTGCGGTTCAGGCCCAGCCATTGGGCAGCACGCGACTGGTTGTCATCGGCCTGCGCCATCACCACCTCCAGCAGGGGCTTCTCCACCGCTCGCACCAGCATGTCGTGCATGCCAGCGGGCTCGGTGCCGCGCAAGTCGCGAAAGTACGCCTCCAAGCTGGCGCGCACGCAGTCTTCAATGAGTTTTTTGCTCATACCGTCTCCAAGTTCATGTTGTTGTTTTCCCTATGCAGGGCTGCGCCACGCGGCGGAATGCGGTCCATGGTTTGCGCCAAAGCATCCATAAACTGCTCGACCGCACGCACCTGGGCTGCGCTGTCTTCAATCAGGTTCATCTGCGAGCGAAACGCTTCGCCGCCAGGCAGCGCGCGCACATACCAGCCAATGTGCTTGCGCGCCGAGCGCACACCGATGTACTCGTCGTACAGCCGGTAGTGGTCGTGCAAATGCTCCACCAGCAAGTGCTTGACCTCGGCCACCAAGGGCGGCGCCAGGTGGGTGCCGTGGGCAAGAAAGTGGGCAATCTCCCGGAATATCCAAGGCGCGCCTTGCGCAGCACGCCCCACCATTACTGCGTCCGCGCCGGTGGCGCGCAGCACGTCGCGTGCTTTTTCGGGGCTGTCAATATCGCCATTGGCCACCACCGGGATGCGCAGCGCGGCCTTCACCGCAGCGATGGTGT
>JBIIZY010000133.1:0-7860 GCA_044346035.1 Rhodoferax sp. | reverse complement strand
TGCTCTTTGTGGATGAGATCCACCGCTTCAACAAAGCCCAGCAAGACGCACTGTTGCCGCATGTGGAGTCGGGCCTGTTCACGCTGGTGGGCGGCACCACCGAACATCCGGGCATGGAGGTCAACAATGCGCTGCTGTCGCGTGCCCAGGTCTACACACTGCAACCGCTGACAGCCGACGACATGCAGCAACTCTACGAACGCGCGCTGCCCCATTTGGCCGGTGTGCAGTTGGACGCCGATGCGCTGGAGCTACTCACGGGCTTTGCCGACGGCGATGGGCGGCGCTTTCTCAACCTGGTGGAGCAAGTCGCCTGTGCCGCCAGTGGCGCGGGCCTGACGCACGCGACGGGCGAGTTCGCCAAGTCCTCCACCAGCCCTTCGCTGCGCCGGTTTGACAAGGGCGGTGACGAGCTCTACTGGCAGTTGTCGGCCTTCCACAAGTCGCTGCGGGGTTCGCAGCCCGACGCCGCGCTGTACTGGCTCGCCCGCATTCTGGACGGGGGCGGCGATGGCCGGCAGGTGGCGCGGCGCATGATCGCCATGGCCAGCGAAGACATCGGCAACGCCGACCCGCGTGCCTTACAGATCGCCTTGAGCGCCGCCGAAGCCTACGACCGACTCGGCGCACCCGAAGGCGAGTTGGCGCTAGCGCAAGCGGTGACCTACCTGGCGGTGGCCGCCAAGTCCAACGCCTCGTACATGGCCTGGAACCAGGCCAAGGCCTTCGTAAAGGCCAGCGGCTCGCGCCCCGTGCCCATTCACCTGCGCAACGCACCTGCCAAGTTGATGGAGCAAATGGGCTACGGCAAAAACTACCGCTACGCGCATGACGAACCCGACGCCTACGCCGCAGGCCAAAGCTACTTCCCCGATGACGTGGTGCCCCAGCAGTGGTACCAACCCAGCGAGCGTGGGCTGGAGGCAAAGATGCGGGAAAAACTGGCGTGGCTGCGGGGCTTGGATGCGCAGGCGCCTAAAACGTGAGCTTCCATTTGCACCTGGCTGCAGGATTCGCAAACCATCGGAAGATGCACCCGCCAACTACTGCCGAATCACATCCGCCCCGCTAGGCGGCTTGAATACAAAAGTCGCGGGCTCCAGCGCCACATTGGTTTGCATGGACGAGAACGTCAATACCGAGCGCTGTCCAAAGCTGTCCAGAATGTCGAGCGCGGCCAAGGTCTTACCGCGAAAGCCCACCCGCACCGACTGCAAGGCGCTGTCCTTGGCGCGGGGGGTGGCGACCAGCCATTCGATGCCGTCCTTCTCCGGCGCAGCACTTAGCACAAACTCAGCTTCCAATGCCTTGAGGTCTGCTGCCGAAGCGATCAGCGCGGCGGGGGTGCTGGCCAGTGCGCCGGCCTGGCGTCGGGCGGTGACTTGGTTGAGGTCCACATCGTGCAGCCACAGGGTCTCGCCGTCGGCCACGATGGTTTGCTCGAACGGGCGTTTGTAGACGAACTTGAAACGGTTGGGTCTGGCGAACTCAAACACGCCGCTAGACGTTTTGCTGCGGGCCGTCTGGCCGTCTTTGGCCGGCGCGGTAACCACCTGCACAAAGTCGGCGCGGCCGGTCTTGGCCGTGCGGACAAAAGTGTCCAGGCTGTCTTGGCCGCTGGCTTGTGCTGCGAGCGCTGCGCTGGCTGCGCAGCACAGCACCCAGGTTTTGAAATTGAACATCAGTCCTTGCACCAGTCGTTGTGTCAGTCGCTGTTTGTGTCAGTCGCTGTTGCGGTTGGGCACCAAAATTTCGCGCTGGCCGCTGGCGCTCATGGAGCTGACCAGCCCGGCCTTCTCCATGTCTTCAACCAGGCGCGCGGCGCGGTTGTAGCCAATTTTGAGATGGCGCTGCACCAGCGAGATGCTGGCCTTGCGGTTCTTTAGTACCACCTCAACAGCTTGGTCGTACATCGGGTCTTTTTCGCCGCCAGCGTCGGCGCCGCCTGCGCCCTCTTCGCCCTCGACGGTGCCGCCTTCCAAAATGCCTTCGATGTAATCTGGCTCGCCCTGGTCTTTGAGGTACTGGACGACGCGGTGCACCTCGTCGTCACTGACAAAGGCGCCGTGCACGCGCACCGGCAATCCAGTGCCGCTGGGCATGTAGAGCATGTCGCCCATGCCCAGCAGGGCCTCGGCGCCCATTTGGTCGAGGATGGTGCGGCTGTCGATCTTGCTAGACACCTGAAACGCAATGCGGGTGGGAATGTTGGCCTTGATCAGCCCAGTGATCACGTCCACGCTGGGCCGCTGCGTGGCCAAAATCAAGTGGATGCCCGCCGCACGCGCCTTCTGGGCCAGCCGGGCGATCAGCTCTTCGATCTTCTTCCCCACCACCATCATCAAGTCCGCCAGCTCATCGATCACCACCACAATGTGCGGCAGCCGCTCCAGCGGCTCGGGCGCTTCCGGGGTCAGGCTAAACGGGTTGTAGATGAACTCGCCGCGCGCCTTGGCGTCGTCGATCTTGGTGTTGTAGCCAGCGAGGTTGCGCACGCCCATTTTGCTGAGCAATTTGTAGCGCCGGTCCATCTCCATCACGCACCAATTGAGACCATTGGCTGCTTGCTTCATGTCGGTGACCACCGGGCACAGCAGGTGCGGAATGCCCTCGTACACCGACATCTCCAGCATCTTTGGGTCGATCATGAGCAGGCGCACATCGCGCGCCTCGGCCTTGTAGAGCAGGCTCAAGATCATGGCGTTGATGCCCACGGATTTGCCCGAGCCGGTGGTGCCCGCCACCAGCACGTGGGGCATCTTGGCCAGGTCGGCCACCACCGGGTTGCCTACGATGTCTTTGCCCAGGCCCATGGTCAGCAAGGACTTGCCCTCGTTGTAGATCTGCGAACCCAAAATCTCAGAAAGCCGGATGCTTTGGCGCTTGGCGTTGGGCAACTCCAGGGCCATGTAGTTTTTGCCCGGAATGGTTTCGACCACACGAATGGACACCAGGCTGAGCGAGCGCGCCAGGTCTTTGGCCAGCCCCACGATTTGCGACCCCTTGACGCCCAAGGCCGGTTCGATCTCGTAGCGGGTGATGACCGGGCCGGGTTGGGCCAGCACCACGCGCACTTCCACGCCAAAGTCTTTGAGCCGCTTCTCGATCATGCGGCTGGTCATCTCCAGCGTCTCGGGGGCCACCGTTTCCTGGCGCAGCAAGGCGCCATCGAGCAAAGCAACTTGCGGCAGCTTGCTGTCGGGCATGTCGCTGAACAGCGGCTTTTGCCGCTCCTTGGCGACCCGCGCGCTTTGGGGAACGTCTTGGACCAACACCGGCTCAATAATTACCGGCGCAGGCTCAGAGACCTCGCCGTGGAGGCGCTCCTCAAGCACCACCTCCTCGCGTTCGCGCACGGCCTGCTGGCCCAATTGCATGTCCTCTTCGCGCGCGCGCCGTTGGCGCACTGCATCCACCAAGTCGTACAGCGCTGCACCCACGCGCTCGGCCAAGCGCAACCACGAAAAGCGAAACACCAGCGCGGCGCCCCATACCAAGGCAAAGATCGCCACCAAGCCCGAGCCCGCAAAGCCCAGCCACCGCACACTCCAAGGCCCCAGCAAATAGCCCAACACGCCGCCGCTGTGCCCCGGCAAGGCCGATTCAAACCGGTACAAGCGCGTCCACTCCAGCGTGGTGCTGCCGTACAGCAGCAACAGCAGCCCCAGCCAGAAAGCCAGCCGCGCAACACCTGGGTGGCGCACGGTGTCGGCCTGCGGTTGCGCCGCATCGGCCACACCGGGCAAGCCGCCGCGCAACCGCAGCGCCAGCAAGGACAACCAGGTGCGCAAGGCGGCCAAGTAACACCACCACACCGAAAACCCCATCAGGTAATAAGCCATGTCGGCCACCCAGGCGCCCAAGCGCCCAGCGCGGTTTTGCACCGCGGCACCCACACCCGAGGTGGACCAAGCGGCGTCGCCCTGCGCATACGTCAGCAGCGCTAGCAGCCAAAAAGCCAGCAGCAACAAGCCCAGGACCAAACCCCCTTCTGCAATCAGACGGGCCATGGCGCTGGGCTCAGGCCCACTGCTGGGCTGTGGCGTGCGGGTGTGTAGGGTGTTGAGGGAGTAGGTCATCAGCTTGCGGTGCGGGGTGGGAGCGAGGTCTCGGCGCAGTCGGCCAGCGCAGCGGAGGCAGCACCACGGCGCTGCACACGCGCCGTGGTCGAGCGCGCGCTCAGCGCGGTCGGGCGCGGCGCTCCCGAATCAGTACGCCCCCGTTGTCCAAGGTCTCAATGAATCCTTGCTCCTCAAACTCCTTCATGACCCGGCTGACCATTTCGCGCGAAGCACCGACCATTTTGGCGACGTCCTGGCGCGAGACCTTTTCTTTGATGAGCAAGACGCCATCGCCGCGGTCCTCCGCCGACTCAATTAGCGTGTTGGCCACCCGGACGTAGACCCCGTTCAATGCCAGTGAGCCGATCTTGCGGTCGGCGCTGCGAAGCCGCTGCACCAAACCACGCATGACCGCCATGGCGGTGTCGGGGCTTTCCTGCAGGCAGCGCATGAAGCCGTCGCGCTCCAAGATCAGGATGTCGGTGACCACCTCGGCAGTGACCGTGGCCGAGTGCGTTTGGCTGTCAATCACACTCATCTCGCCGATGCAATCGCCCTCGCGCAGCACCGCCAAAATCACTTCGCGTCCCAGCTCGTCTTTCATCACCACACGGGCGCGCCCGGCCAGAATAATGAACAGCGCATTGGCGTGCTTGTCTTGCTCGACGATGGCTTCGCCGCGCTTGTAGCGCCGCTTTACCGCGCTGCTGGCCAGGGCTTGTGCTTGCGATGGGTTCAGGCGCGCAAACAGCGGAACCCTGACGATGAGGTCTTGGCTGCTTAACATGGCCATTGCGGTCTCCCGGGTGTTGGTATGAAGGCAGTTTCTTACAATCCGTGGCGGTGCAAGTTGATGTACGCAACTGTACACGCCAATGCACCCTTGTTCGCCACTGAAAGATCCTCATGTCCCAAACCAAGCACGCCAAAGTCCTCATCCTCGGCTCTGGCCCGGCCGGCTACACCGCAGCGGTGTACGCGGCGCGCGCCAACCTCCAACCGGTGCTGGTCACCGGCATCGCCCAAGGCGGCCAGCTTATGACCACAACCGATGTCGACAACTGGCCTGCCGATGCGCAAGGGGTACAAGGCCCAGAACTCATGCAGCGGTTTTTGGAGCACGCAGAGCGCTTCAAAACCGAGGTGGTGTTTGACCATATCCAGGCGGTCAACCTGCGCCAGCGCCCATTCCTGCTCACCGGAGACAGCCAGCAGTACAGCGCCGATGCGCTCATCATCGCCACGGGCGCCTCGGCCAAGTACCTTGGTCTGCCCTCGGAAAGCGCTTTTATGGGCCGCGGCGTATCGGGCTGCGCCACCTGCGATGGCTTTTTCTACCGCGACCAAGTGTGCTGCGTGGTCGGCGGTGGCAACACCGCCGTCGAAGAAGCGCTGTATCTGTCCAACATCGCCAGCAAGGTGTACCTGGTGCACCGGAGAGACAAGTTCAAGGCAGAGGCCATCCTGATCGACAAGCTGATGGAAAAAGTCGCCGCCGGAAAAGTGGAGTTGAAAACCTACAAAACACTCGATGAAGTGCTGGGTGACAGCTCTGGCGTCACCGGCGTTCGCCTCAAAAGCACGGTGGACGGCGGCACCGAAGACCTCACGCTCAAAGGCTGCTTCATTGCCATCGGACACGCGCCCAACACCGAACTCTTTGCTGGCCAACTGGAAATGGCCGGCGGCTATTTGGTCACCCAAAGCGGCCTCAAGGGTTTTGCGACCATGACCAGCATTCCCGGGGTTTTTGCTGCGGGCGATGTCGCCGACCACGTCTACCGCCAGGCGATTACCAGCGCGGGCACCGGTTGCATGGCCGCGCTCGACGCACAGCGGTTCCTGGAACAGGCCTGAGCACGCTGCCCGCCCGCAACCTGGCGCGGGCGAGATTGTGGCTACAATGGCGGGCTTTGCCGGATGCGGCACTGGGGTTACCGCCACCCTTTTCTTGGCGAGGTGAGGCCGTACTAGCGCACGGGCATATCGGGTTGGGGCTTTACAGCGTCAACGCCAGCCTAAGCAAGCGCAGCGGCCGTTTCAATGGAGTGTCCTCATGGCACGGGTATGCGAAGTCACGGGCAAAGGCCCCATGGTTGGGAACAATGTTTCCCACGCCAACAACAAAACCAAACGCCGATTTCTTCCTAACCTGCAGTACCGCAGGTTTTGGGTCGAGAGCGAAAACCGCTGGGTGCGCTTGCGCATTTCCAACGCCGGTCTGCGTTTGATCGACAAAAACGGTATTGATTCGGTGCTCGCTGATTTGCGCGCACGTGGCCAAGCGTAAGGAGCAGCACCATGGCAACCAAAGGCGGACGCGAAAAAATCAAGCTCGAATCGACAGCTGGAACCGGTCACTTCTACACCACCAGCAAGAACAAGAAAACCATGCCCGAAAAGATGCTGATCAAGAAGTTTGATCCCAAAGCCCGCAAGCATGTGGACTACAAGGAAATGAAGCTTAAGTAACTGCGCGGCGCTTGCGCGCAGCAGCCCACAAAAAAACCCGCCTAGAGCGGGTTTTTTTGTGGGCGCAGTTAGCGCACCAACACATGCGCATCAGTACACGCGCCCCAATGTCAGTGCGCCAGTTGCAAGCAGGGGCCTGCTACACCCGGGCTGCGCGCAACTTCAGCGAGAAGTCGTGCAGCATGGAAATGCCGCTGGCTTCGGCGCGGCTGCACCAAGCTTGCAGGTCCCGCGTCAGTTGTTCGCGCGACAAATGGGTGTTGAGCCACAGTTGGCGCAGCTCTTCGCGCATCGTGACCATCTTGTCTAGCGCCGGAAAGGCAGCGCGGGCCTGCTGCAACTCGGATAAAGCCGACGCGGGCACCTTCTCGTGATCCCGGTGCATCCAACGCTTTGCCGCCCGAATGACCGAAGCGTCAGCGCCACGCGACTTGATGGACTCGAACTCTTGGCGCGCCACCGTGCGAATGCCCCCAGCATACGCAGCCATGATTTCGTAGCGGTTGGCAATCAGCGCTTCCAGCGTGCGCTCGTCGGCAACCGGCTTGATGTCTCCGAATGCCGCTTTGGGTGGGGTCTTCTTGACTTTTGCCAGGCCAACCATCTGCATCAAAGAGATGTACATCCAACCGATGTCAAACTCGTAGGGCTTGACCGACAGCTTGGCTGATGTGGGGTAGGTATGGTGGTTGTTGTGCAGCTCTTCGCCCGCAATGATGATGCCCCAAGGCGAAATATTGGTGCTTGCGTCCGGCGACTCAAAGTTGCGGTAACCCCAGAAGTGGGCAGCGCCGTTGATGATGCCAGCCGCCATGATGGGGGTCCAAGCCATCTGCACCGCCCACACCGCCAAGCCAGCTGCGCCGAACAGAAACAGGTCCAGAATCATCATGAGGCCCACACCCTGCCACGAGTAGCGTGCGTACAGGTTGCGCTCCAGCCAGTCGTCGGGCGTGCCGTGACCGTAGCGGGCCATGGTTTCTTGGTTTTTGGACTCGGCGCGGTACAGCTCTGCGCCTTGCAACAGCACGGTGCGTATGCCATACACGTGGGGGCTGTGCGGATCGTCGGCCTGCTCGCACTTGGCATGGTGTTTGCGGTGGATGGAGGCCCACTCCTTGGTCACCTGGCCCGTGGTCAACCACAGCCAGAGCCTGAAAAAATGCGAAGCGATGGGGTGCAAGTCGAGTGCGCGGTGCGCTTGGTGCCGGTGCAGAAACACCGTCACGCTGATCATGGTGATGTGGGTCATACCCAAGGTGAACAACACCAATTGCCACCAAGTGAGATCCCATGCGCCATGCGCCAACCATTGCACGGCAGCGTC
>JBIIZY010000011.1:0-28880 GCA_044346035.1 Rhodoferax sp. | reverse complement strand
CCATTTTGCAAAAGCGCCATGTCGCCCACGCTAAGTGTGATCGACCACTTGCGCTCTGCATTCACCACCGCACTGCGGGTGAAGGTGCTGCCCTGACCCGATACGGTGACTTCCACCACGTTACCGATGACTCCACCGCCATCAATAGTGACTGGCGCCGAGGCCTCGTTGGCGTTCACGTAGTTGTCGCTGGCCACCCGGGAGAAGGTGGGCGAAGGCACCTGCAACTCAATGGTGAAGTTGTGGCTGAACACATTGGTGGACTGCTGCATCGCATTGACCGCATAGGCCTTGATCGCAACACTGCCTGTGCCCAAGGTGTTTTGCATCATGTCCGGGGTCAGGTCAGCTGACCATTCGCCCTGGGCATTGACGCTGCGCACCATGTTTAAGGTGCCGCGCTGGCCGATGAGCTGCAGTTGCAAGGTGGTGTTTGGCGGCCCACCGCCCTCCAGCAGCACCGTACTGCCTTGCTCGGACACCAGAATCTGGTTGTCGCCAGTCACATCTTTTACCGACACACCGGGGGTAAGGGGCGCTGTGGCCACCGTGACGCTGCGCACCAGCGACCAGTCAGACAGGTTGCCAGCTTTGTCGGTTTGGCGCGCCTCCACCGAGGCCGCACCTTGGCCAAGGCTGTCAATTTCAGCCGGGCTCAATGTCACACGCCAGGTGCCGGTTTCGTCGGCGGAGCTGGGCTTGTTGAGGATGGTCCCGTTGCTGCCGGTGACGCGCACCTGCATGACAGCCAGCGACTCGGCACTGCCGGTCACTTCAACACCTTTGTCGCGCTCGCCCGCGTGGATCGCGTTGTCTTCCGCCACGGTGGCAATTTGCGGTCGGTTGGCCTGGGTGTCGATGGTGACCACCCGAGACGACACCACCGAGACGTTACCCGCACGGTCAGTCTGGGCCACGTTAATTGCCAGCAAACCGTCACCCAAGGTGTTGGTAATTTGGGTGCCCAACAGGGTGTATTCCCAAAGGCCTTGGTTGTTGACGGTGGCGTTGACCGGTCCGACGCTGCCGTTGGAGCCGACAAAGGTAAGGGCCACCGTTGCACCGACTTCCCCTGTGCCACGGAACAGCTGCCCGGTCTGCGACTCGGCGGCATTCAAGATGTCATCGGTGGTGACCTGCAAGACGGTAGGGGCTGCCACCACGGTGTCAAAAACCACCTGTGGCGGCTCCTTTGCATTCTCTGGGCCCACGGCGAACACCGCAGAGGTGTTGCCAGCACGGTCGGTCTGGCTGACCCGCACGCTGATGGCACCGTCGCCCACTTGGCCCCACTGGACCACGTCCACGCGCGTGTCCCAGGTGCCGTTATCACGCACCTTGACATCGCGGTAGATCGTCCCGTTCACACCGGTCGTTAGGTTGACCAGCTGCACGTTGATGGTGGCCCCTGGCTCTCCAGTGCCGTTCAGTACCAGCCCGGAATTGTTGACGTTGTCGCGCTCGGTGGCACTGATAAACCCACCCGAGAGCACCGAGCTGCTCAGCTCTGGCGGCGCCGGTGGCACGCTGTCCACCACCACACGCACCACCTCGCTGGGGCTGGGGTTCACAGAGGCCACAGGAATGGCGCGCAAGTTGTAAGTGCCCGGCAGCAGCGACAGGTCCAGTGTGTAGCTGCCTGTCTGGTCTGCGGTGACCGCAGCCGCCACGGGCTGCTGGGTCACCGGATCCCACATGGAAATGGCCTCCGAACTCTGCGCAATGCCGTCCAGGTTGGTGTCATTGAAAATCACCAACTGCTCAAAGGCCGCTGCCTGACCCCTGATGGAAAACACCCGGCCAGTAGCGTCTGAGCTCTCGCGGTTCTTGGCCGTGAAATAGGTTGAGGTGGCACCGTCCAAGGTGTTGTAGGCATCGCTTTGCGGCACCAGCGAGGGCGGCACACCGGCTAGCGTGACTTGTACGTCGCTAATCACATCGACCAGGGCGCTCTCGTTGCCTGCCGTGTCGATAAAGCTGGCACGCACATTGACAAAGTCACTGGCGGTGCTCGTGCGGTTGCTCTCAATGCGGTCACCCGTGATCCCCACCAAGGCATAGCCGCGCGCCACATCTTCGGCGGTGACTGTGTGCAACACGTTCTGGCCGCCCCACGCCATTTTGACGGTGTGGTTGACCAGCACATCGGACATGAGGCCCACGGCGACTTGCAGGGTTTTGGGTTCGGTTAGGCCCAGATTGAAACCATAGACCTCGGCCCACAGCACGGGGCTGGTGCCAGATGCGTCACGCCAAGCACGGGCCGGGTCGTTGTTGTATTCGGCTGCAGCAGCGTTGTTGGCTGCGCTGATGGCGGACGGTGCCGCCGTGTCAATGTGAAAGCTCTTTTCGCTCCACACCGAGGTGTTGCCTGCCTTGTCGGTTTGGCGGCTCTGTACCGTCCACTGGCTTCCTGCGGTTGCGCCCGCCTGCAAGGCTTGCACCTCGGCTTCGCTGAGGTTCAGCGACCAAATGCCGTCCACACCGCTGGTGACGGGCTTGTCGTGTACCAGGTTGCCGTCCCTGAAGAAGCGCAGTTGCACGCTGGCCTGCGACTCCGCCTCACCACTGAAGTTCGCAACGTTGTTCAGCGCTTCCTGGAAGTTAATGGTGTCATCGCTGGTGGCCTGCAACACCACCGGTGCGCTGGCGTTTTGGTCCACCCGCACGGTGTAGGGCGCCGTGGCTCCGCTGCTCTGCCCAGCCTCATCGAATGCCTGCACACGCAGGTTGTAGGTGCCTTGGGCCAGGTCAACGACGATGTTGAAGATTCCGTCGGTGCCCACAGTCACGGGCGTGGCAATCTGCTCGCCCGCGTCGAGCACACCGTCGTTGTCTTGGTCATTGAACAGCTTGATGATGTAACCCGGCTCGGCGTTGCCCGTCAGGGTCAGGCCCGTGCCCTTGGAGGTGATGCCATCGGTGTCACTGGCACCCGTGTCGTCGGTGGCCAGCAGCCGCAAGTTGGTCGGCGTATCGAGCGTGCCCAAGCGAATCTGAAACTCCCGCTCCAGGCTATTAGTCAGGCTGGTGGCGTTGCCGGCAACGTCGGTCTGTGTAGCGCGCAAGGTCACGGTGCCACTGCCAAGGGCCAAAAAGTCGGCCTTGGTGACCTGCGCCGACCATTTGCCAACGCCGTCTACCGCGACGTTGTTGTAGTTGGTGTTTTCTGCGGTACCCGCCCGAAACACCAAACTGACCTTGGACAGGCGCTCGGCAGTTCCGGTCAAAGTAATGAAGTCAGGGGCCAATTCGTCGAGTGTGACGATGTTGTTTTCTGCCACCGTGTCGAAGGTGACGTTGCTAACTTGGGTGTCCACCACGACGTTGAGTCGCTGCTTGATACCAGTCAGGGCGCTGGTGGTGCCGCTGAGCTCGTCGTACACCACGGTAATGAGCTGGTAACTGCCATCGGCCAACACACCCTCTGCGGGGACTATGCCAGTGAAGCCGCCGCCCGCATCGGTACGTATTTCGCCCAGCAGCGTATCGGTGTCTTCCACCACGCCGTTGTTGTTCACGTCGTGGTACACCCGCACGACCATGTTGCTCTGGCCGATATCGCTGGCCGGGCCAACGCCCGTGAGCCGGAACTGCGACAGCTTGGTAATGCCGTCGGTGCTGCTGATGCCCGTATCGTCTTCGGCCAATATGGTCAGGCTGCTCACCTGATCGACGGGCTGCGTGCGCACATAAATAGGACGAACGACTGGGGACGAAACATTGCCAGCAAGGTCGGTTTGCTGAACCGACACGTCCACATTGCCCTTGAATCCATCGCCAAACCCATAGCGCAGGGATTTGGCCTGCTGGTCGGGCCCCGTGACGTTAGAGGGCACATCCATAGTCCAGCGTCCCGCTGCGTCGGCGGTGACCGGCAGCAATTCAAAACGGGTGGCACCGTTGCGAAAGGTAAGCGTAACGCTAGCAAACGGCTCTGCAGTGCCGGAAAAACGCACCGTCTCAGCCAGAATTTCGTTGTAGTTGACCCGGTCGTCCTCTGAGACCATGTCGAGCGTGGGCGCATCGGGCACTGTGTCGAGGGTGATGGGCACCGCAACTGCGCTGGCCTGGTTGCCAAAGTCGTCTTCGGCAACAAACAGGTACTGGTATTGGCCATCGTTGGCGCCGGCTGTGGGTGCGCTGAGGTCGGGCGTGAAAGTAAACAAACCATTAACAGGTGTGACCGTGGCAACCAACTCGTCGGCAGTTGCCACCCCGTCAAACACTCCGCCACGCCGTGCATCCCTGTACACCCGGATTTTGGCTGTGCTGCTGTTGGTCTGGCCCAGCGCCACCTGCCCCGAGAAAGTGGGCGTGGTGTCGTTGGTAATGCCGTCCGAAGGGGATCGGCCTGTGTCATCCGCTGCTGCCAGCCGCACCAAGGGCTGGGCCGGCATGGTCTGGCGCAGGTTGAAGTTGGGTTCAATCGAGCTGCGGGTGTTGCCTGCGGCGTCGGTGGCCTCTACCCTGTAAATGATCAGGCCGTCCTTCAGTACAAACTGGCCGTTGTCCTGCAATAAGGTGAGCGCCGGTTTGATGTCAAAGACATAGCGGCCCTCTGCGTCGGCGCTGCCCTCCAGCGTGATGACGTTGGTGGGCGTATCGGTCAGGGTGAGCTTCAGTTTGCTGCCCGGTTCGGCACGCACCGTAACAGTGAGCGGGTTGTCAGCGACATCTTTGGCGGTCAGCACGCCGTCAATGGTGATGGCCTCCGAGGCTTGCATGGTGGGCACCTCGGGCGGCAAGGTGTCAATGCGCAGCGAGCCTGTGCTTGGCTGGCTAAATGCCTGCCCCAGCTGGGACGTATGGATGGCTGCCACCGCCACACCGCCTTCGCCCAGCGCTGCGATGTCATCGCCTGTAAGCGTCACGCTCCACTGACCACCGACCACCGGCGTGCGGTACTGCACCTTCTTTCCGCTGCTGCCGCCGAACTGGACTTCCAGCTGCATGCCGTCTATGCCGCGGCCGCCGATGGTGTAACCACTGTCCATGGCCGCTCGGTTGACCCAGGCGCCGTTGACCCAAGCGTCCTTACCAGCAATCTCAAAAACCGGAGCCTCCAAGGTGGCTACCGAGCTGCTGAAACCAAAATCAAATTCACTCACGCCGGCAAGCGGCAGGGGCGGCTCCTCCACGCCCAAGCCGTCTAGCAAGCTCACCAAACTGGGGGTTTGTGCTGCGTCATCTTGGGCTGCAAACAAGGCGCCTTGGGAGTCGTTGACGCCAAGGTCCTCAAACACCTGGGCCTGCACGCGTCCGCCGTCTTGCTCGGCGGTGGTCACTGGTGCTTCTGGTTGGTTGGGGTTGGGGCTTGCCACCGGCGTGGCAGAAAACTGTGCCACCTCTGACCGGGGTGTCACCATGTCCGCTGCACCATCGGCGCCGATTTGCACCATGCCCAAGCTGCCAGGGGCAAAAAAGCCCTGCACCACCACCCGGTCGGGCGGCAGGCCATCGCCGTTGTCGATCACCACGATCAGGTCGTTGCCCTGTCGCAGGGTTTGTATGTTGTCGACTTGGGGAAGTTTGAGCAGATCACCTACGCCCAGGGTGATTCGGGTCTGGGCATCCACCACCACGGAGGTGGCTTTGACGGCACCGGCTTTGAGGATTTCGGCGATCAGGTTCATAGCGATCTTTCTGACAGTAATTTATTTAGTTGCTTGGCTTGACGAGGGCAGTCGTCTCACCATCCGCGACAAGGCGACCTTGTTCCAGCACGATGACGCGTTGCGTCAAGGCTAACATACGTGCGCTGTGAGTTACAAGCAATAAGGTCACGTTTTTTAGCTCACCGAGACGTGCCACCAACAGGCGCTCGGATTCGGGGTCCAGGCCGTTGGTGGGCTCGTCGAGCAACACGACCCGGGCGTCTTGGGCCAAGGCCCGCGCCAAGGCCACTTTTTGGCGCTGGCCGCCCGACAAATTGGCCCCGTATTCCTCGACCGGCTGGCTCAGCGACAAGGTGCCGCGTTGCAGGTCTTGGTCGAGCCCCGAAAAATACACGCCCCGCTTGAGTGCGGTCATGCGCTGCGAAGGGGACATCCAGCTGGGCAGGCCCAGCAGTACGTTGTCCTCCACCGAGCCCGCCACCAAGGTGGGCTCCTGGGGTTTGAACGCCAGCCACTGGGCACGGTCGGATGGGTCGTGGTCCAGCAGGGCCATGTCGTCTACCCGAACTTCGCCGCCGCTGGGCATCATGGCGCCGACCAGCACCCGCGACAGGGTGGACTTGCCCGAGCCGGGACGGCCCAGCAGACCGACCCGCTCGCCAGGGGTGATCACCAAGCTGATTTCCTGCAACACCGCAGGGCCACTGCCGTAGCGGTGGGCGACCTGCACCAGCGCCACCCGGCCCTGCACATCGGTGGAGGTGCGCCGGGGTGCCGCCACCGGGGCGGCCGGGGACTCACGCAGGTACGGGGTCAAGGCCGACAAAGCCTGCTGCAACTCGTTCCAGCGGCCCATGGTCTGCAGCGCCAGCCCCACCGAACTCAGGGTGCGGCCCGACAGCATGGACACCGCCACCAGCGCGCCGGTGGTCAGGGTCTGGTCAAACACCAGGTAGGCGCCCACCACAATCAGGCTCACGAAGTTGCAGGTGTAAACCACCTGGGTTAAGTAGGTTTGGCGCAGCGCTTCGTTGCGCAGGTTGGCGTTTTGCAATGCCTGCACGCTGGCCAAGCGCATAAAGCGCTGAAACAGCTTGCCGCCGGCATGGCTGGTGCGCAGCACATCGAGCGAGGACATAGAGTCGGTCAGCACCGCTTGCTTGGCCATTTGGGTCTTGGTGGCGGCCAGCGAAAGCTGCAAAGTGCGCTGCTTGATGCGCCCGCCCAGCCACACGTAGACCGCAGTCCAAAACACGCCCACCACCAACAATGGCCAGGCGATAAGGCCAATCACCGCCCAAATCAGCACGATGAAGGGCAAATCCGCCAAGGCCATCAGGTAGTTGGCCGAGAAGAAGTCGCGCGCGCCGGAGAGGTCGCGGTACAGCGTCAAAAACCGGGCCGCCATGCCCGGCTGCGAACCACCCCGGCCCGTGGGCTGCAGCAAACGCGAAAACAGCTGGCGGTCCACCCGCTCGTCGAGCACCAGCGCCAGGCGCTCCACTTGGCGGGCGCGCAATTGGCGCACCACAATCTCCAGCGCCAAAAACACCAGCACCCCGATGGTCAACGCCCAAAGGGTCTCAAAAACACCGTTGTAGACCACCTTGTCATACACCAGCATGGCGAACAAGGGCAGCACGATCATGCCCACGTTCACCAGCATGCTGGCCAGAAAAATGCCGCCCAAGCGGCCGCGCAACAAAGCGAACACCCAACCCCAGTAGGTGGAGCTTTGGCCATCGCTCTCGGGCAGGCCCTGGGGCACCAGCAGCCATCCGGTCTGACCAACGGGGGGTGGGGCGTCCAGCACCAAGGCAGGCTGCGTGGCGGGAGCAGCAATCACAGCCGCCGTGCCCTGCGCGTGGGTGCCGGAGCCCTCATGCACAGCTGCATGTACAGCCGCCTTTTCGGTTGCCTGTTCGGTTGCCTGCGCGCTTACGGTGGACGCGCTGGCGCCCGCTGCAGCCGCCGGCAGTGCCTGCCAACCCTCTTGGGCGCTGCGCTGCCACAGCTGCCACGGCGTTTGCCCTGTGCCGCCGGGGCCCAGCCACAAGCTGCCCCACGGGGTGTCTGCGTCCTCTTGGTGGGCCGGCAGCTCCCAGCGCGGGGCACCGGCGCGCAACGACCAACCCGCCTCGGCCAGCAGCATGCGGGCCTGCGCCAAGGTTATGTCGGCTTGCGGGTCGTCTGCCCCAAGGCGGCACAGCGCCAAGAGCGCAGGCCGCAGGGCGTCTGGAACCACGCTGCCTTGGTCGCGCAGGATTTGCAATAGCCGCTGGAGACTGGCCTCCAGCGCCCTGGAGGTCGCCGCTTCAGCGTTCATTGCATCCTTGCGTCCAACAACCTACACAAACTCCACCACCAAGGACGCCATCTTGGATGTGTAGGTGCCGTCGGTGTAGTAGTCGTACTTGTTCGTACCCGTCGTAATGCCAAACTGTGGCAGAGACAACTCGTCTTCGCCTGCCTTGAGTCGAACGGTCAACTCCGAAGCGGTGCCGTTATCGACCAAGTTTTGAATGTCGGCCGCCGTAAAAATCAGGTTGGACCTGACGTCGCCTTTGCTCAGGTCCAGCACATTGATACTGGTGAAGTCGTTCGTGAAATTGCCGCTCAAGATGGTGTTGAGGTTGAAGTTGGTCAGCGTGCTGGAATTGCCCGTGGCATAGAACTCCAAAGTGTCTGAGTCAGCACCGCCGTCTACGGTGAATGTGTTGGCTGCATCCAACTGCGACTGGTTGATCCGAATGGTGTCATTGCCGGCTCCGCCGATTGCGCTGTCGCCATTGAGGTTGGCGTCGCCATTGCCCGCACGGAAGTCGAGAATGTCATTGCCATCGCCCCCGTTGAGCGTGTCCAGGCCCGTGCCAGAAGTCAGGGTGTCGTTGTCTTTGCCGCCCAACAGGCTGTCGTTACCCGCGCCGCCGGTCAAAGTGTCGTTGCCGTCACCACCCGACAGGGTGTCATTGCCGTCGTCGCCAATCAAGGTGTCGGCCAGGTTGCCACCGGTCAATGTGTCGTCGCCGCCCTTGCCGTCCAGGGTGGTCCCCACGTCTAGGTTGCCGGTAAAGGTGTCTTTGCCGGTGCTGCCAATCAGGTGTTCAATGCTAAAGAGTTTGTCGCCTTCGGCAAAACCGCCGCTGTTGACGTTGTTGTCTTGCAGGTTAACGGTGTGGTCCACGCCCGTGTCTGCGATGTAGTCCACCTTGTCCGTACCAATGCGGCCATCGAAAATGTCGTTGCCGCTGCTGGCCATGAAGGTGTCATTGTTGTTGTTGCCGATGAAAATTTCTCCACCAGCGCGCCCAATAAACGTGGTGTCACCAGCGAAGCCAATGGCTCCGTTGATGGATTCGTCGTACAGGTCTCCTTTGGCCTGTCCGGTGGCAGCAACTCCCCCGGAAAAATCGATTGTGCCGCTCGTTTGGTCTTCGTAGCGCACAAAGTTGCCCACAAATGTGGCCAGGTTGGTAATGGTTGCGGCAATGCTGGCCGATGGGTTGTAGCTGTTGTACGCAGATGTGTAAAACGCCGCCGCACCCCCGGTCGGGCTTGCAGTGAATGTGTCGGCACCAGCGCCACCGTAGAAGTGGTTGTTACCCGAGCCGCCGTCAAGCAGATCATTGCCATCGCTGGCTTCCACAGTGGCGCCGTAGTCAGACCGGTACTTTGCATCACCATAGCCGTACAAAATGTCGTTGCCATCGCCACCGAACAGTTGGTCTTTACCCGAACCACCGTACAAAATGTCGTCGCTGGTGGTCACCGTCACCGTGTCTTTGGCGCTGCCCACATCGCCATAAATCGTATCGTCGCCAGAACCGCCGTACAGAAAGTCGTTTCCATTGCCGCCATACAGTTCGTCGTTGCCGCCCAAACCACGCAAGGTGTCGGTGCCACCCTTGCCAAACAAAACGTCCTTGGCGTTGGTGGCAACCAACACGTTGGCATTGACGTTGCCGTTCAAGGTACTGCCTTCGTCGGTCAGGCTGGTGTCTTCATCATTCACTTTGGTGCTACCACCACCACCACCACCACTGGCCGACACGTCTTCCACCTCCAAGAAGGTGTCGGTTTGCACCACGGTCACGCCGTCCAGTATCTCGGCGGTGCCGCTGCCATCGTCGTTGACCGTGACTTGCACCTTGAAGGTTGCACCAATATTCACGTAGGACAACACATCGGTACCCGACCCGCCAATGTAGTGGTCGCCTTGGCCTGCCGCGCCACCGGTGTTGATCATTCCGAAGAACGTGTCGTTACCGCCGCCGCCGTCGATGGTGTTTTTGTTGGTGTCACCCGAGAGCACATCGCCGAAGTTGGAGCCGGTCAGGTTCTGGATGTTCACAAAGGTGTCGTTCAATGCCCAACCGTCCGAGCCGGCTGTGCCAGAAAGCGAAGCCACCACGCCCTGGTCGCCAGTCACCGCCTGGTAACTCACGGTGTTGTTGCCCGTGCCACCGCGGAACTCCATCACCGCGTTATTGGCCACAAACCGGTCGTCGCCGTTGGAACCAATCACCACTTCGATGCTGTCAAAGGTATCGCCAGCTGCGATGCCGTCCGCTGAGCTGCCGTTGAAAGTATCGATGACCAGGGTGGCCGCCTTGCTGTCGGCGTAGGTTACGGTGTCGGTACCATCGCCGCCAAAGTAGCTGTCCACACCACTGGAACCGGTGAAGGTGTCTGCGCCCTCGTTGCCATTGAGGGTGTTGAAGCCCGTGCCGCCGTGGAGGGTGTCGTTGCCCAGACCGCCGTTCAAGGTGTCGTTGTCCGCGTCACCAAACAAGGTGTCGTCGCCGTCGTCGCCGTTGAGGGTGTCGGCTCCATCGCCGCCGTTGAGGGTGTCCTTACCTGCGTTGCCGTTGAGGGTGTCGTTGCCGCCCTCGCCATTCAAAACATCGGCCCCATCTTCCGATGCAAAAAGCGGGTTGCCGCCATAGCCGTTGAGGGTGTCGGCTCCATCACCGCCAAACAAGGTGTCCGCGCCCTTGAGGCCGTTCAGCACGTTGGCACCACCGTTGCCGCGCAGGGTGTCATTAAAGTCCGAACCGGTCAGGTTTTGAATGTTGACGTATTTGTCGCCCACGGCGTCGCCAGCGACACCCGTGGTTAGGCCATCGAGCCGGGCTACCACGAGCGCAGTGGCATCTTGGTAGCTGGCCGTGTTGGTGCCGGCGTCCGCAGAGTCGGTACCGTCCAACAACTCGCCACCAATCAGGTTGTCTGCACCCGCGCCACCCACCAGCACGTCATCACCCTTGCCGCCGATGAGCGTGTCGGCGTCGCCGCGGCCAAACAGCGTGTCGTTGCCATCCCGTCCATTGAGGTTGTTGACGGTGGCATTGCCCGCGAGGGTGTCGTTGTTGGCAGAGCCAATCAGGTTTTCGATACCGCTAATGGTGTCCCGGTCACCCAGGGCCATGTTGAGTTGCGGCGCGGTGGCGTTGCTCAGGTCAATGTTCACATTGCCCGTAACGTAGCTGTAGTCGGCGGTGTCGTTGGTGCCGATACCGCCCGTGATTTTGTCGTTGCCCAAACCACCCACGAACAGGTTGGTACCGGTGCCCGCTGTGAGGTTGTCGTCGCCGCCGCCGCCATACAGCTCGTTGTCGCCCTCACCACCGTCCAGGGTGTCGTTGCCGTCTTCCAGGCCGTCACCGCCATAGAGTTTGTCGTTCTTGGTGCCGCCCGTCAGCACGTTGTTGGCCGAGCTGCCGCGAATGGTGTTGGCCTGGCCTGCCGCACCCACGATGTTTTCTATGCCGACGAAGGTGTCGCCCCGGATCAGCGAGTTCACCTGGTCCACGGTCCACACGATGGTGCCCGTTCCCAGATCCAAGTTGATACCGTTGGGGTCTTTGCTGTAGTTGACCGTGTCCGATTCGGCGGTGGTGATGTCACCGCCATCAAACCGGATGGCTTCCAGCGAGGCATAAAAAATGTCAGACAGTCGGGTGCCGACCACGGTTTCAATGCCGGTGAAGCCATCGCCAGCTGCATCGCCAGTACCCAGGCCATTGCCCTCGCCGGCCACCGTTACCGACAGGTCAATCGTCAGGCCCACGGTGGTGACGTTGGCGTTGGCGTAGCTGGCCACGTCGCGGTTGCCCACGCCTGTGTCCGCCCCACCGTTCAGTGTGTCGGCTCCGGCGCCGCCTTCCAGCACGTCGTCGCCCGCACCACCTTGCAGGTTGTCGTCCCCGCCGGCGCCGCTGAGCGTGTCGTTGCCCAAGTTACCGACCAGCAAATTGGACGATCCGTTGCCGCTAAGGTCATCGGCCTTGTTGCCACCGATCAGGTTTTCGATACCGATAAACACCTGCTCTGCCAGCTTGGTGGTGCCATCGCTTTCGAAGACATGCCCGCCAGACTGCAGGCTGACCCGGACAAACTTTTCGCTGCCGTCGTAGGTTACGGTGTCGTTACCAATGTCAGTCAGTCCGTCGCCGCCGTAAAAGGTCTGTACCGCGCCTTTGGTGGCAGTGTTGCTCAGCGTGTCATCGCCGTTGCCGCCATAGAGCACGTCCGAGGCGCCACCGCCTTTGATGTCGTCGTCGCCGTCGAACCCGCGGATCACGTTGTCACCGCTATCACCCTCAATGGAGTCCTTGTGGTTCGAGCCTATGACGTTCTCAATCGACAGGTAGCTGTCGCCTGTAGCGTCACCAATGCTGCCGCCAGCCACCAGGCTGAGCGTAACGCCGGCTGTCGCATTGGCATAGGTAACGGTGTCGTCGCCGTTGCCGCCGTTGAGCGTGTCGGTCACCGAACTGCCAACACCGCCGTCGAGCGTGTCGTCACCATCGCCACCGAGCAGCACATTTCCCTGGCTGTCTCCGGTAATGAAGTCGTCTTGCGAACTGCCGGTGATGTTTTCCACCCCGGTGTAGGTGTCGCCCACCGCAGCACCAGCATTCAAAACTTGCTGTCCAGCAGCCATGTACACCGTCACGCTGGAGGCAGCACCGGCGTAGCTCACGGTGTCGGCGTTCTCACCGCCAATGAAGGTGTCGCCACCGCCCATGCCAAACAAAATGTCATTGCCAGCGCCGCCATTGATAACGTTGGCTGCGGCACTGCCGTAAAGAAAGTCCGAAAAGTTGGACCCGGTCAGGTTTTCGATGCTGGTGAAGCTGTCGTTCTGCGCATCGCCGGTGTTGTCGCCCGGCCGTATCAGGCTCACGGTCAAGCCTGAGCCCGAGGTCTCGTAGGAAGCGGTGTCAAGACCTTCGCCACCCAGCAGCCCATCACCACCGCCCCCGCCAATGAGTATGTCGTCGCCGACACCACCGTCGAGGATGTTGGCCGCACCGTCACCGCCCAAGGTGTCGTTGAAGGCACTGCCGATGAGGTTTTCAACCTGGCTGAAGGTGTCGCCCTCGGCCTCGCCCGCGGCATTACCCTCTTGGGTGGACGCCACCAGGTACGCACGCACAAAAGCGGTGGCGTTTTGGTAGCTTGCCGTGTCCGACTCACCGCCGCCGTCGAGTGTGTCCTTGCCCAGGCCGCCCACCAGCAGGTCGTCGCCATCGCCGCCCACCAAGGTGTCGTCTCCGCCCAGGCCATAGAGCTTGTCGTTGCCCACACCACCCTGCAGGCGGTTTACTTGCCCATCACCGGTTAGATCGTCATTGCTACCACTACCGATGAGATTCTGAATGTTGATGTACACATCACCGGCGGCGTCGCTGGTGTTGAGGTTGGGGTTGAGCAGGGACACCACCAGAGCGCCAGACGCATCACTGGCGTAGCTGGCGGTGTTGACACCAGCGCCACCGTCGAGGGTGTCGCCCAGCTCACGGCCTTCGAGCACGTCGTCGCCGTTTCCGCCTTCGAGTTTGTTGACCTGTTCGTTGCCGACCAAGGTGTCGTTGAACTTGGAGCCGATGAGGTTTTCAATTTCAAAGAGCTCATCACCCTGGGCGTGTCCACCGGAGCCGCCCTGGTTGGTAAAGGCCAAGCGCACGGTAACGCCGTCGTCAGACGCGCGGTAGCTGGCCGTGTCGTTGCCAGCGCCACCGGTCAACTCATCTGCTCCGGCGCCACCGACTAGCAAGTCTTCGCCATCGCCGCCATTGAGCGTGTCAACACCGTCTTGGCCATACAACTTGTCGTTCCCGGTGCCGCCCTCCAAGGTATCGTCACCGGTGCCGGTAATAGCATCGGTAGCCTCGTCGAATTGCGCAAGCCCCTTGCTGCCGTAGTTCCCGCCAAACAAAATGTCATTGCCAGCGCCACCCTCGATGGTGTCGTTGCCGCCGAGGCCACTCACCACGTCGCTGCCGTACTGGGCCTTGATGGTGTCGTTAACACCGTCGCGGCCAGTAATGTCGTAGCTCAGGCCGCGCGCCAGCAGTTTGACAATGGGGTTGGCGTTGCCGTCCAGCGAGTAGTAATCCACGGAGTTGGCTTCACCAAAAGTGAAGTTGACCGCCAGCGGGTTGGCAGAGATCAGCACACCGTTTGCGTCAAGGTACTCAACCGTCAGCGTAAAGCGCGTGGGCACCACCGCCGCGCCATCTGCCGTCAGCGTCCACTCCATGGGGACCAAGACGTTGTTTACGTCGTTGGCGGCAATGTTGATGGTTTCTGCAAACGGGTTCTTGCCGTTGAGCAAAAAGCCCTCGGGCCGGGTGTTTATCAGTCCGCCACTGCCGTCCGGGCCCGGCAGTAGCTGCTCGTTGTGTGAAATTCGGATGGTGGCCAGCTTGGCCTGACCCGAAAAAAACAGGCTGGTGTAGGCCTTGCTAGCGTCGTTGCCTGCTGGCGTGGTGACCTCGCCCGCAGCATCTTCTACCTTTACCTTCAGCCGGTTGTCGCCCAGCATGAAGCGCACATCCGTGGCGTTGAAAGACGTGTTTGTGGGGTTGGTGCCGTCCCAGATTTTTACACCGGCAACCTTGGCTTCGGCCGCACCCTTTTGTCCGGGTGGGGTGATGTTGGGAAACACCAAGTCGGTGAGGTTGTCCTTGTCCTTCGTCTGGGTATTTTCCTCGTCTTTGGTCTTGCTGCTGCTGGCGCTGCTGCTGGCCGAGTCAATGTTGGTTGCAGTTGCAACGGAGTTGCTCTTGAACTGGGGAATCGGCTCGGCTTCGGACTTGGCGGCCTCGGCCGCCGCCTGGGCCTGGGACACCTTGTCTTGCAAGTCGGCAATCTGGTCGCGCAGCACCTGCACCTGGGTTTCTTCGGCGGCGCCCAAACCAATGGCCTGGCCGGTTTGCGGATCGGGCGGGGTAGGCTTGATCTCGGTGGCCTGCAGGCGGAAGCTGCCGCCAACTACCGGCTTGAACAAACCCACCAGCTTAAACAAGCTGGCCGCATCGCTGGGGTCACCAGACGAAAACACAATTCTGGGATTGGCCGCGGTGGCAGCGTCAATGGCGGCCTCGGGCAACAGAAAGCGCTCACCCCTCACCGTGACCACGATCAAATCCACATCCACCGCTTCCACCGAGGCGATGTCCTTGGGGTCGATTGGCAGCTCAAACCGCTGTTTGCCTTCGGCATCCGTCTTGGGTGCCACCGCCGTGACTGCGACCGGCTGCTGGTCTGGCGTCTGCGCGCCAGCCGGCGCGGCGGCTTGGTCGGTCACAGGGGCGGTGTTTGCAGCGGTCGCAACAGAAGGGGATGCGGTGGTGGCCATGGGATGTCCTCAGGAAAAGGTGTCTGACACTGTTTGCAGGTGGATTAAGCCTGCGGATTCTCTTTGATTGCCATGGTATTGGCAGTGATGGCCGACTGAGCCACAATATTTGTGAAGTTTTCCAGCCGCGACGCGTAATCTTGCAGCTGCAGCTCCATGCGGTTGACCACCAAGGCGCGTGCCTCGGCATCGGTGCGGAAGGAGCGTGCGATGTCGGCCAGGGTGTCGTCCACGCCGCGCATGGTGGCGGTTTGGCCACTGAGGCTGGCTTGCAGCACGGTGACCAATTCCTGCGAGGTCTCGGACTGCTCGCGCGCGGTCTTCTCGAAGTTGCGCTGGTGCAGGTCCATGAGTTTTTGGATGTTGTTCTGGCTGGTCACGGTCATGTTGGTCAGCGCATCGGTGATGCGGGCCACTTGCTTGGTCAGCGCGATTTGCTCGGCTTGGCCGGAGGCGATGGATTGCGTCATGTCCTCCAGCTTTTCTGCCAAAACCTTGTTGGTCTCGTCGGCAGCGCGGCGTTGTGCGCCGGCCAAATCGGAGAAGCCGGTTTGGGTGGATTCGTTCAGCGCATCGGAACCGCGGCGCTGCACGCCAGCCAGGTCCGAGAAGCCCTTTTGCATGATTTCGGTCATCTGGTCGCTGCTGCGGCGCTGCACACCAGCGATATCGCCCAGCTTGGTGACTGTGTCTTCGGCCAGCTCGGCCATGGTCTTGTTGAGCTGCGCCACGTTTTGCACCGACTGGGCTTGGGTGGCTTGGCCGTCCACCAAGGCCGTGACCAGGCGCTCGGACAGCGTCTGGTGCTGCTCGTTGGCCTGCTCCAACTGGGTCATAAAGCGCTCGGTCTGGTAGGTTTGCTGCTGCACCAGCTCGGCAATTTGGGTTTCCACCTGGGTGGCGTTGCTCCAGCGGGTGGCAACCAGCGCCATCGATTCCTGCGTCGCTTGCAAGCTGCGCAAGGCAGCGTCTTCGGTTTCTAGGCGGGCTTGCAAGGCCTTGACCAGCGCCGAGTTGCTGGACTGGTTGAGCTCCAGGTGCGAAGAAATCTGCACCATGGCACCGATCAGGTTGCGCACCCGCGTCTCAGACTGTTGCAAAGCACCCGCCAGGTTGGCCAGGATGGGCGACTGCTCTGCCAAGCTGGTGACGGCTTCGCTCAGGCCCTTGACGCCGCCGTTTTCGTCGGCTTCGTTGGAGAAGTCGGTCAGGTAGGTCACGCGGCTGTCGAGCAGGGAGTTGAGTTCGCCCGCGCAATTGCGCACGCCCACCATCAACACGCCCATCACCAAGGAGCCCATCACACCGAACAGCGACGCGCTAAAGGCCACGCCCATCGCCTGCATAGGCGAGGTCAAACGCTCCACCAACATACGGATGGCTTCTGAGGGGTCACCACCGCTGGTCACCGAGAACGCGCCGATAAGCTTACTGATTTCGGACAAGGCACCCAGCAGACCAATAAAGGTACCGACCAAACCCATACCAACCATCATTCCAGCCATGTACTGGGGCATGATTTGGTAACGGGATTGCACCGCGTGGTAACGCTCCAGCTCCGACTCCAGGGCGGCGTGCTGTACCGACGACACCGTCTTGCCGAGCAAGTCGGTAATGATTTCTAGCACCGCATCGGTATCACGGCGCTTTCCGCTGAGCTGTGCGCGCAATGTCTCGACACTGGGTTTGGTAAGCGCTACTTCGAAGTATGCTTCGACGCGTTTGGCGTCTTTGTTCATGCGCCAGACTTGGCTGATCATCATCCAGCTGCCGCCTATCATCAATATGAAAATGATGTAGTTGATCTCAGGGTGCGGATTGCCCCGGATAGTCGACAAGATCAGGTCGAAAAATACCACCGACCCCAGCACCACCAAGGCGATTGGTACACCCACGTACCAGTAGTAACTTTTGATTTTGTTCATGGCGTTCTCGCGTAAAAGGAAACAGAAAAACAGCTAGCAGTGAAAGGAGCGGTGCAGCCGGTCATTTGGCCTCCCGCAGGGCTTGGGAAGAAAACTTCAACAAGGGCGACAGCAGGTAGCTCAGCACACTGCGCTGACCCACCACCACATCGGCACGGGCGGTCATGCCCGGCAAGATGACCTCTTTGGCCAGCCGGCCATGGGCCTCGGCCTGGCTGGTCTCGATGACCACCCGGTAATAGCGCACACCTTTTTCGTCGAGCAAGGTGTCGGCACTGACCTCGGTGAGCTTGCCCACCAGCGCACCGTAGACCGAGTAATCGTAGGCACCAATCATGACGCGGGTGGGCAGACCCGCCCGCAGCGAGGCGCGGTCATCCGGACGCACCCGGGCTTCGACCGCCAAGGGGCCTTCGCTGGGCGTGATCTCCAGCAAGGTTTCACCGGGCTTGGCCACACCGCCGATGGTGTTGAACTGCATGCGGTTGATAAACCCGCTGACCGGTGCGCGCACATCGGTGCGGGCCAGGCGGTCGGTGTCACCGCTCACGTTGAGCGAAATGCGCTGCACCTCCGCATTCACTTGGCTGAGCTCGACGCGCGCGTCGGCCCGGAACTTGGCACTGGACTCGGCCATGCGCGAGGCGGTTTCGCTGACCGCTGCGCGCAAGCGCGGGATGGAAGCCACCACGTCGTTGTAGGTGCTTTCCAGCCGCAACGTGCGCGACTGGGCTTCAAGCAACTCCAGCTGCGAAGCGGCACCACGGCGCTGCAAGTTTTCCAAGAGTGCGGCCTGCTTGCGGGTCGCCTCCAACTCACCAGCGAAGTTTTTGGCCCGACTCTGGGCCTCAATCAATTCTTCCTGGCGCTGCACGATCTGCTGGCGCAGGACCGCCTGTTCGGAGCGGATGCGCTCGGAGCGCTCACGGAAGGCGGCGCGCTCGTTGCTCTGTATTTCCAGATCAATGCCCGGCGGAAAGCTGATGTTGCCCCGGCCATCGGCCTCGGCCTCCAGCCGTGCCTGCTGGGCCTGCAGCGCCTGCAAGCGCGACTGACCTTGCTGCACACTGGTGTTGGCCTGCACATCAGACAGCTTCATCAGCACCTGACCTTCTTGCACGCTTTGGCCCTCGCGCACCAGAATCTCGGAGACGATGCCGCCCTCTAGGTGCTGCACGATTTGGGCCCGGCCTGCCGCAATGATGCGCCCCTCGGCCCGCACGATGCGGTCCACCGGCGCCCACACCGACCACAGCAGCAAGCCCAGCGCCAACAGCGCCAGCGCCCACAGCAAACGCCGGTCGTGGCGCTCGGCCAGGCTGAATCCCGCGCCCACACCGGCACTGGCGTCTTGCGAACGCCAGGCGCGCCACATCGCCCGCCAGCCGGCGGGTGGTGACTTGGGTGTGGACTCAGGAAGGGCCATTACGGTGCTTTGCGGATGATGACCTGGGCGTTGTTGGCCGTAGGCTGTTTGCTTGCGATCAAGTTCAGGTCAATGTTGGCCCTGGGTACACCGCTCTCGATCAAGATGTTGCGCACTACCGAGCTGCGGTTGAAGGCCATGCGCCTTGCCTCGCTAAAGCCCTCGGGGTAAATCACGTTGATGCGCCACTTGGTGGTAGCCACTGGCCCGAAGCTTGCCATTTTCTCGATGACGCTGCGTGCCTCGGCCTGCGTCAAGCTGGTGCTGTCTGGATTGAAGTTGACCACCACGCCACCTTGCACCACCAAACTGGATGCGGTGCCGGTGGGCGAGGGGGTGGACTCGGTTGCCGTGACGGTTTCGACCCGGCCAGACTCTTCCTCGCTACCCACCACACCTTCAACCTTCTTGGCCGTGCTGCCCGACGCAGACTGCGCCTTGCCTGCAGCCTGCTTGGCCTCGGCGAGCTGGGCCTGGGTGCTGCGCAGTTGCTGCTGCGCCTCTTCCAGCTGGCTCTTCAATTCCTTGATCTGGCTGTCTTGCTGGGACTGCGACTGGGCTTGGGCCTGCGCTTGCGCTTGCGCCTGGGCCGCAGCTATCGCCCGGGCCAAGGCCTGCGCTTGCGCCAGCGATTGCGCCAAGCTTTGGGTCAAGGCCTGCGACTGGGCTTGCGCTTGTTGGGCTTGCTGCGCTTGCTGAGCTTGCGCCTGGGCCGTGGCTTGCGATTGCGCGCTCGACGTGGTGGCTTGCGATGCGGCCTGCGATGCAGCCTGCGCGCTGGACTGGGCTTGCGCCTGGGTCAGCCTGGCCAAGGCCTGCGCCTGCGCCAAGGCTTCCGCCAGCGCCTTGGCGAGCTGCTGCGATTGCGCCTGGGACTGCGCTGACGCCTGCGAGCTGGCCTGCGCCAGCGACTTGGCAATCGACTCGGCCTGGGCCAGCGACTGCGCCAATGTTTGCGCCTGCTGGGCTTGCGCTTGCGCTTGGGCTTGCGACTGGGCCTGCGATTGGGCCTGCGATTGCGACTGCTGCGCCTGGCGCGCCAGCGACTGCGCCTGCGACAGCGCCTGGCTCAGCTTTTGGGCCAGCTGCTCAGAGCGCTGCTCGCTCTCGCCAGCGGACGACCTGCGCTCGCCCACGCCCGCATTGGGCGCGTCGGTTTGCTTGTCGGTGGTGCCCGCGGAGAAGGCGTTTTGTTGCTGGCTCTCGGCGCTGGTGCTCGACTTGGCGGTGGACTTGCCAGAGCCCTGCAGGGTTTTGTCGGTCTCCAGCACGGAGAACGATACGTCGTCCGCAAGGGCGCGGTCTTTGCGCTTGAGCAGTTCGTTGATCTGCAAAGTTGCGCCGATCACCACGATGGCCATCACGGCGATCACGAACAAAAGGTTGATCGCCAGATTGGAAATGGCGTCGACGTAGCCCGGCCAAAAGATGTCGGATGCGTCGTCGGAATTGCTGCTTGCTGCCATGGTCAGGCCCTGGTGAAGGAGTAAATGGGGTCGTTAAACAAGGGGCTCACTGTGTGGCTCACAACTTGGCTTGTTGGGCGGGCTTGGCAGGCGCCAGCGCCATCCCCGACAACAAGCCGATTTGGCCTAGCAAACGGGACTGGGCGGCGTACTGCTCTTTGAGTGCTTGAATCTGGCGGCTGCGCGAAGCAAACAAGCGGTCCGAGGCGTCCAGCGCTTCGAGCAGGTTGCCCATGCGGCCGGACTTGAGCTGGGTTTGCACTGCCTCGGCCACGGCCAGGGCGGCGCGTTGCTCGTTCTCGGCCGCGGTGATGCGCAGGGTGGCAGATTGCAGATTCGCAAAATCAGACTCCACCGCTTGCTCAATCTTGCGGGACTCTTCTTCGAGCTTGGCCTGGCGCTTGCGCAGCTCGGCCTGGGCTTCGTCAATCTCGTAGAGCTCCCGGCCGCCCAAAGACACCCGCCAATCGGCCACGCCGAGCAAGCGGCTGAACATGTTCACCGGCGTCTCGAAGCCGCTGGTGTTCTTTTGAATGTCACGCTCGGCGCTCAGACCAAAGGTGGGCAACAGCTTGGCTTTGGTAGCGGCTACGACGGCCACCTGGGCTTGCACTTCTTGCTCAAGCGCCTTGATTGTGGCGCTGTTTTTGCGCACCAGTTCCGCGATCTCGTTGCGGGTGGCTGGCAGTGCGGGCAACTGGTTGAGGAAGGGCAGGCGCAACGACATCGGCTTTTGCTCGATCAGGCGGTCGAGCTCGGCCAGGCTGGTTTTGTAGGTGGCTTGCTGGTCGATGCGGGTCTGCTTGGCTTGCAGCACCCGGGTGCGCGCGCGCTCCAAGTCGGCCTGGCTGGTGGCGCCGGCCTGGGCGCGGGTCTCTAGGTAGCGCAGCACACCGATGAGCTGGGTTTCCTGCTCGTCAGCAAAGTCGATGGTCAAGCGGGCGGCTGCCAGATTGACGGTGGCCACCGTCAGCGACAAGGCCACCTGCTCCAAGCTGCTGCTCTGTCGCAAAAGCGCCGCCTGCTGGGCGCTGTCGGCGGACTTGACGTCGTTGGTCAAGCCACGGTTGAAGATCGGTTGGGTCACGCGGATAGAGTGGTTTTGGTAGTCCTTGTCTAGACGGCCGACACCGCCAGGGGTGGCCTTGCTGTACCCGGCCATCGCCCGCACCGACAAACTGGGGTACCACGCGGCAACTGCCTGGTTCTTTTGCGCCTGGGCCACGTCCAGATTGGCCACCACTTGGGCCTGCACTGGGCTGACCAACAGGCCTTCGGTCACGATATCGGCCAGGCCCCAGGTGGTTTCGTCTTTGGGTGCCAGCGCCTGGTAGGGGGCACCATCTGCGGCGTCCGAACGCGGCAGGTCAATCACTTCTTTGCCAGCCAATTGCGCAAAGCTCAACAACTGGCGCGAAAAATCGGGCGTGTACACCAAGGGGGCCTTGGCCGGGTCCACTGGCGGTGCGTCGCGGCGCTCGGTGCGCTTGGGCGGCGGTGCTGCCACGGCGACGCTTGTGGACGGCAAGGTCAGCGCGCCATCGCGCGGACCGGGCTTGAACGGTGCCTTGCCACGGGTTGCCGCTTCGTCAAGGCGGGCCAGCGACTTTTGCAAGTCCGGGCTGAGGCTGCGCCCCAAGGTCAAACTGGTATCGGACTCGCGCGGTACATCGGCGGTGACCTCTGCAATCCGTGCGCGGGTGCGCTCACGCTCTGCCGCCAGCGTGGCCGCCGGGGTTTGCGCCAGCGCAGAGGCGACCATGGTCATGGACACGGCACCGACGCCGGAGAGGGCGACAATTTTGTTGAGCGTTTTCATTTTGGCTTTCATGGCTGACTCGCTTTAGCGTTCTCGCAGTGCCTCGCGGGCACGCAATATGGGCTTGAACAGGTACGAAAGTACCGATTTCTGGCCGGTCTTGATGTCGACCTGCGCCAACATGCCCGGAATGATCGGCAGGGGTTTCCCAGCCGGTGTCATGAGTTCGGATCGCTCGGTTCGCACCAGCACCCGGTAGTAGGTTTCATCGCGCCGCACCTCGTCGCGCAGGGTGTCGGCGCTGATTTGAATCAGGGTGCCGGACAGCCAACCGTAGATGCCAGAGTCGTAGGCAGAGATCTTGACTACCGCGGGCAATCCGGGGTGCAAGAAAGCAATATCGGAGGGGCGAATGCGGGTCTCCACCAGCAGCGCCTCGTCCAGTGGGACGATTTCAAGCAAATCCTGTCCGACCTGCACCACACCGCCGATGGTGTTGGCCTTCACGTTCTTCACGATGCCACGCTTGGGCGCTCGCAACACGGTGCGCTTGAAGGAGTCTTCCCGCCCCAAGAGCGCTGCCGACTGGGAGCCCAGCTCGGCCTCGACCCGTGCCAACTCTGCGGCCGCCTCGGCACGGTAGCGGCTGCGGGCTTCATCGATGCGGCCACGGGAGTCGGCAATCGCGCGGCGGATGCGCAGCACATCGAGGTCGGACACCAAGCCCTTGGCCGCCATGGGCTCGGTGATTTGCATTTCTTCTTGCGCCAGACGCAGGGCTTGCTCTTGCGACTTGACAAGGCTGTCCAGCGCCTGGCGCTTGGCTTGGTAGGTTTGGGTTTCGTTGCGAATCAAAATTGGCGCGCGCTCGGCCAACTCGGCGGGGAAACTCAAGGGCGTGCCCAACGATTCGGCGCGCAGTCGCATGCCAGCGGCCACCAGCGCATCCACGCGGGACTGGGTTTCTTTCATGTTGGCACCCAGGCGCACATCGTCAATACGCAACAGGGGCTGACCGGCTTCCACCGTGTCTCCTTCTGCGACCATCATCTCGGCCAGCACCCCGGCTTCGCTGCTTTGCACCACCTGTTCGCGCCCGGTGGGCACCACGCGGCCCGCACCACTGGTCACTTCTTCTACATTGGACAGCGCCGCCCAAGCGATGAAGGTGCCCAGCACGATCAAAACCAGATACACAGCCCAGCGGGTCCAACCGCTGATGGGCTCCAGGCGCGACTGGTACACGTCGGTCATCACATCGACCTCAGCAACCCGTGCGTTTTCCAAGCGGAACTGCTTAATTTGCTCGGCCTTGGCGGGGTCCATGGCACCGCCCGCAAGCGGCTGCGCGCTGGGTTTTCTTTTGAACCAGCCCATCACGCCACCGCCTCCGTTGCGCCGGCTGCCGCCACGGCAGGCACGTCGCTGTCCACCCGCTGCGCAGCGGCAGCTCGGGCGCGCGCAGCATGGCGATCACGCGCGGCCTGCAACACCGCGTCACGCGGACCGTCAGCTACCACCTGACCGGCTTCCACGACCACAATGCGCCGCACGATGGCCAAAGGCGCAGCACGGTGGGTCACCAAAATAACGGTGCGACCGGCCAGCTCGTCAGCCAAGGCGCGCAGCAGCTGCTGTTCGCTTTGCTCGTCGAAGGCGCTGGTAGGTTCGTCGAGCAAAACAATCTGCGCCTGCGACAACAAGGCCCGCGCCAGCGCCACCATTTGGCGTTGGCCACCCGACAGGGCTTGGCCGCCCTCGCCGACTTGCATGTCCAAACCGTGCGGGTGCTGGTTGGCAAGGTGCTGCACGCCGGTGATACGCAGTACCCGCAGCAGGCTTTCCTCGTTGATTTGTGGTGCGGCAATCAGCAGGTTTTCACGCAGGCTACCGCGGAACAAAACCGCGTCCTGACCGACCCAGGCTACGTGCGACCGAAAGTCTGCCGGAGAGACCTGGGCCACATCCACCCCGTCGAGCATGAGCTGGCCGGTGCTGGGCGCATGCAAAGCTGCCAGCACCTTGAGCAGGGTTGACTTGCCCGAGCCGACCGGCCCCATGATGGCCACCGTCTCACCGGGGCGGAACGTCAAGCTGTTGATTTGCAGGGTTTTCTGGTCGCTGCGCGGGTACGAGAACGTCGCGTCCAGCAGCTCCAGCACGCCCTTGGGCTTTTTAATTTGAACGTAAGTGCGCTTCTCGTCGTAGCGACCGGTGAGGTGCATGATCCGGTCGAGCGCGTTGTAGGCCACCTTGGTCTGCTGCCAGCGGGTCATGATGCCAGCCACCTGGGCCAGCGGCGCGAGGGCACGGCCGGCCAATATGCTGCAGCCGATCAGCCCGCCGGTGGTGAGCTTGCCGTCCAAAATCAGGTACACGCCCCACAAAATCAGCGCAGTAGACGCCGCCTGTTGCACGTACTGGGTGATGTTGATCGCCACCGCCGCCGCCATCTTGCTGCTGTTGCCGCTGCGGGCGGTGACAGCGCAAATGCGCTCCCAGCGCGAGCGCACTTGCGGCTGGGCACCGATGGCTTGGATGGTCTCGGCGCGCTCGATGGCTTCCACCATAAACGCCAGCTTTTGCGAGTTTTCGTACTGGTAACGCTCCACCGACTTGCGAATCGGCCACTGCGAAATCAAGCCCACCATCAGCAGCACCAGACCGGCCACGATGGGTACCCACACCAAGGAACCGGCCAACCAGCCAATGGCCAAGAAAAACACAATGGCAAAGGGCAAATCGGTCAAACCCACCAGCGTGGTTGAGCTGACGAATTCGCGCACCGAGTCGAACTCACGTACCTGGCCCGCGTACTGGCCACTGGACTGGGGCCGGTCTTTGGGTTGCAAATCGAGGGTTTTGCGGAAGATCGCGGCCGACAGCAGCAGGTCGGCGCGCTTGCCAGCCTCGTCCACCACGTAGGCGCGCAGTGTGCGCAAACCCAGCTCCAGCAAGCCCGCCACCAACACGCCAATGGCCAGCACCCACAAGGTCGGCATGGCGCCATTGGGAATAACGCGGTCGTACACGTTCATGGCAAACATCGAACCTGCCAGCGCCAGCAGGTTGATCAGCACGGCCGCAACCACGCAGTCGCCGTAGTAACGGCGCAGCATGCCAAACACACCCCAAAACCAGTGGGACTTGCGGTGCGCGGTGTCACCCGCAACTTCGTGCCCGTGCATCTCGTCGAGCTCGACCAGCACGGCGGTACCGGCGTAGCGCTCGGTCAGCTCGGCCCAGGACCAGACCTCTTGCACCACCTGATCGCCGCCCTCGGCATCGCTGCGGTAGCGCCGCATGTGCAAGGCTTCACCGCGCAAACCATACCAAGTCACCACCTCTGCCCCCTTGAGCACCAGCAGCATCGGCAGGCTGGCCGTGGGGAGCTGGTGCGCGGGCAGGTTGGAAATCTTTACTTCAAACCCGTGGGCCTGCAAGGTGCAGGCAGCCACTGCAATGCCTGCGTCAGACTGCACCTGGGACGCGTGCGCCCGCAAGTCGAGCGCCGACACGCGCTTACCGTAATGGAGCGCAATGTCGGAGAGGGCAGCCCACACACTGTGCATGCTGGTCAGAGACCGAGCTCCGCCTGGATGCGGCCCTGCAGTCCGTACAAGCGCCACGAAGCAAGCTTCACGTCTTGCAGCGTGGACTCCACATTGGAGCGGGCGGTGAACAGCTCGCTCTCGGCATTAAGTACCTCCAGCAAGGAGCGCCGCCCAATCTTGAACTGGTTGCGGGTGGACTCCACCATGAGCGCTGCATTGCGTGCGTACTCTTCAAATGAGCGCAGCGAGGCGTCGCCGGCCTGCAGCTCAAACCACGCCTGCTCGGTGCGGCTGCGCAGCTCTTCGCGGACGCGGTCCACCGCCGACTGCGCCGCATGGACGCCCTCTAGGGCTGCCTGGGTCGCATAGCGCTCGGTCTTGCCGGCATACAAAGTCCACTCCAGCGACACACCCGCATAGTGGTTGGTCTGGTTGCCCGTCACGCCACCCCAGTTGTCACCGGTTTTGGTGGAGGCTTCGGCGTTGACCTTGGGGCTAAAGGGGGACTTGGCAACCTCCACCGCCTTGCGCGCAGTCTGCAACTCCGCTTGGGCCAGCTGCAGCACCGGGTTGAACTCCAGGGCCTGGTTCACCACCGCATCGACCGTGTCGGGCAACTTGACCGACGGCAGCGTGACCAGGTTGGCGTCGGCCGCCACGCCGGTGAGCTGGCGCCAGGTGATGCGCACAGATTCAAGCTTGCTCAAGCGGCTGGTAAGCACCGACTCGGCCAAGGCCACACGGCCGATCGCAGCGGGCAGATCCGAGGCACGGCCCAGGTCCGACTGGGCGATGTCTTTGATCTGGGCCACGTACTGGCGGTGAATTTTTAAGTTCTCTTGCGCGAGCTTGACCAGGTTGGTGCTGCGCACCAACTCACCGTAGGTCTCAATGGTGCGCAGCATCAACTGCTCACGCACATCGGTCAAACGCCAGTCGGCACCCAATACGCTGGATTTGCGCTGCTCAATCTGGGCGGAAAGCGACTGGTCAATCAAAGGCAGCGTCACACGCGCCTGGGCAACGGACTGGTTGAACCGGTTGACGGTTGAGGTGGCAACGATCTTTTGGCGCTCACGGGCCAAGCTGGCTGCAACCGTAATGCGCGGCATAAATCCTTCTTGCGCCTCGCCCACACGGCTCTCAGAGGCCCGGCTCTCTGCTTCTAGCTGGGATACCTGGGGGTTGGTGCGCAGGGTCTGGCGTACGTACTGCGCCAAAACCAGCAGGGGCGTGTTATCGCCCTGTGCCACTGCGGCGCTGGCCGCAGCTTCAACCGCTTTGCGCACATCCGGCGGACGAACCGCCGGGGCACTGGCAGCAGCGGGCGCTGGTGCTGGTGCAGGCGCTGCGACCACCACAGGTGCTGGTGCTGGTGCTGGTGCTGGTGCTGGTGCTGGTGCTGGTGCTGCAACCACCACAGGTGCTGGTGTTGGTGCCGGTGCCGGGGTTGCCACCACCACAGGCGCTGGGGCCGGTGCCGGAGCTGCAACCACCGCAGGTGCTGGTGTTGGTGCCGGTGCCGGGGTTGCCACCACCACAGGTGCTGGCGCTGGGGCAGGAGCAGGAGCAGGAGCTGCGACCACCGCAGGCTTTTCTGTTAGCAAAGCCTCGGCGGCTTTGGTGGAACTGGCGCCAGTCCCGAGCAAGGCGCTACCACCGGGGACTTTGCGCGTGATCAGGCCCTGGGCCTCCTGCGACAACGGTTGCGCCTGGGGGGATGCCGGGGCTTGGGCAAACTGTGTGTTGGCCCAGGACGCGTCCGCAAGAACAGTGCACACCGCCAGCGCCAGCACGTTCGACTGCAATGTCCACGTCTTTGATGCTCTAGATCGTTTACCCATTTACCCACCCTAAACTGCCAAGCAGCCGCTTGACCAAAAACAAACCAGTCAGCCCCAAAACGCGACAAACGGCGAGCGCCTGCCGCACTTTCAGACTACGAAAAAATTGCCTTTAACCGTCGTGTTGCTGCGAGGCCATGCACCCCGCACAGCCCATTCGTGCACATCAATTCACGAAAAGGCCACAGATCCAACGCAGATCCCGAGCTGCTTGAGGCGCCAACGCCTTTGTTCAGCCGCATTTCATTGTACATAGCCACACATTCTAAACAGCAAATTTTCAGTGTGACGACAAAAACCTACGCAAACCCCGGGATTAAACCGGCGTTTTGGCGCCTGTTTTGCGCTTTTCGCTGGGGGGCCGTGGCCCAGCGCCTGTTGTAAAGGCGCGTCAGGGCAAGCAGGCAGTCGCGCGCGTGCGCCAGCACCGCAGTCCATGCCGCAAAGTAAAGCTGCGTTTGGCAGTCAGTCGCGCGTGCGCACCAGCACCGGCGCCAAAGCGACGCCGGTGTGGGTGCCCAAATGCACCAACGCCTCGGGTGTGGCGGCGGCCACCAAGCGGCCACCGCCTTGGCCGCCTTCGGGGCCCAGGTCAAGCACCCAGTCGGCTTCAGCAATGACGTCCAGGTCGTGTTCAATGACCACCACGCTGTGGCCGCCGTGAACCAGGCGGTGCAGCACACGGATGAGTTTTTCCACATCGGCCATGTGCAGGCCCACCGTGGGCTCGTCCAGCACATACAGGGTATGGGGCACCTTCTGGCCGCGCCGTGTGATGTCGTCGCGCACCTTGGACAGCTCGGTCACCAGCTTGATGCGTTGGGCCTCGCCGCCACTGAGGGTGGGCGAGGGCTGACCCAGGGTGAGGTAGCCCAGGCCCACGTCTTTGAGCAGTTGCAGCGGGTGGGCAATGACCGGCATGCTGGCAAAAAACTCCACCGCCTCGTCCACCTCCATCTGCAATATCTCGCCAATGTTCTTGCCGCGCCAGGTTACGGCCAGGGTTTCGGTGTTGAAGCGCGCGCCCTTGCAGCTCTCGCACAGCACTTTCACATCGGGCAAGAAACTCATGCCGATGGTCCGAATGCCCTGCCCTTCGCAGCTTGGGCAACGGCCCTCGCCGGTGTTGAAGCTAAAGCGATTGGCCGCGTAGCCGCGCGCCTTGGCTTCCAGCGTGTCGGCAAACAGTTTGCGGATGGTGTCCCAAAAGCCGATGTAGGTTGCCGGGCAGCTGCGCGGGGTTTTTCCGATGGGGGTCTGGTCGACTTCCAACACCCGGTCGATGGTCTCAAAACCCTGCACGCCATCGCAGCCCACCCACGCAATCGACCCACCCGCCGCCAGCGCCTCGCGACCGGCTTTGGTGCTGCGTTGCTGCACCGCGGTTTGCACATTGGCCAACAGCACGTCGCGCGCGAGTGTGGACTTGCCTGAACCACTGACGCCGGTAACCGCCACCAAGCGCTTGAGCGGCACATGGGCGGTGACGTTGTGCAAGTTGTGCATTCGCGCGCCCGTGACGGTAAGCCAATCGAGGGCGGGCGACGCTGCGCCACCGGAGTTGGGGCTGGCCGCGCTGGGGGCCGGTGCGTTGGGAGCCGATTTGGCAGACGCGAAGCGGCTGGTTGAGGCGCCCGGC
>JBIIZY010000010.1:0-28952 GCA_044346035.1 Rhodoferax sp. | reverse complement strand
GGTCAATCTCGGCTGCCGGGCGGGCACTGACGATGAAGTCCTTGCCCAGCCGGGTGAGCACCGCCGCAAAGGGTACCGCGCACATCCAGGCCCACATCAATCGCGGCGCCAGTGTCAGCAAGGGTGCCGTGAGCGCCAACACAATCCATCCGTTGCCCAACAAGGACAGCGCCATCCACACCGCCAGCGGCACGTGGGCGCTGGCGTGGTGCAGGGCCAAAAACATCGCAGGCTCCCACCAGTGCAACCACAAAGGCGCAGCCAACGCCGCCAGGGCAAAGGGCAGGCACCACAACCACAGCGGATGGCCAGCGACGCGCTTCATGGAGTCACCCGTGCAGCGGGCTGCGGTTGCGGTTGCGGTTGCAGTTGCAGTTGCGAACCGGGCATACCAGACCAGCCGAAGCACGCATAAAAGTCGAACTGCGCGAGGTGGTAGCCAAATCGCTGCACAGCCAAGGTCTCGAGCCGCTCGCAGCGGGCAAAGCCAGGTGTTCCCAGCGGGGGTGCGTAGGGCTGCTGCGACCAGTCGACCAGCAACGTGCTGGCCCCGGAAGGCAATTTGCCAGCCCAAAAATCAAATTGGTCGAAGCGGTCTTGCAGCACATGCACGGGCAAGGGCCGGGCGTACCACGCCAGGCGGCTTGCCAGCGTCCAGTTCTGTACAGCCGCCGAAGTCAGCCCGCGCTCCTTCGCCAGCTGCTGTGCGCGCGCAGCCGCGGCGTCCCATCCGTGCAGATCGGCAAATGGATTGGGCGTGGTGCTGGTGCTGGTGCTGGTGTTGGTGTTGGTGTTGGTGGTTGTAGCGTGGGTGCTAGCAGTCGCGCCGCCACTTGGATTGCTGGCCGGGGTCTGCGCGGCATGGCTTCCCGTGGCTTCGGCATGGTTGCTGGCGGGAGCGGCGTTGGCTGCGGGAGGCACGGTGCCACCCGCCAACCAAGGCGCGCCACCGGAGACCATCATGCCCAGCAAGGCGGCGCACCCCGCCGCTTGCAACGCCACCAAAGCGCGCAACAGGGCGCGCCTACCGCCGCCCTGGCCCCAAGCGTGGGCCAGCGCCACGCCGGCAAAGGGCGACAGCGCCACCCAGGCGGGCGCAGTCCAGTGCGGCAAGCCACTGCCACCACCGGACATGGCCACCAGTACCAGCCAGGGAATCGCGAAAAAACCACCCAATCGCTGCCCCCGCGGCGCAGTGCGCAACCAGCCTGCAAAACCCCACCAGAGCAATGGGCCGTAAGCGAGCAACTGCAGCAGCAGGTAGCGCACCAAATGGTCCCATTGCCACGCACCACCCGCACCATGGCCCGCCTGGTAGGCAAATGAAACCCATTGGTTTTGCGCGTTCCACACCAGCACCGGCGAGACCACCACCAAGGCCAACAGCAAGGACAGCACCGCCCACGGACTGCGCAAGCCAGCCCATCCGCGCACCGCCAGCAGGCACCACAGCAGCGCTGGCGCCAAGAACACGGCGGTGTACTTGGACAGCCCAGCCAATCCCAACAACAGCCCCAAGGCCAACCACTGCCGCGCGCTCACCGCGCCGCCTTGGCCCAGAATGCGCAGCGCAAGCGCCATCACGGCCACAGTGAAAAACATCAACAAGGTGTCGGGCAGCAAACCGATGGCGAGCAAGTGCAGCACCGGTGCGAGCAGCAAAGCCACCACCGTCCACAGGCCTGCGTTCGCTGCGGCCCCAGCGTCCGGCGCAGCCCGTGCCAGCCCCTGCAAGCGCAGTGCAATGCCGTGCGCCAGCCAAACGGTTGCCAGCCACAGCACACCGGGCAGCAAACGCAGCACCGCCTCGGGCGCATGCAACGCTACCAGCGGCCACTGCAGCCAACCGACCAAGGGCGGGTGGTCAAAATAACTCAGCGCGAGGTGCTGCGCGTACAGCGCGTAGTGCGCCTCATCCACCGAAAGACCGACGGCCGCGCCCAACACCGCATGCAACGCAAATGCCGCGCCCAGCCACCAGCGGGTGCGGTGCAGGCTCGGTTCGGGCAGAGGGATTGCGCGCGCGGGCGTGGGTCGATCCATACAATGCCCGCAGTCTAAACCGCAAGCTGCAAGGAGAAACCATGCCCACCTACCATGTTGAAATGCTCGAAGGCCGCACCCTGGCGCAGAAGAAAAAGCTGGTCGAGGAAATCACCCGCGTCAGCGTCGAAGTGCTGGGCGGCTCGCCCGACTCGGTGGACATATTGATCGTCGATGTCAAGGCCGAAAACTGGGCCACCGGCGGCAAACTGTGGAGCGAGCCGCGCAACTGAGCCACGCCTGCAGTTTGCGCCAAGGCGAAAAATGTCGCGGTGTACACTGATTTCATGTGCCAACTGCTAGGAATGAACAGCCGCTTGCCGGCCAGCCTGACCCTGAGCTTTACCGGGTTTTCACAGCGCGGCGGTTGCACCGACCACCACGCCGACGGTTGGGGGATTGCCTTCTTCGAGAGCGAGGGAGACCAGCCCGGCAAAGCGGCGCGTCACTTTGTAGACAAGGACAGCGCCGCCACGTCGCCGATTGCGCACATGCTGCGCAGCTACCCGATCAAAAGCCACAACGTAGTGGCCCATGTGCGCAAGGCCACCGTGGGCGCAGTCACCCTGGAAAACTGCCACCCGTTTGTGCGCGAACTGTGGGGCCGCTACTGGTTTTTTGCCCACAACGGCGACCTCAAAGACTTTGCGCCAGCCCTGCACGGCAGCTTTAAACCGGTTGGGACCACGGACAGCGAGCTGGCGTTTTGCTGGCTCATGCAAGAGCTCAACAAGTCCCATGCTAGCGTGCCCTCGGTAGAGGAATTGACCCACACCTTGGCCGAGCTCACGCCCACCATCGCGCGACACGGCACCTTCAACTTTTTGCTCAGCAACGGGCAGGCGCTGTGGGCGCACGCCAGCACCAAGCTGCACTATGTGCAGCGACAGCACCCGTTCAGCGAAGTGCAACTCAAGGACGAAGACATCAGCGTAGACCTGTCCGAACTCAATGGTCCGGACGACCGACTGGTCATCATCGTGACCGAGCCGCTGACCACCAACGAGACTTGGGTGGCGATGCAGCCCGGTGAGTTGCGGGCCTTCCGCGACGGCAGCGTGCTGGTGTAGCGAGGGCTACAGCGCGTCGGCCGCACGCGCGGCAGACCTTGCGGCAATCTGGCTCAGCGGGGCGCTCAAGCGGCTTGGGCCAGGGCCGCCTCCAGCGCATCGACAAACAGCCTTGGCACATCACAACCCGTCTGGTCGGTGATTTCCTGAAAGCATGTCGGACTGGTGACGTTGATTTCGGTGAGCCTGTCGCCAATCACATCCAGGCCTACCAACAACAAGCCACGCGCCGCCAATACGGGGCCCAGCGCCTCGGCAATGGTGCGGTCGGCGTCGCTCAGCGGCTGCGCCACGCCTTTGCCGCCCGCCGCCAAATTGCCGCGCACCTCGCCGCCTTGGGGAATGCGTGCCAGGCAAAACGGCACCGGCTTGCCGCCGATCACCAACACCCGCTTGTCGCCCTGCGCAATGGCCGGCAAAAACTTCTGCACCATCACCGTTTGCGCGCCGTCCCGGTTCAGGGTTTCCATGATGGCGCCTAGGTTCAGCCCGTCTTCCTTCACCCGAAAAATGCCGCTGCCACCCATGCCGTCGAGCGGCTTGAGAATGATGTCTCGGTGCTCGGCGTGGAAGCGCCGGATGTCGGCTGCATCGCGCGTGACCAGGGTCGGGCCAATCCACTGCGGGAACTCCAAGATGGCCAGCTTCTCCGGGTGGTCGCGCAAGGCGCGTGGCTTGTTGAACACCCGCGCGCCCTCGCGTTCGGCCTGCTCCAGCAAGTGGGTGGCGTAGAAGTACTCGCTGTCAAAGGGCGGGTCTTTGCGCATCAGCACGCAGTCAAAATCCTTGAGCGCTTGCGCGCGCTCGTTGGGCTTGCGCTGCTGCGCCTCGAACCAGTTTTGCGGATCGCCGGTGAGGTGGATGTCGCGCACGTAGGCGGTCACGCAGTGGCCGCGCTGCCACATGATGTCCTTGGGTTCGCAGGCACTCAGGGTATGGCCGCGCCGCTGCAGCTCGCGCATCATGGAAAACGTGGTGTCCTTGTAAATTTGGAAGAACTCCAGCGGGTCTGCGACAAACAAAACGTGCATATAAAACCTGGGTGAATGGTGGTTGACGCTGCGCCGACAGAGCTTAACGCAGGGCCGCTTGGGGGCTCGATGGTGGCTCAGGTCGCGTCAGAAGGTATGGTCGCGCCGGATGGCGCTTCTGACCGAGGCGCCGCCCTTCAGGGTCCAGGCTGCTCTGGTGCGCCGTACTGCTGGATGGCCAGCGCAATTGCACCGGCCACCACACCCCAAAACGCAGAACCCACACCGGCCAGCACCACGCCGCTGAGCGTGACCAAAAACGTGACCATGGCGGCCTCCCGGTGGTTGGGGTTGTCCAGGGCGGTGCGCAGGGCAGCGGCGATGGTGCTGATCAGGGCCAGCCCCGCAATCGCCAACACCAGCTCTTTGGGAAAAGCGGTAAGGACGCCGATGATGGTGGCGCCAAACAAGCCGATCAGGATGTACAGCGCACCGCACACGGAAGACGCGGTGTAGCGCTTGCGCGGGTCGGCATGCGCCTCAGGACCCATACAAATGGCCGCTGTAATGGCGCTGAGGTTCAGGGCAAACGCACCAAAGGGTGCCAACACGAAGGTGGCCACGCCGGTGAGCGTGATGACCTTGGACACCGGAATGCCGGCATCGCCGCCGACTGCGCGGCGGTCACCAAAACCACAGGCTTGAATGGCCGCCACACCCGGCAGGTTTTGGGAGGCCATGGTGACGATAAACAGCGGCAGCGCCAGGCTCACAAAACCTGCCACCGACACCGTGGGCGCAACCCACACCGGGTAGGTCAAACCCAATTGGATGTCGGTTGGCGTGAAGCCGGTTGTCAGCGATGCAAAAACCACGGCCACCAGCAACGTGGCCGGAACCGCATAGCGGGGCAGGAAGCGTTTGCCCAGCAAGTAGGCCAGGAGCATTACCACCACCAAAGGTGCGGCGGTTTGGGCTGCGCTGAAGGCCGACAGGCCAAACCGCGCCAGCGCCCCCGCCAAGAGGGCTGAGGCAATGGCCACCGGAATGCGCGCCATCAAGCGCTCGAACCAACCGGTCCAACCGACCAAAACCACCATCACTGCGGACATCATGAATGCGCCCACCGCGTCGGCCATGCCAAAGCCACCCGCCAAACCGGCACTGGCGAGCACGGCAGCGCCCGGCGTGCTCCACGCCACCATGACCGGCTTGCGCAACCACAGCGACGGCAGCAGGGTGCACAAGCCCATGCCCAGCCCAATGGCCCACATCCACGAGGCCATGATGGCGGGCGTGGCGCCAAAGGACTGCGCCGCCTGGAACACGATGGCAATCGAGCTGGTGAAGCCCACCAGCACCGCAACAAAGCCAGCAGCGCAGGCGGAGAGGCTCAGGTCTTTGAAAAACCGCATGGGAAAGCTTGCTGGGTTGACACGCTGTTCAAGGCCGCGCTGGACGACGCCACCGCACTGGGTTGGGACTGGGACACACCGTCTTTGCCTGCAGCCCCATCAAATTTCGATTTTGGAGCCCAGCTCCACCACAGCGTTGTTGGGCAGCTTCAAGAAGTCGGCAGCGGCGCCGGCATTGCGGTGCATTTGCGCAAACAGTTTTTCGCGCCACGGTGCCATGCCCACGCCCAGGGTGGGCACCACGGTGTCACGCGATAAGAAGTAGCTGGTGGTCATGGGGTTGAGGTCGCAGCCCCGGCCCTGCATTTGTTGCAAGGCTTTGGGCACATCGGGGTCGTTCTTGAAACCGTAGTGAATCACCACCTCCCAGCAATCGTGCCCCAGCGCGTTGACCTCCAGGCGCTTGTTCATGCCCACCCAGGGCACCTCGTGACTGCGCACCGAGACAAACAGGTTCTGCTGGTGCAACACCTTGTTGTGTTTGAGGTTGTGCAGCAGGGCATTGGGCACGGTGCCGGTGTCGGCAGTGAGAAACACCGCAGTACCCTCGACCCGCACCGGCGGGCTGACGAACACGGCTTCCAGAAAACTGGGCAGGTCCAGCGCGTCGGCGCGCAGCTTTTGGTTGAGCAAGGCGCGGCCGTCTTTCCAGGTCAGCATGAACATGAACATCACGCTACCAACCAGCAACGGGAACCAACCACCGTCAAAGAGCTTGAGCATGTTCGACGCCCAAAAGGCCAGGTCCACCAGCAAAAAGAAACCGGTGGCCGCCACGCACAACCAAAGCGGGTACTTCCAGGCGTGGCGGATCACGAAGAAGGTGAGCACGGTGGTAATAAGCATGTCGGTGCACACCGCAATGCCATAGGCCGCCGCGAGGTTGCTAGACGACTTGAACATCACCACCGCCAGCACGATGGCAGCAAACAGGCTCCAGTTGATGAAGGGCAGGTAGATCTGGCCGGTGTCCTTGACGCTGGTGTGCATCATCTGAAGGCGCGGCAGGTAGCCCAGCTGGATGACCTGCTTGGTTACCGAGAATGCGCCGGAAATAAGCGCCTGCGAAGCGATGACTGTGGCCATGGTGGCCAGCACCACCAAGGGAATCAAAGCCCAGTCGGGGGCCATCAAGTAAAACGGATTTTTCACCGCTTCGGGGCTTTGCAGCAGCAAGGCACCTTGACCAAAGTAGTTCAGCGTCAAACAGGGCATGACGATGGAGAACCACGCGAGCCGAATTGGCCGCTTGCCAAAGTGCCCCATGTCCGCGTACAGGGCCTCGGCGCCGGTTACGCACAAAACCACCGCACCCAAGATGATGAAGGTGGTGCCCGGGTGGTTCCACATGAAGCCCAGCGCGTAACTGGGATTGATGGCCCACAAGATTTCCGGGTGGTGCACGATGTGCGACACGCCCAGCGCCGCAATGCTGAGAAACCACACCAGCGTGATCGGGCCAAAAAACTTGCCGATACCCGCGGTGCCGCGCTTTTGCACCGCGAACAAACAAAACAAAATCAGCAGGGTCAGCGGGATCACGTACTTCTTGAAGGTCGGGGAAATCACCTCCAAGCCTTCGACGGCCGACAACACCGAAATCGCGGGGGTGATGATGCCGTCGCCGTAAAACAAGCAGGTACCAAAGATACCTACGAGCAGTAGCACGGCGCGCAGCTTGGGCTGGTCTTTGACCGATTGCGAGGCCAGGGCCAGCATGGCCACCAAGCCGCCTTCGCCGTGGTTGTCGGCGCGCAGCACCAGCACCACGTACTTGATGGAAACAATGACGGTGAGCGTCCAAAAAAAGATGGACAAGATGCCGTAGATGTTGTCGGTGGTGAAGGGCACATGGCCCGAACCAAACACCTCTTTGACGGCGTACAGCACGCTGGTGCCGATGTCGCCGTACACCACGCCGATGGCGCCCAAGGTGAGCGCGGTGAGGGACGATTTTGAAGCTGTCACACATTCGCCCGGCACCACTGGGCGGCCGGGGTCCATTCCTTTAGGGAGCGCTATTTTGCGCCCGGTCGCTGTGGACGCAAGCGCCGCTCACGCAAATGGTGGATGCAACGCAATCATGTTGCAGCGCAACAACTCCCGGCGCAGCGACGCCCCTTGCATGCTGCGCCGCTTGGTGCTAGCGCGGCACTCAGTCGTACTGCTCGGCGTCGGGGTCGGTCGCTTCGAGTTCGTAGCTGGCAGCCAGCATAGCCAGGCGGCCAATCACGCCGTACATGTAGAAGCGGTTGGGCGCACTGGCGCCAGGGCGAATGCCGGGCTGGGGCAGGTGGGTGCTGTCGGCAAAGGCCAACGGCACAAAGGCCGCGCCTGGCGCACTCAGGTCTTCGTCCACACCACGGTCGGCATGGATGCGGTAAAAGCCGCCGACCACGTAGCGGTCCATCATGTAGACCACCGGCTCTGCCACCGCGTCGTTGATGCGCTCGTTGGTCAGCACACCTTCTTGGATGATCAGCTCCTGCGCGCCCGTAGCCAACTGGGTGTTGGCCTCACGCGCTTTCCGAATCAGGCCCGCCATGTCTTTGGTGTCGCGCACGGTCATAAAGCCCGCGCTGCTTCCACGGTTGTCAGCTTTAACCACCGCAAACGGCTTTTCCTTGATGCCGTACTCTTTGTACTTTTTGCGCACCCGCGCCAGCAAAGCGTCCACCTGCGCAGCGAGGGTCTGCACCCCTTCGGCCGTGGTGAGGTTGACATTGCTACAGCGGTCAAACATGGGGTTGATCAACCACGGGTCCACGCCAATGAGTTTGCCAAAGCGCTTGGCAACCTCTTCGTAAATTCTGAAATGGGTGCTCTTGCGCCGGGTCGCCCAGCTGGCATGCAAAGGCGGCAGCAAAAACTGCTCGTGCAGGTCTTCCAGAATTCCGGGCACACCGGTCGACAGGTCGTTGTTGAGCAAGATAGTGCAGGGGTCAAAGTCCTTGACCACCAAACGGCCCTTGGCGCGCACCACGGGCTCAAGCGTGATGCTGGCGCCACCGGGCAGCTCGATGGTGGTGGGCTTTTTGACATCGGGACTGATGGAGCCCAGGCGCACGTTCAACCCCGCCATATGGAACACCGTACGCAACTGGGCCAGGTTGCTGAGGTAAAAGGTGTTGCGGGTGTGGTTGTCGGGAATGATGAGCAGGTTGCGCGCCTCCGGGCAAATCTTCTCGATGGCCGCCATGGCCGCCTGCACCGCCAAGGGGAGCATCGGCGCGGTCAGGTTGTTCCAGCCGGTGGGGTAGAGGTCGGTGTCCACCGGGGCCAGCTTGAAACCGGCGTTGCGCACATCGACCGAGCTGTAAAACAGCGGCGTGTGCTCCATCCACTCCAAGCGGAACCAGCGCTCGATCGCAGGCATCGAATCGAGGATGCGCTGCTCCAACTCGTTGATCGGTCCAGTCAGTGCAGTAACCAGGTGGGGAACCATAGAAGTTGCGCTTTCACAAAAAGGCGTGGTGCCAGGGCCAGACCTCCAACTGGAGCGGCATTGACAAAATTCAAGTGCGTACTTCGCCCGCGCCCAGCACCACGTACTTCAAGGACGTCAGGCCCTCAATACCCACGGGGCCACGCGCATGGAACTTGTCGGTGCTGATGCCGATCTCGGCACCCAGCCCGTACTCGAAACCATCGGCAAACCGGGTGCTGGTATTCACCATCACGCTGGCGGAGTCCACCTCGCGCAAAAACTGCTGCGCATGCAGGTGGTTGGTGGTGATGATGGCATCGGTGTGGTGGCTGCTGTAGTGGTTGATGTGGGCAATGGCCTGGTCCACGCCGTCAACCACTTTGATGCTGATGATGGGTGCCAGGTACTCTTCGAACCAGTCTTGCTCGGTGGCATCGGTGAGGCGGGCGCCGTCCACGGCCTGCAACAGCGCGCGGCTGCGCGCGCAGACCCGCATTTCCACACCCTTATCGGCATAGATGCGGCCCATGCGCGCAAGAAACTCAGGCGCTGCGCCCTGCGCCACCAAGAGGCTCTCAGCGGCATTGCAGGGGCTGTACTTTTGGGTCTTGGCGTTGTCTGCCACCCGCACCGCCATCGCCAGATCGCAGGGGTCGTCCACGTAAACGTGGCAATTGCCATCGAGGTGTTTGATGACGGGCACCTTGGCCTCGCGGCTGATGCGCTCGATCAAGCCTTTGCCGCCACGCGGGATGATGACATCCACATACTGCGGCATGGCAATGAGTTGGCCCACCACCTCGCGGTCGGTGGTTTGCACCAATTGCACGGCGTGGGCGGGCAAGCCGTTGTCGCTCAGCGCTTGCTGCACCAGCCGGGCCAGCGCCTTGTTGGAGTCAATGGCCTCGGAGCCGCCACGCAAGATGCACGCGTTGCCGCTTTTGATGGACAGGCTGGCCGCCTCAATTGTCACATTGGGGCGGCTCTCAAAAATCATGCCGAACACGCCAATGGGCACCCGCATCTGGCCCACCCGGATGCCGCTGGGCTGCTGCTTCATGCCGATGATTTCGCCGATGACATCGGGCATGGCGGCCAGCTGCTCGCAGCCTTGGGCGCAGGTTTCAATCACCTTGGGCGTGAGCTTGAGGCGGTCCACCATGGGGGCGGACAAACCAGCATCCAGTGCGCGGGAAATGTCCTTGGCGTTGTCCAGTTGCAGGGCATCAGCGTTCTGGCGCAGCAGCGCGGCCAGCGTGCGAAGCGCCCGGTTTTTTGCATCCGTCGGGGCCCGCGCCATCTGGGCGGACGCCGCCTTGGCCTGGGCGCCAAGCAGGTGGGTGGCTTCGGTAGTGGAGGTCGCGTTCATGCGCAGATTTTGGCAGATCACTGCGCCCGCAGAACACCGTGGGGATTGCTTGCGTGCCCCAAGGCCGCAGCAGGCGCCACCTCCCCACACACCGAACACAGCGCCAGAGCGAGGCGGTGCAGTGCGTGCCAGCCATTGCTGGGCCAGCCGGGGTGCTTGAGGCCCTTGACAATGCCGTCTACAACATGGGCGTCCTGCAGCAAGCGCGACAAGACGGCTTCGGACACACGCGGCAGCACCCGCTCAAACAGGCGCTCGCGCACGCCCCAAATACGCTGCTCACGCAACGCCACCGGAAGCGGTCGGCCTTGTGCCATGGCCTGCTTGACCAGCATGAGGGCACGGATGTCCTCGGCCAAGGTGTAGTGCACCAGCACCTCGGCTTCACCCTCGGCCTGCAAGCCGTCGAGCATGCGCTGGACCCGCAAGGGCTTTGCGCCCAGCACCGCTTCGGAGAGTTTGAAAACGTCATAGCGGGCCACGTTGAGCACCGCGCTTTCCACCTGCGCATACGTGAGCACCCCTGCTCCTGCTCCTGCTCCTGCTCCTGCTCCTGCTCCTGCTCCTGCTCCTGCTCCTGCGCTGGGGACATGATGGGGCGAGGGCACGGTGGCTGTTGGGTACAACAGCGCGAGCTTCTGGATTTCTTGGTGGGCTGCGAGCAGGTTGCCCTCGACCCGGTCGGCAAAAAACTGCAAGGTGCGCTGCCCCGCCTCGCCGGGTTCAACACGCTGGCCATTGGCCGCCAAGCGCTGCGCTATCCATTGCGGCAGGGCCTGGCGGTCAATGGGTTGCACCTCCAGCACGACGCCAAAGCTCTCCAGCGCAGCGAACCAGGCCGTTGACTTGGAAGCCTTGTCCATGCGGGGCAGCAACACCACGGTCAGCAGCGCGTCATTGCCTTGCGCTGCCTGCGCCAGCTGCTGCAAAGCGCCGCCGCCGTCCTTGCCCGGCTTGCCACTGGGGATGTGAATTTCCAGCACTTGCTTGTCAGCAAAGAGGCTGAGGCTGCCACCTGCGGCCAGCACCTCGCTCCAGTCAAAGTGCGCGCCGGCCACCGTGTGGCTGCTGCGCTCGGTGTAGCCCTGCGCGCGGGCCGTTGCGCGAATCGCATCGAGTGCCTCTTGGCGCAGCAGAAGTTCGTCGCCGCACAGGGTGTACAAGGACTTGAGTCCGCGCTGCAGGTGCGCAGCCAACTGCGGTGGCGCGATCTGCATGGCCTAGGGCGCAACCGGCCGCCCGGGGTCCGGGCGCACTGCGTCTTGGCGCTTGACGGCAGAGAGCCTGCGCAGCAGTTGCTGCACCGCTTCGCTTTGCATGTCACGGTAGAGCAAGACCTCTTCGGCCTCTTTGGCCAGCACCGCCGATTCGCTGAAGCTGATCTCGCGACGCTGCTCAATCTCGGTGGCGGGTATCACTTCGCGCCCTTGGGGCGTGCGCAACCGAAAGGTGACTGACAGCCGCAGCTGGTATTCGCGCACCTGGCCCGACGCGTTGACGCCCACCACCAACTTTTCGCGCTGCTCGCGCACGATGTCCAAGATTGCGTCAGGGGCCGCGCTGCCGGTTGCCGCTGCGGGTCGCAGCGACGCACCAAAGTAGCGCGCAATGTCAGCGGCCACGCCCGTACCCCGCTCCGGGGTCACCGCAATGGTGTCAAACGGCAAGGCTGGCGTGCTGCGCAGCTGAAAACCACAACCAACCAAGGTACCCGCAAGCAAAACGCTGCAAAGCCAAGCGCGGCGGGTGTGGTGCGTGGAGTGCAGGGGCACGGTTGTCAATCAGACAACGATGTTGACCAAGCGGCCTGGGACCACCACCACTTTTTTGGCCGGGGCACCCGCGGCGAAGTGATGGAAGGTATCGCAGGCCAAAGCCGCCGCTTCGATGCTGGATTTGTCGGCATTGGCCGCCACCGTCAGCGTGCCGCGCAACTTGCCGTTGATCTGCAGCACCAGGTCGATGGTGTCTTGCACCAAAGCCGCTGGGTCCACCTGCGGCCAGGGGGCATCCAGCAGGTCGCCAACGGCCCGTGCGTACCCCAGCTCGGACCAGAGCGCATGGCCAATGTGCGGGCACGCCGGATAGAGCAGGCGCAGCAGCAGCGACAGGCCTTCACAGCGCACGGCAGCATCGCCATCGCTGCCATCAAACGCGAAGTCTTCCAGCGCGTTGAGGAGCTTCATGCAGCCCGACACCACGGTGTTGTATTGCATGCGCTCGTAGTCGTAGCTGACCTGCTTGAGCACCATGTGCAACTCGCGGCGCAGCTTCTTGGCCTCGGTGCGCAAGCTCGCTTGGCTGAGGTCGCGCGCGGTGGCGCTGCGCAGGGCATCGGCATGCTTGTGGGCAAAGCCCCAAATACGCCGCAGAAAGCGGTAGCTGCCCTCGACCGCAGCGTCGTTCCACTCCAGCGTGGCCTCGGGCGGTGCGGTGAACATGGTGTAGATGCGTGCGGTGTCGGCTCCGTACTTTTCAATCAGGTCCTGCGGGTCAACGCCATTGTTTTTCGACTTGGACATGGTGCCCACGCCCTCGTAGTCGATGGCGGTGCCAGCTGGCAAGTCGCCCACCGCCTTGTTCAGCTTGGCGCCCACGACCTTGCCACCGGCGTCAAGCAGGTTGTCCACGTCGTTCGGCCAAAAGTATTCCTTGCCACCCTTGTCGCTCTTGCGCGAGTAGATGTGGTTAAGCACCATGCCTTGGGTGAGCAAGTGGGTAAAGGGCTCGTCAATCGACACCAGCCCCAAATCGCGCATCACTTTGGTCCAAAAACGCGCATACAGCAGGTGCAATATGGCGTGCTCAATACCGCCGATGTACTGGTCCATGGGCATCCAGTACTGGGCGCCTTCGGCCACCATCTTCTCGGTGTTGTCGGGGTCGCAATAGCGCATGAAGTACCAGGCGCTGTCCACGAAGGTGTCCATGGTGTCGGTCTCGCGCCGCGCGGCCTTGCCACACACCGGGCAGACCACGCCGGCGTGAAAACCTTCGTGCTTGTGCAGCGGATTGCCCGAGCCGTCGGGCACACAGTCGCGCGGCAAGACGACCGGCAGGTCCTTCTCGGGCACCGGCACGGCCCCGTGCTCTTCGCAGTGGATGATGGGAATCGGCGTGCCCCAGTAGCGCTGGCGGCTCACGCCCCAGTCACGCAAGCGCCAGGTGGTTTTTTTCTCGCCCAAGCCTTTGGCAGCAAGCGCCTGCGACACCGCATCGACCGCCTCGCGGTAGCGCATGCCACTGAACACATCGGAGTTCACCGTGACCCCCCGCTGCTTGTCCGCGTACCAGTCTTGCCACACCGCAGGGTCGTAGGTCAGGCCGTCAATGTGCACCACGTCGTCGATGCGAAGTCCATATTTTTTCGCGAACTCGAAGTCGCGCGCATCGTGGGCTGGCACGCCCATCACCGCACCGTCGCCGTAGCCCATGAGCACGTAATTGCCAACCCACACTTCAATCGCACATCCGTTGAGCGGGTGGGTCACTTGCAAGCCGGTGGGCATGCCAAGCTTTTCTTTCAGAGCCAACTCGGCTTCGGTGGTGCCGCCGACTTTGCAGGCTTCGATGAATGCCGCCAACTTCGGGTTGTTCTCTGCCGCATGCACAGCCAAAGGATGCTCGGGCGCAACCGCGCAAAACGTGACGCCCATGATGGTGTCGGCCCGGGTGGTGAACACATACATCTTGCCGTCGCCGATCAGGGCCCCATCGGCACCGCGCACTTGGTGGGTAAAGGCAAACCGCACACCCTCGCTTTTTCCGATCCAGTTGTCCTGCATCAGGCGCACGCGGTCGGGCCAACCGTCCAAACGCTTGTGGTCTTGCGCCTGCCCTGCCGCGTTGGCCCCGCCTTCAAGTTGCACAAAGTCCAACAGCTCTTGCGCGTAGTCGGTGATCTTGAGGTAGTAGCCCGGAATTTCGCGCTTTTCCACTGGCGCACCGGTGCGCCAGCCTTTGCCATCGATCACCTGCTCGTTGGCCAGCACCGTCTGGTCCACGGGGTCCCAGTTGACCAGCTGGGTCTTGCGGTAGGCAATGCCCTTTTCGAGCATCTTCAAAAACAGCCACTGGTTCCACCGGTAGTAGGTCGGGTCGCAGGTAGCGACCTCGCGCTCCCAGTCAATCGCCAAGCCCAATGCCTGCATCTGGCGCTTCATGGTGGCAATGTTGTCCAAGGTCCACTGGGCTGGCGGCACCTTGTTCTTGAGGGCGGCGTTTTCTGCGGGCAGGCCAAACGCATCCCAGCCCATGGGCATCAGCACATTGAAGCCCTGCATGCGCAGGTAGCGCGTGAGCATGTCGTTGATGGTGTAGTTGCGCACATGCCCCATGTGCAGCTTGCCACTCGGGTAGGGCAGCATGGAGCAGGCGTAAAACTTCTTCTTCTGCGCACCCAGGGCGTCGCGTGCGTGCTCAAGCACGCGGTACGCGCTGTGGCCGTCCCACAGGGGCTGGGCCCAATGGGCTTGCGCCGATTTTTCTACATCGGTGTGCTGGTACTTGTCTTGCATGGGTAGGGCGCGCGGCGTAAGCAGCCGCGCTTGGCTCGAAGGTTGCGTGGAACGATTTTAGGCCGTGCGCCCGCTCACCTGGCGGGCGTGGCCGGGGACTGGGCAAGAAAGGCGATGCGGCGCAAGCCCGCCACATGCGCCTGGCCCATCAGCTCCACGACACGGCCATAGGGCACGGTGGCGTCGGCGCGCAGACGCACTTCGGTATCGGGACTGCGTTGGGCGGCAGCTTGCAAGGCGGCAGCCAGCGCTTGCGGCGCGCGCACGGCGTTGTCAATAAGCACCTGTCCGCTGGCGTCGATGGTGATCTCTAGGACCGGTGGTGCTTGCAACGGCACGGCGCCGGCCGACCTCGGCAGGTCCACCCGGACCGCGCTAACCATGAGGGGGGCCGTGACGATAAAAATGACCAGCAGCACCAGCATCACGTCGATTAGGGGCGTCATGTTGATGTCACTCATGGGCGTGCCCGCCGGGCTGCGACCGAGCCGGCCGAAGGGCGCGTCCAAGGGTGAATTCATCCGGCCACCACCGTGGCTGGGGTGGGCGCTTGTGCCAGCAGCAACCCGCGCAGGTCCCTGGCGAAGCCGTCGAGATCGGCCTCAACGCGCGCCACCAGACGGCCCAAGATGTTGTAGCCCAGCACCGCTGGAATGGCCACCGCCAAACCCGCAGCCGTCATGATCAAGGCCTCGCCCACGGGGCCAGAAACTTGCTCGATGGTCATGGCGCCTGCGCCCGAAATGCCGATGAGCGCGTGGTAGATGCCCCAGACCGTGCCCAACAGCCCGACAAAAGGCGCCACCGAACCCACGGTGGCCAAGAGCACCAAGCCGGATTGCAGCCTGCGCAGCACACGGTGCAAGGCGTCGCGCATGACGCGGGTGAGTTGCAAGGAGCGGTCGGCGGTGGTGGCCAAACCACCCACCGGTGGCGCGCAGGCGGCCTCAACCACGGGCAGCAAAAGCGCCTCGCGGTCCATGGCGCGCAGGGCGGTCAGTGCATCATCCAAGGAGTCGGCCTGCCAGAAAGCGGCGGTGCTACGCGCGGTGTCGCCCAGCGCCATCTTCAGCATCCAAGCCTTCCACAAAATCACCAGCCAGCTGGCGACCGACATGAGCAACAAACCAATGGCCACTGCCGAACTGACTGCATCGCCCCGCACCAGCAGGTCCCAAGCGTTCATGCCAGGCCCAGCACATCAAACATGTCAAACAGCCCCGCCTTGCGGCCCGCGAGAAACCGCACCGCGCGCAAACTGCCTTGGGCATAGGTGGCACGGCTGGACGACTTGTGGGAAATTTCGATGCGCTCACCGGTGCCAGCAAAAAGCACCGTGTGGTCGCCCACGATGTCGCCGCCACGGATGGTGGCGAATCCAATGCTCGACGGGTCGCGCTCGCCGGTCACGCCCTCGCGGGCATAGACCGCGCAGTCTTTGAGGTTGCGGCCCAGCGCCTGCGCAATAACCTCGCCCATCTTGAGCGCGGTGCCCGATGGCGCATCCACCTTGTGCCGGTGGTGGGCCTCAACGATCTCAATGTCGTAACCGGTGTGCAGCGCCTTGGCTGCCAACTCCAATAGCTTCAAGGTGACGTTCACACCCACACTCATGTTGGGCGCCATCATGATCGCAATGTGCTGTGCGGCCTGCGCAATCTCGGACTTTTGGGCCTCGGTAAAACCGGTAGTGCCAATCACCATGGACACGCCCAGGGCGCGGCACGCTGCGAGGTGGGCCATGGTGCCTTCGGGGCGGGTGAAATCAATCAACACATCGCTGTCTTTGAGCCCCATGGACAGATCGCTGGTGGTAAGCACACCCGTTGTCATACCGGCGAAGGCCCCGGCATCCTGGCCCAGGCTGGGGCTGGTGGCAACATCGAGCGCGCCGGACAGCACGCAATCGTCGGCAGCGCGCACCGCCTCAATCAAGGTCTGCCCCATGCGGCCAGAGGCTCCGGCAATGGCGATTCTGTGGGTCATCGTGCCGACCTTGTGGTTGTGCGCGCCATCCCAGTTCAGGGACGGGCTGGTTCCAGCGGGGGATAGGCCTGAGCGGGTGCAGCCACACCTGCAGTGCTTGCAGCGGGGCTGGCAACCGCGCTGGCAGCAGGCTTGGCCACCGGGAACTTGCGCAAGGCTTCCTCGGAGGCCTCCAAAGGTGGCGGTTTGCCGGTGCGGCTCGATCCGCGCAGTGCCGCCACAAACTCGGACTCGCTGGGCAGGACATCGGCCTCAATGCGCTCGAGCGTGTCACCATTGAAAAACAGCGTCACCCGCCGGGATTGCAACTCCGCACCTTGGCGTCGCATGGAAAAAACATAATCCCAGCGCTGGGCGTGGAACACGCTACTGAGCAGGGGCGTTCCCAATATGGCACGCACCTGGGCGCGGGGCATGCCGACCGCCACGGCATCCATTTGTTCGCGGGTCACTACGTTGCCCTGCACCATGTCAATTTGGTAGGGGGTGATGGCAGCCGTCACGCCGCGAACACTGGGGAGGCTCCCGCAACCGGCCAACACCGCGACCGATAGCAACACCGCGGCGCGAAAAAGGGAGGAAACATGGGGCTGGTGCATGGGCTTAGACGCTCACAAAACGGAGCAGAGATTGTAGCGGGCGGGTCTTGGGGCGCACGCGCAAATCAGCCCTGCTCCATCGCCTTGCGGTGCCGTTCGACAAAGTCTTGGTAGGTGTCAATGCCGCGCAGTTGCAAAATGGTGTTGCGCACAGCCGCCTCCACCAACACCGCGATGTTGCGACCGGCAACCACCTGAATGACCACCTTGCGCACTGCCACGCCCAGCACGTCCTGGGTCAAGGGTTCGTAGGGAATGCGCTCGTACTCGCGCTCCAGGGTTTCGCGCCGCACCAAGTGAACAATCAGTTTGAGCCGCATGCGCCGGCGCACTGCGGTTTCACCAAAAATTGCGCGGATATCGAGCAAGCCAATGCCGCGCACTTCGAGCAGGTTTTGCAAGAGCTCGGGGCAGCGTCCTTCGATCGTGGTTTGGTTGATGCGGTACAGGTCCACCGCATCATCGGCAACCAAACCGTTGCCGCGCGAAATCAACTCCAGCCCCAGCTCACTTTTCCCCAAACCCGATTCACCGGTGATCATCACCCCCAGCCCCAAGATGTCCATGAAGACACCGTGCATCGAAAGCCGGTCAGCAAAATGCTTGGAGAGGTAGGCGCGCAGCACGTCAATGACGAATGCCGACGACTCGCGGGTGGCAAACATCGGGATCTGCGCTCGCTCGCACATGGACAGCAGTGCCTGCGGCGCAGTTTGGCCGTCGGCCAGCACCAGCACGGGCGGCTCCAGCGTGACGATGCGGGCGATGCGCCGGGCACAGTCTTCGGGTGTGGCGCTGGTAATGTAGGCGACCTCGCGCTCACCCAGTATCTGCACCCGGTAGGGATGGATGTAATTGAGGTAGCCAACCAAATCTGCGCCGGAGCGGGCCGCGCGCACCGCGACCTCGTCAAAGCGGCGCTCGGAAGCACCCAAGCCAGCCACCCACTCCCATTGCAGGGGGCCGCGAAACTCCTCGAACAATACGTCGGCGCTGACGACGGTGGGTTTCACTGCAGCGTCACCGCGAAGTCAGGTGGGTCAGGTTGGGCGGTCCGACTGCCACAGCGTGATCAAGCTGTGCAGTTGCGCCGAATCGGTGGTGGAGGCCAGCCGCTCGCGCAAGGCGCTGTCACTCAACATTTCGGCAATCTCGGAGAGGATTTCCAGGTGCTTTTGGGTAGCCGCCTCGGGCACCAAAAGAAAGATCAACAAGCGCACCGCCTGGTCGTCAGGCGCGTCAAAGCCAATCGATTGGCTGAGTTGGAACACCGCTGCCAGCGGCGCCTTGAGGCCTTTGATGCGACCGTGCGGTATGGCCACCCCGTGGCCCAGGCCGGTGGAGCCCAAACGCTCGCGCGAGAAGAGGCTGTCGGTGACCAGCGCGCGGCTCAGGCCATGCAGGTTCTCAAAAAGCAGCCCGGCTTCTTCAAATGCCCGCTTCTTGCTAGTGACCTCTACTTGCGCGAGGACTTGGGCGGGCGAGAGGATGCTGGAGAGTCGGTTCATGGCGGTGGAGCGGATTATGCACACAAAAAAACCGCCCGAAACGGGCGGTTTTGTAGCGTTAGAGTGGCAATTTACATCAGCCGTTTGGGCGCAGCGTGGTGGTGGTCTTGCACCTTGTCCTTGTAACGAACGACCTGCCGATCGAGCTTGTCGACCAGCTCGTCGACGGCCGCATACAAGTCTTCGTGCGCACTCTCGGCAAACATGTCGTTGCCCTTGACATGGATGTTGCACTCGGCGCGCTGTCGCCTTTGCTTTTCTTTTTGCTTCTCAACGGTCAATAGCACCTTCACATCTACCACCTGATCGAAGTGCCGGATGATGCGATCGAGCTTGGTGGTGACATAACTGCGAAGGGCCGGGGTCACTTCCAAATGGTGACCGCTGATCGTCAAATTCATAAATAGCCTCCAATTGCTGTCGGGTTGAAAAAGCAAAAGCACCGGGCGGTTCGCGGGCATCCGTGGTTTGCGAGCCTTGTGGTGCCGGGATTGACTATGCGCCCGAACAACCCGGTTTGCAATGGCTATCTGCAATCGGCCAACCCGCACTGGGGACTTGCGGCTCCGATGCCACTGCAGTGCTTGCTGAGGTGCTTGCTACTGTGTTTTGGTTGGCGAGGCCGTGGTCCGGTGCATCTGTACGCCGCTGGCTACAACAACCGACAGGCCACTGGCCAACGCGCCGACTACGGCGGCCATCCAGTAGTTTTGCACCATGCCTTGGGCGTCACGGCCGATTAGCACGCCACCAACGACAGCTGCGAGGCCCATGGCCGCCGACTGCACTGCAGAGTTCAAACCCATGAAGGTCCCGCGTAGCGCGGGGTCGGCCGCCGAGGCCAGCAGGGCCATGCCCGGAATCATGCGCCCACTCATGCAGATGAAAAACACGGTGCTGACCACCATCGCCACAGCCAGCGGCGCGGCCGGCAACACCGTAATGCCCACCATCGGAACCATGACCGCAATGGCCATGAACCGAAACATCTCAAACTTGCCTTTGCTATCCGTCCAACGGCCGATCCAACGTGCGCTCAACAAGGTCGCGATCCCGCCACTGAGGTACACATAGGGAATTTGGTCGGCCCGAAGACCCACGTTGGTCTGCATGTAAATGGTGATGTAAGGAATCACCGTGAAACCGGCAAACATCAGCAGCCCAGACAAGACAAATGCGCGCTGGTGGTTGCGGTTGGCCAGCGTCTGGCGGATGCGCGACCACGCCGAGACCGACGCAGCTGCAGCCAGATGACCGTCCAGCACGGGCAGGGTCATGGCGGCAAACACGGTCAACAGCAAACACAGCGCAGCAATGCCAATAAAAGGTGCATGCCAACCCAAGTGCGCCGCCGCGAACAAGCCCAAGGGAACACCTGCCACCGTAGAGACCGAAAACGAGGTCATCAAAACCCCCATCGCCCGGCCGCGCCGTTCGAACGGAACCACGTCGGCCACGATGGTTTGGGCCAGCGACGACAACACCCCACCAAAAATGCCCGCCGCTACCCGCGCCGCCATCAACTGGGCGTAGCCCTCCGACACGCCACAAGCCAAAGTGGACAGTCCAAACAGGCTGTAGAGCACCAGCATCAGGCGCTTGCGTCCAAACCGGTCGATGTACGACGATGCCACCAACCCCGAGAGGCCACCGGCCAGCGTGTAGGCGGACACGAGCAAGCCAAACTGCGCGTCGCTGATCCCAAACAACTGGGTGAACTGCGGGCCCAGCGGCATCATGATCATGAAGTCCAAGATGTTGGTGAACTGGATGCCAGCCAGCGTCATCAAAAGCCAGAGTTCGCGGCGGGGTGAAAGTGGGGGGGTGGTAGACACGTGCGGGCCAGCAATCCAGCAAGGCGCAGGGATTCACGCAAAATACGCCTTGTCCCAACCCTCGCGACAAATCATAGCCGGTGCCGCTTTGCGGCACAGGATGACGCCGAACCGAAAGCACCTGGTGACCCGCTCCCCTAGCTCCGCTGTGCCGCCCGCACGCGCCAACCCCACCCGCAGTGACATCGCCAGCTATGTGCTGGCGGGCATTGCGTGCCTGGCCTGCTTGGTTTACAGCTTGCTGCCCGGCTTGCTGGCGGTGTGCCTGGGCTACCTACTGACCCAGGCACTCACCCACACGCGGCGCGGTCGCATGCAGTTGAAGCACCCCATGGCCGCAGGCGTGGTGATCGTGGTGCCCCTGGTGGGCGTGGCCATCTTGGTGCTCAATGCGCGCGGCATGGCGCTTGAAGCGGTTGCCCAATACCAAGCGCTTTTGCACTACCTGGCCGCGACGGTGCTGGAGATCCGCCAGAAGCTGCCGCCGGACTTGGCGGCCAAGCTCCCAGATGGCATGTTGCCGGCACAACAGTGGTTGGTGGACTACTTGCAGTCCCAAGCCCGGGCGCTCACCGGCTTTGGTACCGCCGGTCTGCGCGGCAGCTTGCTGGTGTATGTCGGCTTGGTGGTGGGCGCCTTGATCGCCGGCGGCGACATGCGGCCCACCGACGCGCCGCTGCGGCGGGCAATGCGTGCGCGCGGTGGCCATTTCATTGCGTCGTTTCGGCAAATCGTGGTGGCACAGTTTTGGATCGCCGCCTTCAACGCGAGTTGCACCGCCTTGTTTCTTTTCGTTGCGTTGCCGCTTGCCGACGTGACCATGCCATACGCAGGTGCCTTGGTGGCGCTCACTTTTTTCGCCGGACTCATCCCGATTGTGGGCAACCTGCTGTGCAACGGCGTGATGACCCTGGCCGGGCTTTCAATTTCGCCCGCTGTAGGCGTTGTCTGCCTGTTGTTTCTGATCGCAATCCACAAGTTCGAGTACTTCATCAACGCACGGGTGGTGGGTCAGCGCACCAACACCGCCGCCTGGGAGCTGCTGTCGGCCATGTTTGTGGGCGAGGCGATATTCGGAGTGACAGGCCTGGTGGCTGCGCCCCTGTACTACGCGTATGTAAAGAGCGAACTGGCCGCCCAGGGCTTGGTGTAGAGCCATGCGGCGGTGCCATAATTTGCGCACTCTGGCTTTTGGAGAACGCTCCTTGGAAACCTACCCCAGTCGGTAGCTTTCAACTCCCAGCACTGCAGCGGGGTTGAAGGCACCAACCCACACTTTGCAGATGAACCATTCATGGGAGTGAGCCATGCTCAACATCTTTTCCCTTGCCAACGGCCGCCTCTTCCAAGAGGAAATTGAGTCGTTGGAAGAACTTTCGCGGTTCCAGCCCATCTGGGTTGATTTGGAATCCCCCACGCCCGAAGAGAAGCGCTGGGTCAAGCAGTACTACGGTCTGTCCATCCCGGAAGACGCAATGGACGAGGACATCGAAGAATCCGCGCGCTTTTACGCCGAGGACAACGGCGAGGTCCACATCCGCAGCGACTTCTTGGTGGCCGATGACGAAGAGCCACACACGGTGCGGGTTGCCTTCATTTTGAACTTGGTCAACGACGAGCTCAAGAGCAAGGGTGTGCTGTTCTCCATCCATGACGAAACGGTTCCTGTTTTTCGGCTGCTGCGCATGCGCGCACGCCGGGCACCCGGGCTGATTGAAGACGCCAAAGAAGTGCTGCTCAAGCTGTTTGATGCAGACGCCGAGTATTCCGCCGACACGCTCGAAGGCATCTACGACGCCCTGGAAAAAGTCAGCCAGCAGGTGCTCTCGGGCGATGTCACCGACGCCATGGCCGGCGAGGTGCTGGGCGCCATCGCCCGGCACGAGGACATGAACGGACGCATCCGGCGCAACGTCATGGACACCCGGCGCGCAGTGAGTTTCATGATGCGCAGCAAGATGCTCAATGCCGAGCAGTTTGACGAGGCGCGCCAGATTCTGCGCGACATCGACTCGCTGGACTCGCACACCGCCTTTCTATTTGACAAGATCAACTTCTTGATGGACGCCACCGTGGGCTTTATCAACATCAACCAGAACAAGATCATCAAGATCTTCTCGGTGGCCAGCGTCGCCTTGCTGCCACCGACATTGATCGCCAGCATTTATGGCATGAACTTCAAGTACATGCCCGAGATCGACTGGTCGCTGGGTTACCCCTATGCGGTGGGTCTGATGTTGTGCAGCGCCTTGGTGCCGATGTGGTACTTCAGGAAGCGCGGCTGGCTGAAGTAACCAGCGCGCGACATGGGCCGACGCTGCGCCTTATTTGTCGCGCAGTTCGCGGCGCAAAATTTTTCCCACCGGGGTCTTGGGCAGTTCGGTACGGAACTCGACCACCTTGGGTTGCTTGTATCCGGTGAGGTTTTCTTTGCAGAACTCGCGCACGTCGGCCTCGGTGAGGTTGGGATCTTTCTTGACGATGACCAACTTCACCGCCTCCCCAGTCTTGGCATCGGCCACACCGACACAAGCACATTCCATCACGCCAGCCAACTGGGACACCACATCTTCCAACTCGGTGGGAAACACATTGAAGCCGCTGACCAAGATCATGTCTTTTTTGCGGTCCACGATCTTGAAAAAACCGTGCTCGTCAACCACGCCGATGTCGCCCGACTTGAAGTACCCATCGGGCGTCATGACTTTGGCCGTCTCGTCGGGTCGTTGCCAATAGCCGGCCATCACCTGCGGCCCTTTAATGGCAATCTCGCCGCTCTGGCCTGGCCCCACCTCCAAGCCCTCGTCGTCTAGGAGCTTGAGGTAGGTGCTGGGCAAGGGCACACCGATGGTGCCGGTGAAGGCGGTGGAAGTCACCGGGTTTCCAGTGGCCGACGGCGAGGTCTCGCTCAAACCGTAGCCTTCACAAATCGGGCAACCTGTCTTCTCAAACCAGAGTTTGGCCACTGCGCTTTGTACTGCCGTGCCGCCGCCCACCGACACCTTGAGGTGGCTCCAATCGACCGTGTTGAAGTCGGGGTGGTTTGCCAGGCCATTGAACAAGGTGTTGACGGCCGGAAAGCTGTGGATGGTGTGCTTGGACAACTCCTTGAGCACAGCAGGCAGGTCCCGCGGATTGGGAATGAGGATGAGCTTGCCGCCGGTGCGCAGGGTCAGCATCATGCCAATCGTGAACGCGAAGATGTGGTACAGCGGCAAGGCGCACACGCTAACGGGCTGCACCCCGTCGGGTATGCGCTGCATGGCCGGGCTGTTCCATGCGTCGGACTGCAGCACATTGGCAATCAGGTTGCGGTGCAAGAGCACCGCACCCTTGGACACGCCGGTGGTGCCGCCGGTGTACTGCAGGACCGCCACGTCGTCCGCCGAGATCGAGGGTTTTTGCAGCGAACGTTTGGCGCCCAGGGCCAAGGCGTCGTTGAAACGAACCGCCGTGGGCAACTCAAATGCCGGCACCATCTTCTTGACGTTGCGCACCACGTAGTTCACCAAAGCGCCTTTGAGCAAACCGAGCTGGTCGCCCATCGCGCACAGCACAATGTGCTTGACTGGCGTGGCCGCCAGGCACTTCTCCAAAGTGGTGGCGAAGTTTTCGATGATGACAATCGCTTTGGCACCGGAGTCTTTGAGCTGGTGCTCCAACTCGCGCGGCGTGTACAGCGGGTTCACATTGACCACCACATACCCGGCCCGCAAGATGCCCGCGACCGCGACCGGGTACTGCGGCACGTTGGGCATCATGATGGCGACCCGGTCGCCCTTGGCCAAACCCAGACTTTGCAAGTAGGCGGCGAACTGTTTGCTGCTTGCATCGGTTTGGGCGTAGCTAATGTCCTTGCCCATGAAGCTGTACGCCACGCGCTGGGCGTACTTGGTGAAGCCTTCGTCCATCAACGCAATGAGCGATGGATAGGTTCCGGGGTCAATATCGGCCGGAACGCCCGGTGGGTAGCTCTTGAGCCAAACACGCTCTGTCATGGTCTTGTCTCCTCTTCTGATGTATTTGACTGGCGCTGCCCGAGGTCACCGCACAGCCCGTGCGGCACGCGCGTGGGTACCTACTCAACTGCTTTGCACATGTCCTCAACCACCTTCTTGGCATCGCCGAAGACCATCATGGTCTTGTCCATGTAGAACAACTCGTTGTCCAAGCCGGCATAGCCTGCAGCCATGGAACGCTTGTTGACAATGATGGTTTTGGCCTTGTAGGCCTCCAGAATTGGCATGCCGTAGATCGGGCTGCCCTTGGTGTGCGCCGCTGGGTTCACCACATCGTTGGCACCCAAGATGATGGCCACGTCGGCCTGCCCGAATTCTCCGTTGATGTCTTCCATCTCAAACACCTGGTCGTACGGCACCTCGGCCTCGGCCAACAACACATTCATATGGCCCGGCATGCGCCCGGCCACCGGGTGGATGGCGTACTTGACGGTAATGCCTTTCTCGGTGAGCTTGGCGGCAAGCTCTTTCACGGCATGCTGCGCCCGCGCAACCGCCAGGCCGTAGCCAGGAACAATCACCACCGTCTCGGCATTGCCCAACACAAAGGCGGCGTCGTCTGCACTGCCACTTTTGACCGAACGCTGCACCGCAGCGCCACCTTGCGCCGCTGCGGCATCGCCACCAAACCCGCCCAAAATCACGTTGAAGAAGGAGCGGTTCATGGCCTTGCACATGATGTAGCTCAGGATGGCCCCCGAACTACCCACCAGCGAACCCGCCACGATCAACATGGCGTTGTTCAAACTGAACCCGATGCCCGCTGCGGCCCAGCCAGAGTAGCTGTTGAGCATGGACACCACCACCGGCATGTCGGCACCACCAATGGGAATGATGATCAACACGCCCAAAACAAAGGCCAGCGCCAGCATGACAAAAAACGCCGTCCAGTTTTCGGTCACGGTAAAGACCAGGCCCAAGCCCACCAAGGCCAGCCCCAGCACCAAATTGAGTGCGTGCTGCCCGGAGAACTGCACCGGAGCACCCTGAAACAAGCGGAACTTGTACTTGCCAGACAACTTGCCAAACGCAATGACCGAACCGCTGAACGTGATGGCACCAATGGCGGCGCCCAAAAACAGCTCAAGCCGGTTACCCAAGGGTATGGGCGCACCTTTGGCGGCGATACCGAAGGCATAGGGTTCGGCCACTGCAGCCACCGCAATGAACACGGCAGCCAGGCCAATCATGCTGTGCATGAAGGCGACCAACTCGGGCATTTTGGTCATTTCCACACGCTGCGCCATCAAGGTGCCCGCCACCCCGCCAACCAGCAGCGCGCCCACCACATACACCAGCCCGTAGGCCGAGCCCGGCGAGAGCTTGACGATCAAGGCAGCCGTGGTCAGCACGGCCACGGCCATGCCCACCATACCAAACACATTGCCCCGTATGGACGTGGTCGGGTGCGACAGCCCTTTGAGAGCCTGGATAAAACAGACGCTGGCAAACAAGTACAGCAGGGTGACGATATCCAAGCTCATCGGGCACCCCCGTCGCCTTGGGGCAGCGCCGCTTTCTTTTCTTTCTTCTTGAACATCTCAAGCATTCTGCGGGTGACCATGAATCCGCCAAACACGTTCACGGCTGCCAGCACCACCGCCAACACGCCCATGGTTTTGCCCAGCGTGGTTTCGGTCAGGGCCGCAGCCAGCATCGCCCCCACGATGACAATGGCCGAAATTGCGTTGGTCACGGCCATCAGCGGCGTGTGCAGCGCGGGCGTGACAGTCCAAACAACGTGGTAGCCCACATAAATTGCCAGCACAAAGATGGTGAGGTTGGTCACGGTGTGCGATACGACTTCCATGCCGCAGCTCCTTCCTAAAGTTGGGGTTTACTTGCGACGGACTTCGCCGCCATGGGTCATCAAACAGGCGGCCACGATGTCGTCTTCGAGGTCGAGGTGCAGCGCGCCTTCCTTGTTGATGATGAGCTTGAGAAAATCAAGCACATTGCGCGCGTACAAAGACGATGCGTCAGCGGCCACCAGACCCGCCAAATTGGTTTCGCCCACGATGGTGACGCCGTGCTTGACCACCGTGCGGTCTGCCTCGGACAGGGGGCAGTTACCACCCACACCACCAGGGCCTTTGCCGGCAGCCAAGTCCACAATGACCGAGCCCGGCTTCATGGACTGCACCATCTCGGGTGTGATCAGCGTGGGGGCTGCGCGGCCGGGAATCAGCGCCGTGCTGATGACCACATCGGCCGCCGCGACCCGCTTGGCCACCTCGATCTTTTGGCGGTCCAGCCAGCTCTGCGGCATGGGCTTGGCGTAACCGCCCACGCCAACGGCTGCTTCCTTCTCCTCGGCGGTCTCGTACGGCACATCGATGAATTTGGCGCCCAGGGACTCGACCTGCTCTTTCACACTGGGGCGCACATCTGAGGCCTCGATCACCGCACCGAGGCGCTTGGCCGTCGCGATGGCTTGCAGACCGGCCACACCCACACCCAGAATCACCACGCGCGCGGCCTTGACGGTTCCGGCGGCGGTCATCAGCATGGGGAAAAACCGCTGGTACTTGTCTGCGGCCAACATGACCGCCTTGTAGCCTGCGATGTTGGCCTGGCTGGACAACACATCCATGCTCTGCGCGCGGGTGGTACGTGGCGCCGCTTCCAGCGCAAACGCGGTGAGCTTGGCCGCAGCCAGGCGCTGCAAGCCCGGCGCATCAAACGGGTTGAGCATGCCCACCAGCGTGACGCCGGGCCGCAGCAGCGCTGTTTGCGCATCCGAGGGCGACCGCACAGCCAGTACCAAATCGCACCCCAAGGCACCCGCAGCATCGGTGATTTCGGCGCCCACCGCAGCGTAGGCGGCGTCCGTCACGCTGGCGGCCACACCCGCGCCGGACTGCACCCGAACCGTGTGGCCCTGGGCGCTGAGCTTCTTGGCGGTCTCCGGCGTCACTGCCACCCGGGTTTCGCCTGCCGCAGTTTCGGCAGGTACACCAATTTGCATTACGCACTCCTTCATTGGAAATCTTCCATGGAGCTTACATGAGTTTGCGCAGGCTTCGTCCCGGTTGAAACCCCAAGCCAGCCCGTGCCGGTGCGCGCAAAAACAAGCCACCAGCGTTCATAGACAAACAGTTGCGTGGGTGGGTGCGCAAGGCCGTCTCTGTAATGCCGAACAGCGTGCGTAGCCGACCCGCCCGGTGGCGGCCCCCTACCAGCCCAAGGACCTCCTATGCAAACCCTCTTGAAACCCACCCACCGACCCGCCGCCCCAACTCTGCGCGCAAGCGCCGAGCCCACGGCCGCCACGGGCAACGCGCCCTGTTCACACCAGACCACTTGCTCTGCGGTCGGAGACCCAAAAAAGCCCGCCGGGTACCTGCTGCCCTGTCCTATGACCTGCGTCAGCGTGAAGTTCCAAGATCTGCGCTGGGACTAAGCGCCAGCCGCCCAGCTGGCGCCGCAGCGCCACCACCATAATGGCGCATGGACCCGCGATGGAAGCCCAGCGTCACCGTAGCCGCAGTGATTGAACACGGCGGCCAGTACCTGCTGGTTGAAGAACACACCCCCGAGGGCCTGCGCCTCAACAACCCGGCAGGGCATCTGGAGCCGGGTGAGTCCCTGGTGCAAGCCTGTGTGCGCGAAACCCTGGAAGAGACCGGCTTCGCATTCACCCCCACCGCCTTGGTGGGCGTGTACCTGGCGCGTTTTCAACGCCCCAGCGTGGCAGGGCCGCATGCGCCCGAGGCCACGCAACACGACATTACCTACCTGCGCTTTGCGTTTTGCGGCACCTTGGGCGACCACGACCCAAGCCGGGCGCTCGATACAGGCATTGTGCGCACCCTGTGGATGGCGCCCGATGCGCTGCGCCAAAGCGCGCACCGCCACCGCAGCCCCCTGCTCTTGCAGTGCATGGAAGACCATCTGCAGGGGCAGCGCTTCCCCCTCGACCTGCTCAGCACCGACCCCTCCGTGTTTCTGTAGTTGGCGTGGGCCAGCTCAGTCTGCACCAACGCCCATGGGGCCGATTTGCTAACTTAATGCCGACTGCACCAGGTTGAGGTCCAGCGCGGCACGGCTGATGCTGCGCATCTCAACCACGCGCACGAAGTACCTGAGCTGGCGAAGTTCCATGGCTGGGATAATCGCACACCAACCCACCGTTTATGGCCAAGCAACGCATCGTCGTCGGACTCAGTGGCGGAGTCGACTCCGCAGTCACC
>JBIIZY010000009.1:0-29164 GCA_044346035.1 Rhodoferax sp. | reverse complement strand
GTGCGTTGCGGTCTTTGTGCAGCAAGGCGCTCAACACCGCTTGCAGCACAGCGCCGAATACAGCGCCGAACACAGCGCCCAGGCCCTGCGCCCAACCGCGTGGCGTACCCAACATTGCGCAGCCTGCCATTTTTTAGCCCGCCAGTAACGTGGCCTTAGCTGGCAAAGCCCACCAGCTGCAGCACCGTCGCAGGGACCACATACTCCTTGCCACTCACCGTGATGAGCTTGACTTGGCTGTCGGCGCCGCCCAGGGTGGCGCTGAGCTGCACTTTTTCTACCCGCTCGTTCTGCGCAAACTGCGAGAGCGCGTCGCCCATGGCCACCACCACGGTGTAGGTGGTGGTGGCTTGCAAGGTGCTGGGGCCTTGCGGCAGGTTGACCTGCACACTGGTGCTGCCACTGGCCGTGGTGCCGGTGATGGCGGGGCTGAGCACCTCGGTCGGTGTGCCATAGGCCGGAATCAGCTTGAACAACACCGTGTTGCCGGGCGGCACATTGGTGCTGGCAAAGGTGATGGTGACCGGGTTGGCTTGGGTGGCTGGCAGCACCACGTCGGCACTGCCCGTCGGGTTGGCAGGGACTGCCACACCGGCGACGGTGTCAATGCGCAGCGACGGCAGGCTGGCGAGGAAGATGGGGCCGGGCACGTCGGCCACGTAGGTGGGCGTGGTGCTGCCGGTGTAGGTGATGGACTCGCCTTCAATGCGGATGCGGCCTTGGGAGCTGCGGTAGTAACTGCAAGTGAACAGGCTGCTCAGTGCGGCCCCCTGCATGCACCCATACTGGGCATTGATGGAGCCATTTCCCACAACTCTGGTAGCGACGATGCGCACGGCCCCGCCAGAGCCCGCGCCACCCGGCCCACCTGCACCGGCACCGGCGATCAATCCGCCATAACCACCATTTGCAGTGATGCTCCCAGTGATTGCAACCGTTCCCGAGCTGGCAATCAGCAAGGCCCCGCCACCGCCACCGCCACCAGAACCAGGGTAGTTACTGCCACCGAGGCCACCTCCACCACCAGAACCTCCGATCAAAGGCTGCAAAATTGCAGAACCGTAGGCTTTGCCTTTGTACGTTGAGCCAGGGCCGCAGTAATAGTAATTCTGGTTGGTACTGATGTTGTCCTGCGACACAGTTGCGTATCCAGCAGAAACACCCAAATATTTAAGGTAGCGATTGTCAGAGCCACAACCTTCTGACCCTTCAATACCCCCAAGCCCTCCCCCCGGCCCCAAGCCCGCACCACCGCGAATCACGGACACGTTTTGCGCCTGGTCGTCTTTGCCACCCCGCCCGCCATCAAAACCGCCAGGGCCACCGGCGCCAGGCAGCCCGTCGTCGGCTTGGTTGCCGTCGCCGGCAGTGCCGGTTTCCGACGCAGTGGCCCCGCTGATGTTGATGGCGCCTGCGATGGTGACGTTGCCGCTGGCGAGCAAATACACCGGGGTGTTGAGCGCGTTTTTTCTAAAAGTGACCGTCACCCCGGTGGGAATGTTGACCGTGGTGTAGTTCAAGATGCCGGAGGGCGGCAGGGTGATTTGGGTGTTGACGGTGGGGGCCAGTGCGCCGTCGGCGCCGGTGCTGCCGCTATCAAATGCGAAGGCGCTGGGCGCCACCAGCGCGGCAGCCAAGGCGAGCAGCGCCAGTGGGCGGGATGGGCGGTTGGGCGAGGTGGTTTTGAACATGGCGGGTCTCCTGAACGAAAAAACAAATAGGTGCGAGAACGGGGCGTGCCGTGCGGTGCCGATGGGGTGGGCGGTGCGGTCGGTCTTGGGGTTGGCGGGGCAAGGCGTCATGGCGGCAGGTCGGTTGGTAGGCAGGGCTGCTTATTGCGGGGGGACAACGGTCACGGTGGTAGCGGGCGTGGCGGCGTTGCTGGTCAGGCCGCCAGGCACCCCCAGGCGCACCACCCGGCTGCCGATGCTGGCCGCGCGGTCCACCACCAGCGGGACGGAAAGTTTTTCGCCCAAGGCGTCGGTGCTCCACTGCGGTGCCCCAAACAGCAAACCGTTGGCGGGCTCGGTTTGGAGTTGGTACACGTCTTGCAAGTTGGTGCCGCGCACCACCATGGTGTAGTCCTTGCCTTGCTCCAGCACGATGGGGCCCATGGAGTGGATTTGCGTTGGCAAGGTGCCCACGCTGAATGCAAGCGCAGCGGCTGGCTCGGTGGTCACACGCCCGGTGACCCCGGCCCGCGTTTGGGTAAGGCGAATGCCATAGCGGCCCGATGGCACGGTGCCAGCCACGGTGACGGGCACGGTGAGTTGGGTGCCATCGGCGTTGACGCTGCGCACACCAAACGCAATGCCACTGGTGCCAACAACGCCGATGCCGGTGACCGCGTCCAAACCGGTGCCGGTGACCGTCAGCACGCCGGAGGAGCCTGCCAAAAAGCCGTCGGGCGTGGCCGGGCTGACACGGGTGGCGGCGGTGCCCAGCAGCACGCCCACGTGGCTGGCGGCAACAAGGCGGCTGGTGCTTGCTGGCGGGGTGGGGCTGTCGACCACCACGCCCACCAGCGGCGCGGCAAGCAGCGCTTCGGTGGGCTCTGGGGGTATGACCACACTGCCCACGCGCACACCCACCAGCGGCGCGCTGAGGTCTGCATAACTAGGGCTGATCTGGCGCGCCACCTGCACGGTGTTGGCAGCTGTGGGCAGGTTATTGGACTCGCCGCCCGCAGTCACCACGATGAGCGTGCGCGCACCCGTGGCTGCGGTGCTTGGGGCTGACACGGGCACGGTGAGCACGGTGCCATCCGCGCTGGCGCTGATGCCTTGCAGGGGCGCCACACCATCGGCGGGCTCGAAACGCACGCCCAGCACGTCGCGGAAGTTTTTGCCGCGCACCGTCAGTGTGGCGTTGGTACCCGCCTTGATGACCTGCGGCGCGATGGAAACAATTTCGGGCGCCGGTGCTGCCACCAGGAAGCTGGATTCGCTTTCATTGACAAACGGCAAGCGGCCCGTGGCAGTGACCAGCACGACCTTGCGCGGTGTTTTGGCGGCGCCGGCGTCTACCGCGACCGACAGGGTTAGCGTGGTGCCCTCGGCGTTGACGCTAAAGGCGGATGGTGTCAGGCCCTCGGGTGAGAGCAGCGCCACCGAGCGCACCGCTTGCAGGCCCACACCACGGACCACCAAGTTGACGGTGGTGCCCACCACCGCCACCTTGGGCGAAACCGAGGTGGCGACACTGCCAGTTACCACGCCCACCGACGGGGCGGCGACGGGCGTGATGGTTTGGGGGTTGGTGCCGGGGTCGGTGTTGCTGGCACCCACCACCACGCCCACGGCTTGGGCAACGATGGGCGTGATGTCGTTTTTGATATCACTCACCAAGGTAAATTGGTTGGCGCTGCTGGGCACCGCGCTGCTCTGGCCCGAGGGCGTGGTGATCTGCACCACCCGCGCGCCGGTGGCCGCCAGCGGGTAGAGCTGCACCCGCACCGCCAACTCGGTGCCGCTGGCGTTGATGGTGGGTTGGTTGTCTATGGCAATGTCGCTGCCGGGCAGCAGTGCCACCGATGCGTTGTGCAAATTGGCACCGCGCACCTTGAGCTCCATGAGGCTGCCGGGTTTGCCAAACAAGGGCTCTACAGACACCAGCGTGGGTTGGCCTGCCGTGAAAACCACCTGGGACTGGGCCGGCCCGGCAAAGCTAATGACCTTGCCGGTGCCGTCACGCACCACCACACTGCGAGCACCCGCAGCCGCCGCCGCGTCGATGCCAAGCCGCACGCTGATGCGCGAGCCGTCGCTTGCAACCAGTGGCGCGCCCAGGCTGGCACCGGCGGCGGGCAGCAGCGCCACCGTGGCGTTGGCCGGGATGCCGTAGCCCGAAATGACCAGCTCGTGCACCGAGTTCACCGGCATGCCTCTGGGGGCGACGCCACTGAGCGCAGAACCCAGCACCACGCCCACATGCGGGTTGCGAAAAATCGTTCGGGTGGTCTGCGGTGTGCTGGGGTTGGCCTCGCCCACCACCACGCCAACGGGTGCAGCGATGCTGGTGTTGATGCCTTTGAAGTCTGCCGAGATGTACACCGGCACCGAGGTGGTTTGCAAGGTGGTGGAACTGAGCTGCAAGGTGCTAAAGCCTGCGGCTTTGGAGGTGACGGTGACCTGGGCTTCGGTCTGGCCGGCGGCGAAGCTGATGCTGGCTGGTGCGATGGTGGCTTTGCTGGTATCCGAGAAAGAGAGGTTGACGGTGTGGGCCACGAGGTCGGGCGCGCTCAGGCGCAAGGTAATGGGGTGGCCCAGGTTGTCGGGTGGCAAGGCCAGCGGGCTGGGCTCTGCGCTCAGCACGGGCAAAACAGGCGCCACCGTGATGGCGGCCGAGGCCGTGCCCGCTGCGTTGGTGTAGGTGAGGGTTTGCATGCCCAAGGGAACCGAGGCACCTGCTGTCAAATCGGCGGTGAGCTGGGTGGCTGTTTGGCGGACGTTGGCAAGAACAAGTGCCCCATCGGACGTTTGCAAAGTGCCTGACTGGAGACGCTGGCCTGCGATGACGATGCTTTTGGTTTGGCCCCGGCGAATGAAGTTGGGCGTTATCGAGGCAAGTACCGGCGCATAGTCGGCAGCATTGCCGCCACCGGTGACAGAGGTGAGGTTGCCTGCGGGGTCGTAGGTGTATTCGGTGACTTGGTTGGCCGGATCGACAAACTGCACGAGGCGCCCAATGGGGTCGTAGCCATAGCGCTCTACGGCGGCTTGCACCGAAGCCACCGCGCCCACGCCTGCACCTGCGATCAGCACAGCGGCGATTAGCGGATGGGCTGCACTGGCCAAGCCCACCCTCGCCCAGCGAGCGGCACGCAAGCCCATGGAAAGTCCGCGTTGCAAAACTTTTGTACTCCCTCAAACCCAGCTCGGTCAGGTTCGCCGCATGGGCCAGTGAACCTGAAAAAAATGTGGGTTGAGTTTTGTGTCGTGTGCTGGGCAATGGCGCGGCGATTGTTTGGGCCGGGCCAATGTTGGACACAAACTGGCACAGGGTTTTCACTAGCAAGCCAGCGCCGACGCGCCAAGCAATCGGTCCCAGCCCCAGCCCCAGCCCCAGCCCCAGCCCCAGCCCTTGCCCTTGCACGCGCCGCAAGCCGCAAGCCGCAAGGCGTAACGAGCTCGAAGGCAGTTGCGCTTGCGCGCGCGCCACAAGGCGCTTGCAATGGCGGCCAACACAGATGGAAGGCAGCTTGTGCGGTCCGCTCTAACCATGTCGCGAAGGTGCGCCTTGCAGTGCTTGGCACTTACAGCCACAGCCACAGACTCAGGCGCTTGGGCTTCAGGCACGGGGACGCCCGCCGATGTTCTGCGAGTGACGCATTGGGCTTCGCACTGGCTGCAACTGGTGTCCAAGTACCAGCAAAACCCATTGCGTGCGGCGCGGTCCATTGCCTACACCTTGGTGGCAATGCACGGCGCATGGTGGAAGGCCAAGCAACTGGGCAACACCGACGCGCCGCTGTGTGAATTGGCTGCGCACCGTGCTGCAAGTTGGGTGTTGCAACACTTCTACCCCCATGAAACGCCGGGCCACCTGGAGGCGCAGTACGCCTGGATGCAAAGCCAACTGGAGCCCGGCGCGGCAGCACACGCGCTGGCCAACACGGTGGGCGCGCAAGTAGCAAACCAGTGCATCGAACGCAGCCTGCGTGATGGCGCGGGCCGCACCTGGCCGTTGCGCAACCGGCCTGCGCACTTTCCGGGCATATGGCAAGCCACCTACCCCCTGTTTGGAGTGAACCCGGTCGAGGCATTTGCCGGGCAGTGGCGGCCGTGGGTTGCACCGGCGGCAAACCGGTATGTGCCGCCACCTGCGGCGCGGCCTGGGTCGGAGCAACACCGCGCAGAAACGCACGAAGTGCTGGCGGTGTCACGCCAACTGAGCGCTGGGCAACGCGAAGCAGCCTTCGCATGGAACTTGGAGAGTGGCTCGGTGACGCCCCCTGGCGTGTGGATGCAGCACACCCTGGCGCAGTTGCGCACCCCACCCGGCGCAGCGGGCACGGCCGGTGCGCGCGTGGAGACCTGCCTGTCGGTGTTGGCAACCCTCAGCGTGGCGGTGCACGACGCGTTCATCGCGTGCTGGGGCGTGAAGTTTCGCGATTGGAGTGAGCGGCCCATTACCGCCATTCGGCGCGACGTGGACACAAGCTTTGTGCCCCTCTTGGTCACGCCCAGTTTTCCCGCCTATGTCTCCGGACATGCCGCGGTGTCGGGTGCAGCGGCTGCGGTGTTGTCTGCGGTGTGGCCCCAACAGGCCGGTGCCTTTGCGGCAATGGCACAGGAGGCGGCCATGTCGCGCTTGTGGGGAGGCATTCATTTCCGCAGCGACAACGAGGAAGGGCTGCGCCTGGGTGCGGCCGTAGGCACCGAGGTGGTGGCTGCGCGTGCAGCCGGCTAAGGAGCCCGTGCACAAGCCCGTTGCGCGGGTGCAGCTGGCTAGGGGCGCTGTGTACAAACCCATCCCGCTCGGACTGAGCCTGTCGAAGTCCTTCACTTGATGGAGGCACCCTTCGACAAGCTCAGGGCGAACGGGGTTATTCAGTGCATCCCCAGGGCTGCTGGGGCTACCAGGGTTGCTGGGGTTTCAGGATGGTGGCGCTGGGTTGGCTCCACAGCGCGCCGCACTGGGCTTGCACCGCTACGAGCACGTTGCTGGGCGCAAACGCACGATGTGCGGCCTGGACTGAGAAAAGCTTGCCCAAGTCCCACGCGGGCTCGCTGGTCTCGAAGCGATCCAGGCGACGCGGTTCTATCAAACTGCCTCCGTCATCTGGGCGATGCAGCGCTGGCGAACCGCTGCGGTCGGCTAAGGCCCCAAACAAGGTGACGGCAAACCGGCTTGCCCCAGCGCTTGCCCGCCAGCGCAAGGTGTTTTCGACTTGCACCAGCGACTGGGGCTCTATCGCGCAGTGGGCCCTAGCGTCGTAGAAAAAGTGCGGAGGCGCGGCGTGCAGGTCCTGCACCGTGTAGTGTCCACAGTGCCGACTCACCACCACCTTGATGGCTGCCAGCGCAACCGGCACGAGCGCACCGAGGGCCCAGCGTGTGCCCACCACCTGCGTGTCCACGGACTGAAGCACCTGCCCCTCTGGCAAGACCACGGCAACTTGCAAACGGTACGTTCCTTGCGGATCGCCGCTCCAGCGTATCTCGGGTTTGGGCGTGTCAAGGTGTGCGCCTGCACGCGGTGCAGTTATCTCGATGCGCTCGCAGGGGTCCTCTGCCCGCGCTGGCAAGGCGAGAACACCAGCGACCGCCATCACGACAGCCTGAAACCACGGGGAGTGTTGGGGCGACACCATCGGCTTTAGCGCTTAGGCTGCGCGCCGGGCAGGCCAAAGACCCAGTGCGCGTACCCAGCCGCATTTTCGAAACCCATCTGCTGGGGAGCAAAGCCGGTCTGCTTGATGGGCTTGCCTTCGGCAAGGCTGTAAACGCCAACGATGAAGCCAGCCGGGTTTTTGATCAGGCCCCACGTTGGGAGGCCCGTCATGGGGTCCGCATACATCTGTCGCAAATGACGCTGCACGCCGGGGCTGCGGGGATCCTTCAACAACTCCTCCAAGGTGCGCGGGCCTTGGGCAAGGAGCAGGGCCGGGTTTGTGCTGCCAGAGTTTTCGGTGGCGGTGGCGGGCACCTTGGCGTAGCTGCGCAACGCGCGTTCAAACTCCGAGCCCACAAAGAGCAGGGCTTGCTCGGCATCCCTGCGGCCCAGGTGCGCACCCAAGCGCAATGTGGCTGCCGCAGAGACTGCGACAACGGCGACGGCAAGCAACAGCAGCACGTAGGCAAAGCCCCACCGGTGGGCGCGACGCTGCTGCCTTACCACGTTGGGCCTAGCACTGGGCCTAACACCAGGTATACCGCGTGGCCTACCACTGGGCATACGGCTTGGCATTCCGGTCCGACCCAGGTGCACCGCTTTTGATGTCGTACACCCGCCCCTTGTAACCACTGGGCACATCGACAACTTGCCATGTTGCGCTGGAGTCCGTGATGGGGTCCACGGGGAGCGCACGCAGGTAGTGCTTCTCCACCAACTCATCGAGGCTTTCGGGGTAGCGGCCCGTGTCGCCATAAAACTTGTCGATCACCTCACGGGTTGCGCGCAGGTTGTCGCGCAGCACCGTCTCTTTGGATGCGTCGATTTGCCGCACGTACGTGGGCGAGACCAGTGTGAGCAGCACCGCAACAACAGCCAGCACCACCAGCAGCTCAATCAGGGTGAAGCCACGAAAAAATGGCGGGCGTGTAGTGCGCATCGCTCACCAGCGCTTGAGGGCAATGCCATTCAGGCCCGTGCGGGGCGAACGGCTAAACACGTCGTACACATCGTCGCCTTCTGCGGGGGACGATGCATCCGTGGCATAGGCCCGCTTGGCCCAGGTGGACGCATCGGCGGCATCGGCGTCGTCGCTGAACGGATCGCGCGGAATTCGGCGCAGAAAGAACAGCTTTCTCCGCTTGGGATCGCGCTGGTCCTCCACCCCCTCAACCAGCACCTCCAAGCTCGCTGGATAGCCCGAAGCACCGGCATCTTTGGGGATACGGCCTTCATCGCTGGCTTTTTTGTAGGCATCCAAAGCACTGCGAATTTCCACCAACGCAGCGCGCAACTGCTGCTCCTTGCTACGCTGCATCTGCACCTGCGCCGCAGGAACCACCAGAACCGACAGCACAGCCAAGATGGCCAAAGTGACCAAGAGCTCAATCAAGGTAAAGCCCACGCCCGGTGGCTTGCAGGGCGCGTGGGTTTTGCGAAGGGCGAGGCACTGCATGTCTTGGAGGCGTGGGCCACTTAGGGCGCGATGTCGACCCACCAGGGCGCGGGCATGGGCGCACCCACACCTGCGCTCACACCTGCGCTCACACCTGCGTTCACACCTGCGCCCACACCTGCGCTCACACCCGCACCCACACCACCGAGCGCCACCGGGGCCAGCGTGAGCACCTGAATCTGTGCCGGCTTGCCCGGCGCGGAGACCACCCGAAGGTGTGCGGTGGCCAACACGCCGGGCGCTGTGGCCCCGGTGTCTGCGATGCGGGTGCCTGTGATAAGAATTTGGCCGCTGGGGTCCACGCGGCTGGCAAAGTGGGTTGGTGCGCCGCCTTGCTTGAGGAAATCGCCTTCCACCACCGAGACCACCTGGAACACCCGCGGGTCAAACGCCACCGCCATCGGCACATTGACCAAGGGCTGGGCGGACTGCAGCATGAACTGCAACGCAATGGTGTCTCCAACTTTGGCTGCCGTGGGGCCTTGCAAACTCAACACCGCTGCATCGGGTGCGGGTACCGGCGCGGGTTTGGTGTTGGAGTTGGTGGTGTTCTTGGCTTCGGTACCGTTCGCTTGCGCTGGCGCTTCGGTCTTGCCAGATGTTGCGCTGCTGCTTGCCGGCTTGGATGCCTCGGACCCCAGCGGGTTGTAGCTGTTCAAGTTGGATTCGGTGCCGGAATCAAATTCCGTGGTGGACTCGGCAGGGCGCTGCAGGTTGCGCACAATGCGCGGCGTGATTGACAAGACGATTTCGGTCTTGGTGTTGTCGTCAATTTGTTGCCCGAACAAACGGCCCGCAATCGGGATGTCACCCAAGCCGGGCACCTTGTTGCCGGTGCGCCGCTCTTCGCTGTTGATCAAGCCCGCAAGCACCTGGTTTTCACCATCCTTCAAGCGCAGTATGGTTTGGGCCGTACGGGTGCCAATTTGGTAGGCGACAGAACCCGACTTGGTGGACACCTGGCTGATGATGCTGCTGACCTCTAGTGCCACTTTGATGGCAACTTCGCCGTCAAGGGAAATGGTGGGCTCCACATCGAGCTTGAGACCGACATCCACATAGTTGACCGATTCACCAACGAAACCCGTTGCCGAGGAGGTGGACGTGATGTTGGGCACACGCTCGCCGATGAGTATCTTGGCCTTTTCCCGGTTGCGCACGCGGATGCGTGGGTTGGCCAAAATGTTGGTGTCGGTGTCCACATTTTTGGCAGTCAGTGTGCTGGGGCTGATGGCTGCGCCCAGCGTGCTGTCGTTGAGACCGCGCAAATCGGCCAGCGTGAGCGCACCGGCTTTGGACGCAATGGGCGAAAGCGTGAGTTGGTCCGTCCACTTGATGCCCAGGTCTTGCATTCTGGTGCGCTTGACCTCCAGCACCTCCAGCTCCAGCATGACCTCGGAGTCCGCCACATCGTGTACGGCCACCAGCTTCCCCGCCAAACGGACGGCCTCGGGCGTGTCGCGCAGGATCAGCATATTGAGCCGCTCATCCACCACGATGTCTTTGGACTTGAGGATGGTCTTGAGGCTGTTGGCGACCGACTTGGCATCGGCATGGGCAAAGTAAAACGTCTTCACCACCAACGGCTGGTAGTCCCTTTGCTTCGCTTGGGTGTTGGGGTAGATGAGGACCGTTGTTGCATCAACGATGCGCATTTCAAGTTGGTTGCTTAGCAGGGTCAACGCAATGGCGGCCTCGGTGGTGGAGTTCTTTAGGAAGATGGAAGTTTTCTGATCGGTCTTCACGTCCCGGTCCATCAAAAAGTTCAGGCCAGAGGTTCGGGCGATGACTTCAAAAACCGTCTTGATGGGCGCATCTTTGAACTCCATGGTGATGGGGGTTCTGAATGGGGCCGCCAGTGCCAAAGCGCCCGAGCGGGTTTGCACGCCTGCATCCAGCGCCTGCAGCATGGCCTGTGCTTTTTTGTGTTGCGGGTCTTCTGTCAGCAGCATGCGCAGCCAGTTGCGGGCTTGCGGGCCGCCCTCCTCTTTTTCAAGCGCGGCCTGCGCGCTGGCAAACCATTTGCCGTGCCGATCGGCTCTGTCCAGACCACCGAGCCCGTCCAACGCCCTAAAGTTGCCAGGCTGGTATGCCAGTGCGCGGTGGTAGGCTGCGCGCGCTTCGTCCGAGCGCTCTTGCGCGATCAACTTTTGCGCCGCTGCAAGCGCCTGCTGCACCAGGGCTTCACGGGCTTGAATGGCGGCGATGCGGTACTGGGCAGAGCCAGCGTCTTGCCGGGTAGCTTCGTCGAACTTCTCCAAGGCTTCTTTGGTGTACCCGGCCGCTGCCAGTTCTTTGCCTTCTAGGTAGGTGGTTTGTCCAGCGCATCCGGCCAGCACCAGCAAGGACGCCAGCAAGGACGCCAGCACCGCTGCCAGCAATGCTGCGCATGGCTGTGCCCTTCTCAATTCGGCACGGTTCATTGCGCTTCTCCGATAGAAATCGTTTGGGCTTGGCCCAAGGGCAAGTAGGTCAGGCTGAGGGTGGGCGGGCGCACCGCGTCAATGCGGTAGATGCCGTCTACCGTGCTGCCCGCCGACACGATGAATGTCTGGTCCGCACGGGCCAGAAAAACTTGCCATGCGGCGCCATCCAAGCGCTTTCCCATGTAGCTAAACGGCACCGGGGGCGCCATGGGCGCAGGTGCAGCCAGGGGCGCGGACGGGCTTGCCGCCACAGCCCAGCTGCGCACCGAAAACAAATCGCGCGGCGCTGGGTTTGCCCGCCCATCCACCGGAACCAGCACGGACCTGGGCACCAGCGGCAGCAGCGTCGGGGCAGCCGGTGAATGCGAAGTGCTGGAGGCGACCTGCTGAACCGGGGTCTCGGGAGGTGTACCGGGCAAGTTCCACAGCGAGAGCTTGGCCCGCACCTCGGCTTGGTTTTGCGCAACCGAATCGCGCTTGAGAACCAGTTCATCCAGGCTCACCCCGGGCAGCTGCCGCAGCACATCGTGCACAAAGCCCTTGGTCTGCACGTAACTGGCCTGCACTGGCAAGCTCAACTGCAACTGGTGCAATCCACCGTGGCCGTCGGCGTGGGTTTGGAAGTCGGACTGCGACAAATAAACGCCGTGGGTTTGCGCGGTTTTGACAATGCGGCGCAGGATCTCGCCCACCTCGTCCTCGGCGAACGCCACCGCCAACAGCTGGTCCAAGGCCTGCGCTTGCGCAGAGGGCTGCACTGGCCCACGGTCCCGTTGCGCTTTTTCCGCTTGCTCCACCAGCAGGGCGCGCAGTTGTTGCTGGGTGTGCAACTCCATGGTTTTTTGGTGGGGCAAGACCACGAACTGTCCAAGCAACACCGCCACCAGCGCCACGAAAAGCAATGCCCAACCGTAGCCATGGCGCCACAACAACACCTCGCATTGCAAGCGCAATTTGCCCAGGTGCAGACCAAGCTCGGTCACTGTGCGCCCCCCTCAACGGAGCGGGCAAATGCGGCATCGGTCAGCCGGGCTGGCGCCAACAACCCCAATTCAAAAGAGAGCCGAACCGGTCGGCTGGGGTCTTGCGCGTTGGTCTCGTGCTTGGTGTAGCTCAGTCGGCCAAAAACGCCTTGGTATTGCAGTGAGGACGCGTAGCGCAACAGCGCGTCCAGTGTTGCGGCCTCGGCCTGCAAGCGAATCTGCTGGCGCGGACCGTCGGGCTCAACGCCCAGCAACGCAACCCCGGCCGGGGTCGATTGCTCTAGTTGTTCAAAGATGTCATGCCACGGCACGTTGAGCCGCAAAACCACGCCGTTGAGGGCGTCACGGCGGGCCACAGAAATGGTGCTGGCCGACAAGGCGCTTCCAGCAGCGCTGTGCGGTTTGTCCATGTCTGCCTTGGCTTGTGGCCGGTGCAGGCGCTCAACCGCCGCTTGGGCCGCCCGCATCTTTGCATTGGCAGCACCAAGCGCTTGCGCAGAGGCATAACTCGCAAACCCAAGCCACGCCGCATGCACGGCCAGCGCCAGCGCACAAGCCAGCGCAACTGCGCGGCGCACGCGCGTGCTGCCTTGGCCCAGCAGCGAGATTCGCGGTGCGCCACCAAAAAACAGCCCCTTATGCCGCATGGCGAACCCTGCCGACCAGCACATGCAGGCCCTGCAGCGCGGCAAGCACCGCACTGCCCGGCAGGTGCGCCCCTTGCGCGGTTTGCGGCATCCCATCCCACGCGCCAAGGCCCAGGGCCACCTGCGCGTCCCATTGCAGCAGGGCAATACCAGGCGATGCGGGCACCGGGTACACACAAGGCGGGATGCGCAACCAATGCAGGATCCCAGCGGTGTTTTGTGTTCGCAGTTTTTCGCGGTGCCACTCGGCCAAAGCCGCCGCCTCCCAATCCGCTTGCGTGGCAAACGGGGGAATTTGCAGGCTGCGCAAGGAAGTGGCGCAGCCATGGGCGCGGTGCATCAGGTGCAGATGGTCAGCTGAAACGATGGCCAACCAACCGTCTTTGGGCAGCGCGCCCTGGCATTGGGAGGTCACCAAGGAAAGCGCGTCCACGGTGCGCGCATGGCGGTGGGTGCGTTGAACCGCCTGCAACAACGGCGCCCACCGGCTGGCCAGCGCGGTACACACAAAGGGGCGCCGCGCATCCCACTCGCCCGATACCAGCCAAGACTCCTCAGGCAACCGCCCCAAGAGCAAGTTCGCACGCGCACCAGCTACTGCATGCAACTCTGCAAGTGAGCGTGTGCCAACGGGTGGTGTCTGCAGCCAATGGCGCACCAGCCCAGACGACAAACACACGGCTGTGCGGGCCGCCGGTGCCCACGCCCTGCGCTCTATCGATTGGTTCCACAAGTCCGCAGCCGCTGCGGTTGGGGCAGAGGCAGAAGTACCGCGGTCGGCTGGCCATTCGATTCGATGCCACTCAATACCGCCCTTGGGCAAGGTGCTGCACCACGCCAAACCGTCTGTGCCCACGCCCAGAACCTGGGGCAGTGCCGACGTGGCTGCCTTAATCGGATAGCGTGACACGGCGTACCTCGTCTAGTGTGGTGGCACCTTCGCGCACCATTTGCAAGGTGGCTTCCAGCAAGCTGCGCGTGCCTTTGCGGCGGGCCGCTTCTTTGATGTGGCGCACGGGTACGCGTTGCACAATCAACTCGCGCAGCTCGTCATCCAAAACCAAATACTCGGCGACTGCCCTGCGCCCTTTGTACCCGGTACCGCGGCAATCACCACAACCCATGCCTTTGTTAAACACCACACCCAAGAAATCTGCTTCGCGCAGCCCCAGCTTTGGCAAGTCCTGGGACATGGCCGGGTAAGGACGCTTGCAGTGGGCGCAGTTCACACGCACCAGCCGTTGTGCCCAGATGCCATTTAGCGCTGCGGCCAGGGTGTAAGGGTCCAAGCCCATGTGGGCAAAACGCCCAAACACATCAAACACGTTGTTGGCGTGTACCGTGGTGAGCACCAGGTGGCCGGTGAGCGCGGACTGCACCGCGATCTCGGCAGTCTCGCGGTCCCGAATTTCACCGACCATGATCTTGTCGGGGTCGTGGCGCAAGATGGAGCGCAAGCCGCGGGCGAAGGTCAACCCCTTTTTCTCGTTCACCGGTATTTGCAGTACGCCGGGCAACTGGTATTCCACCGGGTCTTCGATGGTGATGATTTTTTCGCGCCCGGTGTGGGTTTCTGCCAAGGCCGCATACAGCGTGGTTGTTTTTCCAGAACCTGTGGGCCCAGTGACCAACAACATGCCGTAGGCAGCGTCGGCCAGGCCCCGCAGCACCTTGAGCGCAGCCGCATCAAAGCCCAGCGCCTCTAGGCTGAGCGTGCCGTGGGCTTCCAGCATGGCTTGCTTGTCCAAGATGCGTACCACCGCGTCCTCACCGTGGATGCTGGGCATGACAGATACGCGCAAGTCAATCAGCCGGCCCAGTGCGCGCACCTGAAAACTGCCATCCTGTGGCACGCGCCGCTCGGCAATATCGAGCTCTGCCAACACCTTCAAGCGCGAAATGGTTTGCTCGGCCACGCTGCGGTCGTGCACCTCAGTGACCGGGTCCAAAACCCCATCGATGCGGTAGCGCACCGCCAAGCCCGTGGGTGTGGTCTCTAGGTGTACATCGCTTGCGCCGGCGCGCAAGGCGTCGTAGAGCGTCGAGTTGACCAGTTGCACCGCCGGGCTTGCAGCATCCATGGCGTTGACCAACGACAGAACTTGAATGCCTGCGGTGTCGTCCGGTGCGAAGCGCTTGTCTGGTTGGACCAAACTGTCCACCGCGCGCATCGAGACCTCCTGCTGCGCCAGGTACGCATGCAGGTCGTCGGCGGTACACACCACCGCAACCAGTGCCCGCCCTGCGGCCTGCTCCAGCTGCACCAAGGTGTCGGAATCAAAGGGGTTGGTGATAACCGCCGCAAAGCCGTCGGCATCACGGGGGTTGGTGATAACCGCCGCAAAGCCGTCGGCATCACGGGGGTTGGTGATAACCGCCGCCAAGCCGTCGGCATCGGCCTGCGCGCCTTGCACCAGTACCGCCCGTTGCGCTTGGGCCTTGGCCAGGGGCCACAGGTCAAACCGGGCGGCACACGGATTGAGTTGCAAGCTGTCCCAAAACGCCATGCCAAACTGGCTTGCCAACCAGGCCCCCGCCTGCCGGGGCTTGGTGGAGAGGCGCTGGGCCAGTGCATCGGTGAGCACACCGCCACGGCGCGACACGTCAAGGTGCAGCTGGTGCAGCTCGGGGGAGGAAAGGTCCGCAGGCAGGGCCTGCCGCGTCTCGGCGCGGGGACTGGATGGGTCCATCAGATGCTGCCTGCCAAGTCAAAGATGGGCATGTAAAGCAGGATGACGATCACGCCAATGACGGTGCCAATGGCTGCCATCAAGATGGGCTCAAAGGCCTTGCTGAACTGCTCAATCCAGCGCGTGGTCTCGGTGTCGTAGAAGGCGGCTGTGCGGCGCAGCATGCTGCCCATCTGCCCGGTTTGCTCACCCACACGCACCATGCGCACGGCGACCTTGGTGGCCAGCCCGTGGCGCTCTAGCGCGCTCGACAAACTGTTGCCCTGGCCCACATCGTGCCGCGCCAGCCGCAGTTTGCGTGCCGCATCCGCCGACAGAACCGCTTCGCACAACTGCATGGCCTTCACCAACGGTATACCCCCTTCGAGCAGCATGCCCAAGCTGAGGTACAAGCGTGTGAGCACCAAGACCTCCACCCGGGCATGGACTCCGGGCAGCCAGGCCAGCAGCCGCATCCAGGTGCCAGACCGCTTCAACCAACGAAAGCCAAAAAACAGTGCGGCCACGGTGCCGATCGTCAGCAAGGCCAGCACCTCTGCGTGCTTGGATGCGAACTGTCCCCACGCCAGGAGCAGCTGCGAGGCCCAGGGCAGGGGCCGGCTGCTGCTCTGGTACACCGCAGAAAAACGTGGCACCACGTAACCCAGCAGAAACAGCGCAACCGCCGATCCGACGCAGAGCAAAATGCCAGGGTAAATGGCCGCGCTGATGACCTTGTGCTGCAAGGCGCGGGTGCGGGTCTCGTAGGCCACATAGCGCTCCAGCGCGCCGCCCAGGTCGCTGGTTCCCTCGGCCGCTTGCACCATGCCCACAAACAAGGGCGGAAAAAAATCGGGCTGCTCTGAAAACGCAAGCGAAAGACGCCGACCTTGTTGCACGCTGTCGCGGACCCTGTGCAACACCGACTTCGTGGTGAGCTGCGTCGTGCGCTCCAGCAAGGTGTCCAAGGCTTCCACCACACCCAGCCCCGCTGTGACCAAGGCCAGCAGCTCTTGTGCAAACAACAGCAAATCGAACTGCTTTTTGCCAGAGCGCGCAAAGCCAGCTCCAGCGCCCCACGCCCCGCGGGGCTTCACGGAAAGTGGCACCAGCCCCTGGGCTTGCAGCTGCGCGTTGGCATGGTCCCTGTCCAAGGCCTCCAAGGTGGAGGCCACGATGCGTTGGTTTGCGTCCAGCGCACGCACATCAAACTGCATAGGGCAGCCAGCCACTAGAACGAAACATCGGCGGCATCGCCGGTCCCGCCGGGCTGCCCGTCTTTGCCGAAGGACAGCAGATCAAAGTCACCCTGGGTACCGGGGCTGGTGTACACGTAAGGGCGGCCCCACGGGTCTGCTGGCAACTCGCCGTCCAGGTACGGGCCATTCCATTTCAGTGCCTGGGCCGTGTCGCTGGGCTTGTTCATTAATGCCGCCAATCCGGCTTCGGTGCTGGGGTAGGCACCAACGTCAATCCGGTAGGCGCCCAGCGCCTTTTTGAAAGCATCTACCTGGGCCTTGGCCACCGCTTGCTCGGACTTGCCAATTTGGCTGAAGTACTTGGGGCCCACGTAGGCTGCCAGCAAGCCGATGATGGCAACCACCACCAACAGCTCCAGCAGGGTGAATCCCAGTTGGCGTAAATCTCCCGGCGTACTTGTGTCTCTTGTCATACAGATTGCAGTTTGCGTAGCGCGTCACCGCAGAGGATTGCGGCGCGTTGTGTGTATCGTGTGAAGCCTGCGGGCCAATTTAGAACTGCGCACCCGCCCGCCACAGCGTCAATGTCCATCAGCGGACCCTTGGGCACGGGAACGGGCTGCAATGCGCCCCCTCTAAAATCGCCCTTTCCCCTCACCCGCCCCCATCCATGTCCTTCCTCGCCGAGACGCGTCGTCGCCGCACTTTTGCCATCATTTCCCACCCTGACGCCGGCAAAACCACGCTGACCGAAAAGCTGTTGCTGTTCTCCGGTGCGATCCAGATTGCGGGCTCGGTGAAGGCGCGCAAGGCCAGCCGCCACGCCACCTCGGACTGGATGGAAATCGAAAAGCAACGCGGCATTTCGGTGGCCTCCAGCGTGATGCAAATGCTGTACCGCGACCACGTCATCAACCTGCTGGACACGCCGGGCCACAAAGACTTTTCCGAAGACACCTACCGCGTGCTCACCGCCGTGGATTCGGCGCTGATGGTGATTGACGCGGCCAATGGTGTGGAGGCACAGACCCGGCGCCTGATCGAGGTCTGCCGCCAGCGCAACACGCCCATCATCACCTTTGTGAACAAGATGGACCGCGAGGTGCGCGAGCCGCTGGACATCCTCGACGAGATCGAGCGCGAACTGGGCATGCCCTGCGTGCCCATGACCTGGCCGGTGGGCCAGGGCAAGTTGTTTGGCGGCATCATCAATTTGCGCACCCAAGCCATGACGGTGTTCGAGTCCGGCAGCGAGCGCCGCCCGCAAGACTTTGATACCGTGCCGCTCAACGATGCCGCCTCGCTGCAAACCCGCTTTGGCCACGAGTGGACCACCGCCACCGAGAGCATGGAACTGGCCACGGGCGCGTCCCCGGCTTGGGACTTGCAGGCCTTTTTGGCGGGCAAACAAACCCCGGTATTCTTTGGCTCGGGCGTGAACAACTTTGGTGTGATGGAGGTGCTCGATGCGCTGGTCGACCTGGCCCCGCCACCACAAAGCCGCACCAGCACCACACTCGTCAACCGCCAGCCCGTGGTCAAAGAGGTGCAGCCTGCCGACGACGCCTTCAGCGGCGTGGTGTTCAAGGTGCAGGCCAACATGGACGCCAACCACCGCGACCGCATTGCCTTTGTGCGCATGGCCAGCGGCAAGTACACGCCGGGCATGAAGCTCAAGGTCATGCGCACCGCCAAAGAGCTGCGCCCCACCAGCGTGGTCACCTTCATGAGCCAGCGCCGCGAGGCGGTGGAAGAGGCCTACGCCGGCGACATCGTCGGTTTCACCACCCACGGCGGCGTGCAGCTGGGCGACACGATCACCGACGGCACGGTCAACCTGATGTACACCGGCCTGCCCTTTTTTGCACCCGAGATGTTCATGACCGTGGTGCTCAAAAACCCGCTGCGCACCAAGCAGCTTCAGCAAGGCCTGGCGCAGCTCGGCGAAGAAGGCGCCATCCAGGTCTTCAAACCCGAGATGGGTGGCAACATGCTGCTGGGCGCGGTGGGCCAACTGCAGTTTGAAGTGGTGCAGCACCGGCTCAAAGGCGAGTACGACGCCGACATCCGCCTGGAGGGAAGCCAGTACACCGGCGCCCGCTGGATCACCGCCGACACGCCCAAAGAACTACAAGAGTTTGTGAGCGCCTACCCGCAGCGCATGGCACGCGATGCCGCCGACACGCTGGCGTATTTGTGCACCAGCCCCTACGACGTGCGCCTGGCGCAGGAGCGCTTTCCCAAGATCCACTTTCACCCGCTGCGCGAGCATGCGGGGCTGGCGTTGCAAAGCGCGGGCTAGGGGCACCCAACCGGCGCAAGCAAACCGACATCACGCGGCCAGCGGGAACAAGCTCCAGCAGCAGGCAAAAAGAAAGCCCCCGCGACCTGTGCAGGTCGCGGGGGCTGGCTGGTGGTGGTGGCTGGCTGGTAGCTGCGCCTTTAGAAGGTGCTGACCACCAAGCGACCTTCTTCGAGCAAACGGGTGATGAAGTTCTCGTTGCTCTCCACTGCCGGGTACTGGTTGGGCAGGTTGGAGCCGCCATCCGCAATGGTGACCAACTGACCGTACAGGCTGCCGCCACCACCGGAACTGGCGCCGTCACGGTCCACCCAAATCTGCAAGTCCTGCTTGCCGGTCTGGAAGTTGGTGACCTTGCGTACCTCCAAGAAGCCGCCATTAATCAGCGCCGTTGCGTCGGTTGCCGCATCGCCAGTGGCCTTGAAGTTGGTCTCGAACAACAAGGACAAGTCAATGCGGTCATTGTTGGCCGCATTGGCGTGGTTGAAGGTGAAATCGGTAATCGTGTCACCCGAGGTACCACCCAGCGAACCTGCCGCGCCCGAACCAGTGATCTCGTTGCGGTACAAGAAGGTGTCTGAGCCCAAACCGCCGGTCAAGATGTCGCCACCCAGGCCGCCAATGATCAGGTCTGCACCGCTGGTTCCGGTGATGTAGTCCACGCCGGTACCGCCCATGAATGTCACGCCGCGCGACTGCTCGGCAGCGCTCAAGGTTGCGCCGTCGAGCGTGTCACCGCCGTTGGTGCCCAGCAGCCAGGTGTTGTGCCTAAAGCCCCGTCCAGCCTCGTCGGTGATGTCACCGTTGTAGGTGATCTTGGCCGCTACGTTCAAAGGACCGGTGAGGGTCAAGGCCACGCCCTGCTTCAGGTTCACCGAAGTAGCCGACAACACCACCAGCTGCGAGCTGGGGAAGGTCTGGATGGAGAAGTTGCTGCCCAAAAAGGAGCCACCGGTCATGGCGTGGTCAAAGGTAATCTGCACCTGGTTGAGTGCAGCCACCGTCTTGAACGACACCACCTCGGGCATGCGGTCGCCACTGCTGGTGTACAGGTCGTAGTTTTGACCGTCGATGACTTGGCTGAACTTGCGGTCGTACCAGCTGTCGTTGTACTTGTACACGCCCTCTACACCAAAGTTGTCCACAAACCCGGCGGCCCGCACCACGTCTTCCTTGCCCAGGCGCATCTCCAGCACATTGGTTTCGGAGAGTGCCCGCACATCATTGGCCGACACGGTCACCACCTGGCGGCGGTTTTCGGTTTCGCCGTGTTGCACCAGGTCGATCTTCTCGATGCCCAGCAGCCGGTGGTAGCCCGCGTCGTTGACGCGGCTGTTGTCTGCGGCGAGGCCCGACATGCCGCGGTAGTTGCTAGCAAAGTCGGCCAGCGTTACCACGCTGCGGCCGGTAAAGCCCTGCGCCAGCTTCAACGTGTCGTTGCCCAGGCCGGCGTCAATGTGGCGGAAGGCCCAGTCCTTGATGTTCACCACGTCGTTGCCCGCACCGGTGTTGACGTAATCGGCGCCGCCGGTGGTCACCGTGTCGTTGCTGGCCTTGTCTACCAAAATCAAGCTCTGGTCGATCAAGGTGCCCGGAACGTTGCTCACCGACAGGTCGTAGGTGTTGTTGCTGGGGTCGGCGTTGCGCGCCACCACCGAGCCGGTGCTTTGGTACTTGGCTCCCAAGTAGGCACCCACCTCTTGCTGGTAGGCCCAACCGGTGGAAACCGTAACGTTGATTTGGTCACCGATGATGCCAGCGCCGCCACCAATACGGAAACGGCGAGCTGAGTGATCAACCGGCAGACGGTAATAGTCTGTGCTTGAGAGCGGGACGTTGGCACTGGGTGTGAAATCTGCAGCAGACGCAGTGATGTTAAAGCGCATCTGGTTATAGCCCATCAGGCGGTAATTCGTCACCGCTGCCGTGGCCATCTGCCAAGCGCCCACCGACACCACGTTGGTCATGTCGCCCCACCAGTTCCAGTGGTTCCACAGGCGGGTGGTGCTGTTGCCGCTAGAGAAGAAGTTTTGCACAATGTTGCCACCAAGCCACTCTTGGCGAATCCCGACGGTCTCTGTGGTCCCATTGGTCAACAAATATGTGAGGGGCACAGTGTTATTGGTAAACCGTTTAATCGGCACCTGCATCATGACCTGGTCACTCTGCGCCGTGGGCTTGAACATCGAAAAGTTGGTATAGCCCGCCCCCGCAGGGCTGTTGTCAGTGGCAGACCGCGCCATGGTGGCCGGCTGGTACAGGTAGGCGCCGTTCACCTTGGTCTCTAAAAAAATGGTGTTATCGCTGCTTGCCAGGTAGGCATGCCCGGTAAGCACGTCCACAATCTTGGTCACACCGGTGCCCGATGTGGCCACGGTAAGCCCGCCGGCGCTGGCCTTCCAGGTCTGCACCACGGTGCCGTCGGCTTGCACAATGGCGTCCGGGTCAAACCAGTGGATCTTGCCGGCATACTGCGCCTCTTGCGACCAGTGACTCGTATCGGCGGCCACATACACACTGCGCGCGGCCGAGGTGACAGTCACACCACCACGGGTGATGTTGGTGGTTAGTGTGCGCTCACCATCGGCACCCCACTGGCTGCCGTTCACCTGGAAGCTGATGTCGGCCTGGCCGTTGGTTGCCACCGTCTGGCTACCCACCTCCACGCCGTCCATCAACAGCTTGACCACATCGCCGGCCTGCGCCTTGGTCAGGTTGACCTTCACCGGCGTGGCCGCAGCGGTGCTGCTGATGACGTTGTCATCACTGACGTTGTCAATAATGGGCCGGCCCGCTTGGCTCATCAGGGTAGCAGGCACTGTGCCGACGGTCGGTGTGGCCAAGCCGGTGCCGTTGTCGTTGCCGGCTTGGTCAAAGACCTTGCGGGCTTCCATAGTGAACTGTTGGTCGGCTTGGATCAAGCTAACGCCCGATGCCGGCGTACCAAGGGTCACCCGCCAAACCTGTGCAAAGCCGTTTTCCGATCCGATTGGTGTGACAACTGGGTTGGCACCGAACGACGCAGGCAGCGCACTGAAGGTGAAAGCTACATTTTCTGTAAAGCGAATCTCCAACACGTCGCCCGGCTGCAAGTTCTCCAAGTCGGTGTTGCCGTTGCCCTTTCTAACCAGCGACACGTCGCGAATGTCACCCACCTTCACGTCCAAGCGAATTTGCTTGGGCGCCGAGAACACCGAGCTCAAGCTGCCGTCGGCGGTCGTCATCTGCGCAGTCAGTTGCTTCAAGCCCTCGGTTTCGCCCGCCCATGCAGACGCTGGCAGGTCCACCCACTGGCTGGTCTGGATAGAGGTACTACGCACCACTTCGTTGGGGAAGTTTTGCGATATCGAATTGGCCTTGTAAACGACATTGGCAACCGCAGCGGCGTCAATCGGCAACCCTGTCGCGGCGTTGACGAACGCACCCCGGAAAATCAATTCGCCCACATTGACCGCGCTACCACCAACGGCGGTCACCTCGACCTCCACCGGCGGTGGCGTTGTGCCCAGCACCGGCTTGAACGTCACTATCAGGCGGGCAGTAACTGTGGCGCCTGCCTGCAAACTATGATTCACCTGATGCGGCCAGCCTGAACTCGCTCCGAACTGGTTCTCCCAGACGACCTGGTGACGCAGCGTGATTTCGCTGATGCCCATGGTGGTGGGCGCGCCCACGGGCTTTCCGTCTACAAACATCTGCAGTTTGCGCCCCGCAGCGCTGAGCGCGTCAGCCAAGCTCTGGGTGTACAGCACCTGATTGGGGTTGCTCACGCTGTACTGCAATGTGTCCTCGGTGCCGGCAATCGGATTGAGGTTCTGGTCGAGCAAGCGGGAGGTCAGGGTCGAACCGTTGACAAAGGTATCTGTCTTGACCACCACACTGGACTCGAACTGGGTGGTAATGACCGGCGCGCCTGCACCCGATGTCAACACCGTGATGGCAGGGTCCAGCTTCACATTGCTAGGTACCGTGTCCCAGAAGAAGTTGTTGGGGCCGTTCATTGGCCGGTTGGTGGTGAAGGTGTAGGCCAGCTCCCTGAAAGCCGTGGAAGCAAGCTCCGCAGGCCGTGGCGCAGAAACGGCATTGACAATTTCCCACTTAGCAAGGTCGGTGAAGTACACATAGACCTGCGCAGACGACTGTTGCCCGCTGTTTAGAAACACGTCGTTAGCAAATTTCAGGTTAAGGCTGACGGTGGTCTGCAGGGTGTTGTTTGCAGGCGTCGTGCTGTAGGTGCCGGTGCTGGTGATCTTGAGGCCCGAACTGGTGAGGCCGGTGGGGTCGAAGGTCTCGGGCACCAAGAACGCATTCCGATTCATGTCGTTGTTGTAGGTCACCGTGGCCACGTTGCGCAGGTCGGTAGCCTCTCTGCTGGTGAACCGGTACCGGGTTGTGGGGTTTGCCTGGGTGTCCGCGGTACCAGTAGACCACAGCGTGACGTTACGGGCGGCGCTTCCATCCGTGAAGGTCACGCTCACCGAGGCAGAAGCGGCCTGGCCCTGCAGCAGCCGCGCCTCTTTGTTGAGCGTCAATTCCATGGTCAGGAAGTTGGTACGCGGCAGGGTCTCGTCCGCCACCACGCCGTTTACCGCGACTTGCAACAGCCCACCGCGTGCCGCGTTGAGCTGGCTAGCGGTGTTGGTATCGGTGAAACTCAAACGGGTAACGTTGGTGGCCTCCTCCAAGTTGATGCGGTTGTCCGACATGATGTCCACCGGCGGTGTGGGCAGGCCCGGCACCGAAATGCTGGGAATGGTCAACACCTGGTTCACCGTGGCCTGGTTGCCACCCGCGTCCACAATGCTGTTGCGGCTGACGGTGATGGTATTGCCCTGCACCATGGTGCTGTCAGCGTCCAAGAACAGCCGGAACTTGGTGGCATAAAACTGCCCGTTGATCGACGCGCTATCCACCGCCTCAATGCGGAAGTCCGTCCCCAGGCTGCGGCCAGAAGTTGGCGTGTACGCCGCCTTGTTGGTCAGCAAGTTGACCGCCACCGGCTCGGCAAAGGTCACCAGCAGGCCGTCGTTGTTGGCACCGTCGCCGTTGCCATCGAACAGGGTGAGTGCCGGCAACGCGTCGATCTTCTGGTATGTCGTGGCCGCAGTGCCATGCTCCAACTGGGCACCCCACAGCAAGACCGATGGCTTGAGTCCATCGCCGGTGATGCTGGCCACCGATCCACTGCCCGGCACCGTCAAAGCCCAGAAGGTGTTGGTGGTGGTGCTTGCAGATGTAAAGGTCACGCTGGCGCGCCACCAGTCGGTGCCATCTACCTTCGTCATGCTGGCTGAGGTGAACGCCGTTTCGCCGCTGCGTGGCGTAGTAGAGAAGGTGCCGTCGCTGGTGTTAAACCATGCTCTTCGAGTGGCATCACCTGTCGCGGTCACCTCTACCCAGGGTTGGCCCAATGTGCCGTTTTTCAGGTAAATGGAGTAGGTGTACGCCTGGCCCGCGGTCACGGCGGACACCTGGTTTACAAAGGGCCGGACTGAGCCGGAGTTGGGCACCAAGGCCTCGGCGGTCTGGCTTCCATCCGGTGCGGTAGCTACGTTGCCCTGTATGGCGGCTGCGCCCTTGGTCCAGGCCGCGTTGTCAAAACCTTCCGAGTAACTGAACAGGTTTTTGGCAGTCAGCAAGGCGGGCGGCAAGCGGTCAACATAAAACTCTAGATCAGCAACGCCAGACTCCGAGCCGTCATCCGTTTGGGTTGCCAGAATTTGTACCGTGCCTTGGCCCCTGCTAGTCAGGTCAACGAAGTCGGCGGCGCTAAGACTCACGGACCAGAAGCCGTTGGCAGCCACTGCCGCAACCGTTTTCTCGGGAATTTCAGGGGTGGTTTTGTACAGGCCATCATCGCCCCGCACATAGAAGTTCACTTTCACCGAAGCGCCGGGAACACCCAGACCTTGGTAAGTAATGCTTCCACTCGCCTCTTGCGCGCTGACCACGTTGTCTTCGGTCACGTTAAGCAGGGTCGGCAAGGGCGTAGAGAGGCGCAAGTCAAAGCTACCGATGGTGTCGACAGAGGTGTTCAGGGCCACGTCAGTCTGCACCACCCGGTAGTTCACCACGCCATCGCCCAAGGTGGCCATGTCATTGGGCTGCAAGGTAACCCTGTACAGGCCTCCGGCTTGCCCGATGGTGGTCGACAGCAAGGTCGAACCCAGCACGCCGGTGAAATACACCGACACCTGGGCACCCACTTCCACACCACTGCCAAAAAAGTCAACCGGGGCCTTGGCTTGGTTTTTACTGATGCCCTTGGCTGCGCCTTGGGTCACGTCCACCTCGGGGGACTTGATGATGGTGTCCACGTTGACCAGCACCGCGTCTGACAGGGGCGACACGTTGCCGCCCCGGTCTTCAATGCGCGCACTGATGGAGCGCGACAGGCTGGGCGGGGCATCCGGGTCATCTTGCAGCACAGCCGAAGCCGGCAGAAGCACATTCGCAAAACCAGCGGCCACCTCATTGGCGGTGACGATGTGGGGGAACTCATTGGCAAATCCGCCAATCACCACCGTGTCGCCCGCCACCGCGTTGGTGTTGAGCAGGGACACCACCACGGTCACACCCACAGTTTGCGCATCGTGCAGGTTGACCCAACCATCGGTACTGGCCGGGATACCCGTGATAACGGGCTTGTTGGGAACACTGCGGTCAATGAAGTAGTTGCCCGTGGTGCTCGTGCCGACGTTGCCCGCTGCATCGGTCTGGAACAGGGTGACGGTAAAGCTGCCATCGCCCAAGCTGTTGACGCGGTTGCGCATGTCCTGCGACGAAACCATCCAAGTACCCGGGCTGCTGCCCGACACGGTGGCGAGGGTGAAGCTGCTTGCACCCTGGGTGAGCACCGCAGTAATGGTGCCACCCGGCTCCAGCGCGGCACCGCGCAGCGCCATATTCAGACCGCTGTTGTCGGCCTCAGCCTTGTTCACTTTGTTGTCATCCAGCCAGGCCTCAATGGAAAGGATGTCAGGCTTGACGGTGTCCACCAGCACCACCTGCTGCGCGGAACTGGGAGAGGTGTTACCCGCCACATCAACCAAGCGCACGACCAGGCTCGCACTACCGTCCATCACGCCCACGGTGCTGGCATTGACGGTCACGTCGACAAAGCCCGCGGTCACGTCCTGTTCAGTCAGCAATTTGGTGATCGTGGACACGGTGGCTCCCACCTGCCACGCAAGCTCCACCGTATCGCCCGCTTGGGCGCGCGTTCCATCCAGCACCGTGCCGTTGGTGAGCGACACCCGCACTTTGACGCCCATTGCGGCCTCGTCAAAGTTGATCTTGTTGTCGGCACCCACCTGACCTGGGGTGCCGTTGGCGGCAGCGTCCACACTCAGAATTTCCAAGGCCACCGGCGTAACGGTATCGACCCGCAGGATACTGCCCGGCACACTGGCAATCGTGTTGGCACTGGGGTTGCCCGCTGCGTCTGCCAGTACTGCACCATTGAGGGTGATGCTGTTGGAGGACTGCACCGTAACCGCACTGTCGCCGTTTTGCACAACGTAGGTAAAGACCAACTTGTCAGGGCCTGCGGCCGTGGTCAAGGCGGCGTTGTAGACCGCGCTGCGGGTCACACCGTTGCCAAAATTGAGCTGCGCTGTGGGCAGCATGGGAAAATTAACACCCGTGAGCGTCAGCGACTCCGATGCCTGCACCGTCACGGTAATGACATCACCAGCCTTGGCATTGCCGTCGCGTCCACTTGCAGACACGGTGGCCACCGCCAGTGACGGGAGCACGGTATCAATCAAGAAACTGTTGTCGCTGTTGCCGGTAGAGAACTGCTGCTCCACCGACTCGTCGCCGCTGGAGTTGATGAGCGCCGCAGACAGGAAAACCTTGCCCTGGCCCAAAGCATTGAACTCGGCGCTGGCAAAGTTGAACTCCTTGAACCAGTTGCCACTGGTGTCCACATCCAAGATGTAGGTCAAGGTGGCGCCGCCCTCGGTTTTTGCCACCAAGCGCACGGTATTGAGCGCACCCGATGCAGACGCCGTAGCCGTTCCGCGCACGGTGAAAGGGTTGCCCGCCGACAGCGCCTGGAAGTCGACCAAGTTGAATGCAAGATCCGCCACAGGAGCAATACCTGTCACTTGGGTGAACACCGGTTTTGCAACCTCGTCAGTGCTGTAAGTGAAAGGGCGGGTAATGACGGCAGACTCGTTGCCCGCAGGGTCGATCAGTTTGGCCGCGACCTGCAGTGGGGTGCTGCCACCGCCCAGCGCATTGAGTTCGGCAGGCGACAGGATGACCGTCCACTTGCCATCCACCACGGTCTCGGACTTGGTAATGGGGGCTGCAATACCGTGCGAAATGGTGACGCTCACCGTTGCGCCCGACTCGCCGGTGCCCGTAATGGGAACGGGCGACAGGCCTTCCGAAAAGCTGACACGGTCATTGCCGCTGATCACATCGATTTCTGGGTCTTTCGGTTTGATCGTGTCAATGTTGAAAACCCGAATACTGGGGTCCGACGGGTTACGGCCGGCATCCGACGCGTTGTCGTTTTCGTCGTACTGCACCGAGGTAATGCGCATGCGCCCCTGGCCCAAAAAGTCGGCCTGGGCCTTGGACAATGACATGCTCCAGCGGGGCACATTGCTTGTGTCCAGCACCACCGGAAGGTCGTTGGACACAATCTTGACCGTCTTGCCGAATGAGTCCAGGTTGGTGCCTTCGATGGTGACCACAACCCGGCCACCTACCGACCCTTGTCCGTTGATGACCCAGCCGCCGACCGCCTCGCTCTCGTTAAGGAAGCCGTCCACAGAGACTGCATTGACCTCGGGGGTGAGCGGAATCGCATCGACCTTGCCGGTCCACACCAGGTAGTCGGCGCCTACGTTGCCTGCCTTGTCGGTAATACGCGCTTTGACCTGCAATGCGTCGTTGTCGCCTTCGGCACTCATCACCGCATTACTCACCAGCACCTGCGCGTAACCGCGTGCCAAATCGGCCTCGGTCACAATGGCGTTGACCTGCTGGGTGCTGCCCCACAGCAAGGTCAGTGTGTCGCCCGACTTGACATCGTTCACGCCTTCATCGCTCTTGGCCAAGGCCACATTGACCAGCACGGGAAAGGCGGCTTCTGTTTTCCGCTCTTCCTCGGTGAGCCCATCGACGTTGCGGATCAAGCCACCTGCGAGCACGCTGCGCGCATTGGCCTCCGCTGCAGCCACTGCGTTGGCGCTGCCTGCCTCGGGCACCAGCGGAACGGTCTTGTCAAAAACGAACTCGGCATCGCTGGGCGCAGAGGCCGCGCCCGTGCTGTTGGTGTACACGGCCCGAACAAAAATTCGGCCTTCGCCCAAAGCCAACAACTGCGTGGCGGTGGGGGTGGCCGTCCAAGCGCCGCCCGCCACGTTGATGGTGGGCAGCACAATCGACTCGTTGCGTTCGTTGGTCAGCGTAACGCGGATGGTGCCGCCATCGGGCGCGTTGCCCTTGATCTCAGCCGTGCTGTTGGCGGTGATGGCGGTGAACTCTTGGGCGTTGATGTAGCCGTCGGCGTACACCGTGTTGACCGACGGGGCGCTCGGGGGTGCCCGTACCACCAGGGAAGACACCACCGGAATCGGCGCGCTGACGTTGCCTGCAATATCGGAGAACACCGCAGTGATGTTGATGGTGCCATCGCCCTGGGTGATCAGGGTACCCGCTGGCACCTGCACATACACCACGCGCGAGCCCTGACTTGGCACCATGGCGGCGGTAATCACCTGGGTGATTTCTTGTTCGCCCCAGCGCAGGGTGAAGCGGTCGCCCGCTACGGCGTCCGCGGGTAGCGCTACAGCAACCACCACGCCATCGCTTGCCTCAATCACAGTAACACCACCGGCGATTTCGCTCTGGGAACTGTTGTAGGCCAGCGCACCGCTAATGTCGGAGGGATTCGCTGCAGACGGGGCCACCGTGTCGATGGTGAACCGGTTGGTGGCAACAATGGAGGTCGCGGCATCAGGCGCTGTGGACGCTTTTTGCACCGCAGACACATTGACCACTCCATTTTGCAAAAGCGCCATGTCGCCCACGCTAAGTGTGATCGACCACTTGCGCTCTGCATTCACCACCGCACTGCGGGTGAAGGTGCTGCCCTGACCCGATACGGTGACTTCCACCACGTTACCGA
>JBIIZY010000132.1:0-8198 GCA_044346035.1 Rhodoferax sp. | reverse complement strand
GCGGCACCCTCAGGGATGCTGCGGGCAACAACGCCACGCTCACCCACACAGTGGTTGCTGACAACGCCAGCTACTTGGTGGACACCACCGCGCCCACGGTGGCCATCACCAGCAACGTATCGGCGGTGAAAGCGGGCGAGACTGCCACCATCACCTTCACCTTCAGCGAAGACCCGGGAAGCAGCTTCACCTGGAACGGCACCACGGGCGACGTCGCTGTCACTGGCGGCACCTTGGGTGCCATCAGCGGCACGGGCCTGACCCGCACCGCCACCTTCACCCCTGCCGCCAACAGCACGACGGCAGGTGCGGTTAGCGTTGCAGCCGCACAGTTCACCGACGTGGCGGGTAACACCAACACGGCGTCCAGCAGTCTGAATATCGACGTCAATACCGTGGGCATTGACTTGTCCGTCATCGCTGCGGGCAATGGTGGCTTCGTGATCAACGGGCAGTGTGCGGGGGACCAAAGCGGCCGAAGTGTGACCAGCGCCGGTGACGTCAACGGCGATGGTCTAGACGATCTGATTGTGGGGGCCTTCAGCAGTGATCCGCTTTCAGGTGCTGATGCCGGACGCAGCTACGTGGTGTTTGGCAAGACCGGTACCACGGCCATCGACTTGAGCGCGGTGGCCGCAGGCACCGGTGGCTTTGTGATCAACGGGCAGTGCGCGGACGACCAAAGCGGCTGGCGTGTGTCCAGCGCAGGCGATGTCAATGGCGATGGTTTGGCCGACCTGATTGTTGGTGCTAAAGATAGCGACCCAAGCGCCGGTACCAGTGCTGGGCGAAGCTACGTGGTGTTTGGTAAGACGGGCACCACCGCTATTGACTTGAGTGCGGTTGCGGGAGGCACGGGTGGCTTTGTGATCAACGGGCAGTGCGCGTTGGACAGCAGCGGCTTTGGTGTAGCCAATGCCGGAGATGTCAACGGCGATGGTTTAGCGGACTTGATTGTGGGCGCGTTCAACAGCGACACTGCTTCAGGTGCTAGTGCCGGTCGTAGCTACGTGGTGTTTGGTAAGACGGGTAGCTCTTCTGTTGACTTGAGCGCAGTGGCGGCAGGTACGGGTGGTTTCGTGATCAATGGGCAGTGCGCAGATGACTGGAGCGGCGAAAGTGTGTCTAGCGCCGGGGACGTCAATGGCGATGGCTTGGCTGATCTCATTGTGAGTGCCAGAGCCAGCGACCCGAGTGCGGGCAGTAACGCGGGGCGCAGCTACGTTGTGTTTGGCAAAACGGGCGGTACAGCCGTTGACCTCAGTGCAGTGAGCAATGGAATCGGTGGTTTTGTGATTAACGGCCAGTGTTTGGGCGACCAAAGTGGCTGGAGTGTGTCGAACGCCGGCGATGTCAACGGAGATGGTCTGGCAGACCTTGTTGTGGGTGCCCCATTGAATACACCCGCAAGCGGTGAGTTTGCCGGGCGCAGTTACGTGGTGTTTGGCAAGACCGGCACGGCGGCCATTGACTTGAGTGCGGTGGCCGCAGGCACGGGTGGTTTTGTTATTACGGGACATTGCACCTTAGACCGCATCGGCGAGATAACTTCAGGTGCAGGCGATGTCAATGGAGATGGCCTGGCCGACTTGATCGTTGGGGCTTGGTCAGTAGTCACAGGTGCGGGCAGCAACGCGGGGCGCAGCTACGTGGTGTTTGGCAAAACCAATACCAACGCCATTGACCTGAGTGCTGTGGCAGCTGGAACTGGCGGATTTGTGATTAGCGGCCAATGTGCAGAAGACCGAAGTGGCGTCAGTGTCGCTAGCGCGGGCGACATCAACGGAGACGGATTGGCTGACCTGGTTGTGGGGGCTTGGGCTAGCGACCCCGCCGCTGGCAGCAACGCAGGCCGCAGCTATGTCATCTTCGGCAGCACCACAGGTGCCATTAGCCAAACCGCTGTGGACCAACTCGGCACCAGCGGCAACGACACGATTACCGGCACCGCCAGCGGCCAAACCCTGGTCGGCGGTGCGGGCAACGACACCATCACCGGCTTTGGTGGCGCAGACGTGCTGTTGGGTGGCGCCGGTGACGATGCGCTGGTGGTCAACTCCAGCAACATCACGGCGCTCAGTGCTGCATTTGGTTCAGGCGGTAACACCGCGCAGTTGGCCCGCGTGGATGGCGGCAGCGGCCTCGACACGCTGCGCCTTAGCGGTGCGGGCCTCACCTTTGACCTCACGGCCGTTGCCAACCAAGGCGCCAGCACGCCGGGCAGCAGCTCGCGTATCGAGAGCGTCGAGCGCATCGACCTAACAGGCAGTGGCAACAACACACTCAACCTTGCGCTGCGCGATGTGCTGGACATGGCTGGCATGAACAGCTTCAACAACGCCAATGGCTGGGTCGATGGAACGTATGACCTAGCCGCTGGTGGAGCCAACGGTGCCAACCCCGAACAGCGCCACCAACTGGTGATCGATGGCAATGCCGGGGATGTGGTGAATTCCAGTGGTTGGGGTGCGTCGGTGGGTACCGTGACCAACGGTGGTCAAACCTACGCGGTCTACAACCAGGGCTTGCATGCGCAGATTTTGGTGGACACCGACATCACCCGCAGTGTGTTGTGAGGTTGTCGGCCGATCCTGGTCACCCGCGTTTGTCGGAGTTTGGGGTGTTGCGCAGGGCCTCTTTTGCTTGACCGTGTGGCATGCCCAGCGTCTACTACGTAGGCTACCTCCCCCCAAAAACCGGGGGCGAGATGGTCAACCTGCAACACGTGGCGGCACTGCATGCTGCGGGGCTTCGAGCGGTGGCCTTGGTCAATGCGGGCTTTGCGCCCCATGACGTGCCCGCCGACTTGGTGCTGCCCATCGAGGTACTGCAACCAGGCAAGGTGTTCTCGTCAGATGACGTAATCGTGGTGCCGGAGTACTACCGCGAAGCAATTGCCCATTTCACGACACAGCCTTGTCGCCCCGTACTGCACGTGCAAGGGCCGTTCCTGCTGTTTCGTGGTTTGAAGTCGGTCGCTGAGCTTAATGCGCTGCCCTGGCTGGGCGTACTCACTTGCAGCCATTTTTGCGCCGAGACCTTGGCGGCAATGGGCCTGCGTGTGCGAGCAGCGGTGGTGCGCCCGCCGGTGCTGCCAGTGTTTTGCAAAAGCGCACAAGGTGACGCCAGCAAAAAGCTGCAAATCGCTTACATGCCCGAGAAGCGCCCCAAAGAGGCGCCGGTGGTGCAGGCGATTTTTCAGGCGCGTTACCCCGAATGGGCCCGCGTTCCCTGGGTGCCGATTGCCAACGTGAGCCGCGCAGAGTGCGCGCGGCTGTTGGCCGAGTCGGCCGTTTTTGCGAGTTTCTCTTGCCTGGAGGGCCTGGGCCTGCCGCCGTTGGAGGCGATGGCCAGTGGCTGCGCCGTTGCCGGTTTTGACGGCCATGGTGGGCGGGAATACGCCACGCCAGAAAACGGTCTGTGGGTGCCAGAAGGCGACCATGCCGGTTTTGCCGATGCACTGGCGCGGGCATTGGCAGATTGCAGCGCCGCTTCCGCTGGCGGTGGCATGGCGCACCGGGCGCGCCTTGCCGCAGGCCGCGCCACTGCAGCCAGCTTCTCCCAGGCGCGCTTTACCGCCGAGTTGCTGGCGGCGTGGCGTGGTCTGCTGGGGGATCGGTTTCCAGACTTTCTGAAATGACCGTTGCATGAGCAAAGAAATGCGGTTTGCCGCTCCTTCTCCACCCGGTGCCAGCGGCGCATCTGGGGCCTGGGCTGAAATCAAGCGCCAACCCAATCAGCCCGCTGTCTGGTTGCGCTTGGCCCAGCACTATGCACAGCAAGGCCTGCCTTGGCAGGCAGGGTACGCAGCCCGACAAACCCAGCGACTTAACCCGCAGGCGCTGCCCCAGTTGCAAGCCTTGGCGATCCCCCAGTGGCAGGACCCGCAAGCCGGTGACGCCCTGCTGGGCCGTGCCAGCTTGGCGGAGGCGAGCGCGCTGGCCGAACGGTTTGCCAAGGTGACTAACACCGCGCCGGGTGACTGGTTGACCCACTTGTACCTGGCGCGTTTGTTGGAGATGACTGGCCGCAACAGTGTCACGGCCGTCAACCAAGCATGTGCCCTGGAGCCCTTGGCTGGCGAGACACTGCACTGGATGGGCGTGTGGCGCTTGAACGCTGGTGATGCACCCGGCGCGGTGGCGGCGTTCTCGGGCCTGCTTGATATTCGGCCGGTGCGCACCGGCTCCATGATGTACCTGGGCGAAGCCTTGCTGCGCACCGGCCAGACCGAGGCTGCCGAAAAGGCATTCGCCCGCGCGTCGTTGTCCAACAGCGCAGATTTTTTGGTGGACTTGGCGGGCCGGGTGTATGCCCACAACTACTGGCAAGAGGCTTTGCAGGTGCTTGGCAAGGCGCTGGCGGTGCGGCCGGACCATGTGCCCACGCTGCTTGCATTGGCCAAGATGCAATCCGAGGTGTACGACCTGGCCGACTGCGAACGCACGCTGTCGCACATCGCGCGGCTAGACGTTGACAACGCGGATGCACGGCTGCTGCGCGCGGGTTTACAGGGCCGCATGGGCGACGCACGCGGCCACTTGCAGACCTTGCAAACGGCCTACGCGCAAGGCGGTGACCCGCTATCAAGGCTGGCCTCCAGCATTGCCATGACGGCGCTTTACCACGACACCCTGACCCCACTGGAAGTTGCTGACCTGCACCGCAGCCTGTGCGCACCCATTACCCAGGCTGTGCAACAAAAAACCGACTTTGCCAACCCGCTAACGACCAAGCGCAGGCTGCGGTTGGGCTTGGTCACCGGCGACCTGCACCGTCAGCACCCGGTCAACATCTTCATGCTGCCCATCTTGCAGCGCTTCAACCCAGACAAGCTGGAGCTGTGCATCTACCACACCGGCACCATGCACGATGCCTACACCGCCCAAGCGAAGGCCTGCAGCCAGCGCTGGCTGGAAGCTGCCAAACTGGACGACAACACCCTGCAAGCTGCCATCGTGGCCGACCGTGTGGACGTGCTGATCGACCTCGCCGGCCACACCGCCACCCACCGGCTGGGCGTGTTTGCGCTGCGGGCGGCGCCGGTGCAGGCCACATTTTTGGGCTACCCGCATTCCACCGGGCTGGCCACCATGGATTGGCTGATTGGCGATGCCACGGTGAGCCCAGTCGGCCATGCGGCGCTGTTCAGCGAAGGCATTGCCCAGCTGCCCGGCAGCGTGTTTTGCTGGCACGATGAAGGAAGCTACCCCTTGCCCGCGGCGCGGTCGATGGACGCGCCGGTGGTGTTCGGGTCGTTCAACAACGCCATGAAGCTCTCGCCGCGCACCATTGCGTTGTGGGCACGGGTGCTGCTGGCGGTGCCCGACTCCCGGCTGTTGCTCAAGGCGCCTTCGTTGCGCGACGCAGCGGTGTGCGAGCGGTTTGCCACGCTGTTTGCCGAGCACGGCGTGTCGCGCGAGCGGCTGGAGTTTCGCGGCCCGACCGGCTTGGCCGACATGATGCAAGCGTATGGCGACATGGACATCGCCCTGGACCCGACCCCCTACAACGGCGGCACCACCACACTGCAAGCGCTGTGGATGGGGGTGCCGGTGGTGGCGCTGCAAGGCGGTAACTTTGTGAGCCGCATGGGGGCGAGTTTTCTGCGCGCGCTGGGCCGTGGTGACTGGGTGGCGCAGGATGAGGCGGCCTATGTGCGTATCGCCGTCGCCCTGGCCCAGGGTTGCGCCAACCAGCGCGGGCAGCGGGCTGCGCTGCGCGGGCACATGGCGGCATCGGGCCTGTGCGACATCGACCGCTACACCCAGAACTTTGAAGCGCTGGTGCAGGCGATGTGGGCCCAGCATTGCACGGGCGAGCCTTCGCGCTTGATCGCTTTGCAGGCCTGAGCACTACCATCGCTGCGGCCTCCACAACCCTTTCCGCTCGACGCTAACTTCGAGTTCCGCGGCGCCGAGGCGCGTGGTGGCGCGCAGGTGGTGGATTCGCATACAGGAGATGCGGTGTGCTGGCTTGAACCGTCTCATGTACCTAGAAAAAGGCCCCAGCTGCCAGGGGCGCGCCCCATTTTGGGCATGGGTTTTTCTTTGGCGAGCACCTGGTGGGCTATGCGGTGGTAGCCTGAACCCGTTGGCGCTTTGCCGCCCAGTTTAGGATTGCCCACCACCGCCATGAAAACCCATTCATTCCTTCGGTTCTCTCTTTGGCGCAAGCTGCGCAGTTTTGCCAGTGTGCTCGCCACGTGCGTGGCTGCGGGCGCTTTCGCTGGCGTGCGTGCGCACGAGGCGCCGCAGCAGCCGGCCACTGTGGTGGCGGCTACAGCACAGGCGCTGGACGTGGATGCGGCGCTTTTCTCTACCCAGAACTTGGACTGGTTCGATGCGCAGCGCCAACGGCGGGTCCCTGCCAAGCTGTACCTGCCAACCGGTACTGCGACGCCAGGCTCGCTCCCCTTGGTGGTTTTTTCGCATGGGATTGGCGGATCTAGGGAAGGTTACAGCTACCTGGGCCGTTACTTTGCAGCGCATGGCTACGGCAGCTTGCATGTGCAACATGTGGGCAGCGACCGCCAGGTCTGGATGGGCAATCCCTTTGCGCTGGCGGCGCGCTTGGGCGAGGCCGCGCAAGCGTCCGAGGCCGTGAACCGTGTGCAGGACTTGCGGTATGCGCTGGACCAGCTACTGGCCAGCCCGGTGGGCGCGCGGTTTGATGGCCGCAGGATTGCTGCTGCCGGGCATTCGTACGGCGCCAACACCACGATGCTGATTGCCGGTGCGCTGGTCCAGCAACAAGGGCGCAGTGTGTCGCTGCGCGACCCCCGCATCAGCGCCGCTATCGTTATTTCGGCGCCACCTTTTTATGGCCAGGGTGATCCCCAAGCCATCCTCTCCGCCATCGAACTGCCGACGCTGCACATCACCGCCACGCAGGACGTGATTCAGATACCGGGCTACGTCTCCGGGCTGCAAGACCGCATCGACGTATTCAACGCGATGGGCAGCGAGCGTGCGGTTCCCAAAGTGTTGGCGGTGTTCAAGGACGGCTCGCACAGCATCTTTACCGACCGCGCAGGCACCGGTGGCAGCAGCTTGAACCCCAAAGTCAAGGTCGCCACCCGGCAATTGGCGCTGGCCTTTTTGAATGCACTGCCCAGCGGCAACTACCAAGCCATTGATGCATGGTCGCGCGCAAGTGCTGATCTGATCGCGCAGTATGAAAGACGGGAGCCCCACTAATTTCGCAACCTCGCCAAAGCGCCGGTGCACGTAACGCCTGCGCCACCCAAGCTCAGCGACTCGTTGCGCGTGCCGTAGCTGCTGCCTCGGCCTTGAGGGCGAATTCGGCCCGCAGTGCACGCAGTTTTTCACGCGGGTTTTCTTTGGCGGTGGCCGCGTCGAGTGCCATTTCGGCGATAAAGCGGCTGGGCTGCGCGGCCACCATCTCCCGGCCCTTTTTGCGCCGACGGGTCCAGCTCACGGCCAGGCTGCGCTGGGCGCGGGTGATGCCCACGTACATCAGGCGGCGTTCTTCTTCTAAACGGGTGGCGGCATCGGCCTGGGCGGTGGTATCTGCCAGTGCGTCGCCACCAGTCCGGGCCGCGTTGCCATCACTGTGGCCGTCGCCCAGTTTGAAGGGCAGCATGCCTTCGGTTACGCCGACCAGCATGACATGCGGCCACTCCAGACCTTTGGCGGCATGCAGGGTCGAAAGGGTTACTACGTTTTGGTCTTTCTCGCGCTCGCTGATGGTGGAGAGCAGCGCAATGGTTTGCGACACCTCCAGCAGGCTTTTCACCTCCCGCTCGGTGATGCCCGCCACATCGTCTATCTGGCCGCCGCAGCGCTGCGCCATCCAGTCGCAGAATTCCATCACATTGGTCCACTTGGCGGCGGCAATTTTTTCACTGTCTTCGCCGTCGTACAGGTGCTTTTCGTAGTCAATCTCTTTGAGCCAATCGGCAAGAAACGCGCCCGCGGCCTCAAAGCCCTCGGTGTGCCGGGCGCGAAACTGCAGGTCGTTCACATAACGGCCAAACTCGTGCAAGCTGCCAATGGCTTTGGCGCCCAGAACCGCACCGAGCGAAGATGAAAACAGCGACTCAAACAGACTGAGTTTGTACTGGCTCGCAAACACGCCCAGGCTGCCCAGGGTCTGGTGGCCGATGCCGCGCTTGGGGGTGGTGACTGCGCGCAAAAACGCGGGGTCGTCGTCGTTGTTGGCCCACAGCCGAAACC
>JBIIZY010000131.1:0-8236 GCA_044346035.1 Rhodoferax sp. | reverse complement strand
TGCGCACCAGCTTTTGGAACAGGTAGGCCTCTTCGTTGCTGCCCTTGGCCGAGCCAAATCCGGCCAGCGATTTGCTGCCGTGCTGGTCGCGCAGTCCCTTGAGCGTGCCTGCGGCCAGTGCCAGCGCCTCGTCCCACGTGGCTTCGCGGAACACCGCGGACCAGTCTGCCGTATCGCGGTTCAAGCGGTTGAGCATCTCGGGGTCTTTGGGCACACCGGCTTTGCGCACCAGCGGCACGGTGAGGCGCTGGGGCGATGCGGCGTAGTCAAAACCGAAGCGACCTTTGACGCACAGACGGCTGTGGTTGGCCGGGCCGTCGCGGCCCTCGACGCTGACGATGGCGTTGTCTTTGACGTTGTAGGTCAGCAAGCAGCCCACGCCACAAAACGGGCAGACCGAGTCCACTTTTTTGTCTACCGCCTGCGAGCCGACCTGTGTTTTGGGCATGAGCGCGCCGGTGGGGCAGGCTTGGACGCATTCACCGCAGGCAACACAGGTGCTGTCACCCATAGGGTCATCCAGGTCGAACACGATGGCGCTGTGCGCGCCGCGCAGGGCGTAGCCAATCACGTCGTTCACTTGCTCTTCGCGGCAGGCGCGCACACAGCGGTTGCACTGGATACAGGCATCCAAGTTGACGGCCATGGCGGGGTGCGACACATCGGCCTGGGGTTGGCTGCGGCGCAGGGCTTTCAGTGCAGGGCGCACGGTGACGCCCAGGCGCGCGGCCCAGTCGCTGAGTTCGCCGTGTTGGCCCGGCTTTTGGGCGGGGGCGCTTGAAGGCACTTCGCTCGCGTCGGCCATGGCGGCGGCGGGGCGGGGGGCGGATCCCTCATGGTGCGAGCACAAATCGGTCTCCACCCCCCGCCCCGCCGCCGCCGTGGCCGACGGGTTGTTGGTGGGCTCTGCGTCGTTCCACTTGTAGCCCGCCTCCGGCATGTCGGAGAGCAGCATCTCCAGCACCATCTTTTGGCTCTTGAGGGCGCGCTCGCTGTTGGCCTGCACCTGCATGCCGGCAGTGGCGCTGCGGCAGCAGCTGGGGGCCAAGGTGCGCTCGCCTTGGATTTCGACCACGCAGGCGCGGCAGTTGCCGTCGGCGCGCAGGCCGTCTTTGTAGCAAAGGTGGGGTATGCACACGCCGCTGCGCTGGGCTGCTTTGAGGATGGTTTCACCCTCGAACGCCTCGATGGGTTTGCCATCCAAATGGAAGGTGATGACCTGTGGCGTGACTTCGGTGATTTTTGTGGGTGCGTTCATCTCAGGCCACCTCGTGGGCAAAGTACTTTTGGACGCAGCGCACCGGGTTGGGCGCTGCCTGGCCGAGGCCGCAAATCGACGCGTCGGTCATCACCACATTCAGATCTTCCAGCGTGGCGTGGTCCCACACCGGGGCCTCCATCAACACCGCTGCTTTGGCGGTACCCACGCGGCAGGGTGTGCACTGGCCGCAGCTCTCGTGCGCAAAAAAACGCATCATGTTGAGCGCCGCGTCACGCGCCTTGTCGTGTTGGCTCAGCACGATCACCGCCGCAGACCCGATAAAGCCACCGTGCGGCTGCAAGGTGTCAAAGTCCAGCGGCACGTGGGCCAGGCTCGCTGGAAAAATACCGCCCGAGGCGCCGCCGGGCAGGTAGGCGTACAGCGTGTGCCCCTCGGCCATGCCGCCACAGTATTCCGCTATGAGTTCGGCCAGCGTGATGCCGGCAGGCGCGAGTTTGACGCCGGGGTGTTTGACGCGGCCGCTGACACTAAAGCTGCGCAGCCCCTTGCGCCCGTTGCGCCCAAAGCCGCTGAACCAGGCAGCGCCTTTTTCGACAATGTCGCGCACCCAGTACAGGGTCTCAAAGTTGTGCTCTAGCGTAGGACGGCCAAACAGCCCGACCTGCGCGATGTAAGGCGGGCGCATGCGCGGCTCGCCACGTTTGCCCTCAATGCTTTCAATCATGGCGGACTCTTCGCCACAAATGTAGGCGCCTGCGCCGCGGCGCAGTTCGATGTGCGGCAGCGGGCACGGCGGGTCGGCTTGCAACAGCGCAATTTCGGCCTCCAGAATGGCACGGCAGCCGTGGTACTCGTCACGCAAATAAATGTAGCAAGCGTCCACCCCCACCGCGCGCGCCGCCACCAGCATGCCCTCCAAAAAACGGTGCGGATCGCGCTCCAGGTAGGTGCGGTCCTTGAAGGTACCGGGCTCGCCCTCGTCGATGTTGACCGCCATCAGTTTGGGGGCGGGCTGGTCGCGCACGATGCGCCATTTGCGCCCCGCCGGAAAGCCCGCGCCACCCAGGCCGCGCAGACCCGAGTCTTCCATCGCTTGGATAACGGCTTCCAGCGGCCGCTCGCCACGGGCCAGCGCCGCCGCCAACTGGTAGCCGCCGCCGGCACGGTAGACCGCATACCCCGCGTAGGCTGGGGCCACGGTTGCAGCGTGCGGCGACGCAGCTGCTTCCGCCTGGGGCTGCGCAGGCGCAACGCCGCTTAGGGCTGGCAGTGGTGGCACGCCGCCCGGCAAACTCGGCAAGGGTGAGACGCTGCGCTGTGCGTGCGCAGCAGCATCGAACGCTGCGTTGACCGCTGCAACGGGGTGTTGCACTGCACCTGCCTGCACCAGTGCCGCCACCGCCTCCGCGCGGGCCCAAGGCACCGGGTTTTGGTGCACCACCGCCACCGGCGCCTGCTCGCAGCGACCCAGGCAAGGCGCTGGGATGACGCGGACCTCCGCGGGTCCGCCAAGACCACCGTCACCGCCACCCAAAATCGTGGGCAGGCGTTTGAGCAAGTCTTGCGCACCGGCCAACTCACAGCTCAGGCCATCGCACACCCGCACCGTCAGGCCAGGGGCTTGTTCGTCGCCGCGCAGCACCTCAAAGTGGTGGTAGAAGGTGGCCACCTCGTACACCTCGGCCATGGGGATGTTCATCTCCTTGGCCAGCGCCACCAAATGCCGATCGTGCAGGCAGCGGTAGGCGTCGTTGAGCCGGTGCAGGTGCTCAATGAGCAGGTCGCGCCGGTGCGGCGCAGCGCCCACCAGGGCACGCACTTCATCTACTGCGGCTGCGTCCGGCTGGCGCCCCTTGAGCTTGGATTTCACGCGGATGCGCTGGCGCATGTCGTCGGGCGTGCCCAACACCACGGCGTTTGGACGGGTGCTTGCGGCAGGGGGCTCGTGGGGAGGGGGCATATCGTTTTTTGTTGGAATGGTCGGTAGGGGGTGTCGGCAAATGGCGTTGACCGATGACTGTGGCTAATGACCTAGGCCAGTGGCCTTGGCGAAGGGCGTTTGCCAATGATGTTGGTGGCACGCGCTTGGGCGAAAGGGTGGGGCACAGAGGCAGGCTGCTTGCATCACGATCTGTGTCTGGCCTTAGGTGGTTTTGCTGATGGTGATGCTGGGGAACTTGGAAGAAAAGTCCTTGTTCTTGGCGGCAATCGCCAGTGCCACGCGGCGGGCCACCGCCTTGTAGATGCCGGCGACTTCGCCGTCGGGGTCGGCCACCACCGTGGGCTTGCCGCCATCGGCCTGCACCCGAATTTGCATGGACAGTGGCAGCGCACCCAGGTAGTCCATGCCGTAGTCGGCGGCCATTTTTTTGCCGCCGTCCACCCCAAAAATATGCTCGGTGTGGCCGCACTGGCTGCACACATGCACCGCCATGTTTTCGACAATGCCCAGAATTGGCACGCCCACTTTTTCAAACATCTTGATGCCTTTTTTGGCATCCAACAGTGCAATGTCTTGCGGCGTGGTTACTACCACCGCACCGGTCAGTGGTACACGCTGGCTTAGGGTGAGCTGGATGTCGCCGGTGCCCGGCGGCAAGTCAATGACCAGGTAGTCCAGGTCTTTCCAATTGGTTTGGCGCAGCAGTTGCTCCAGCGCCTGCGTGGCCATGGGGCCGCGCCAGATCATGGCCTCGTCTTGCGCCACCAAAAAACCAATCGACATCACCTGTACGCCGTAGTTTTCCAGCGGCTCCATGGTCTTGCCGTCCGCGGACGCGGGCTTGCCCTCAATGCCCATCATCATGGGCTGGCTGGGGCCATAAATGTCAGCGTCCAGCAAACCCACCCGCGCACCTTCGGCGGCCAGTGCCAGCGCCAGGTTGGCGGCGGTGGTGCTCTTGCCCACACCGCCTTTGCCCGAAGCCACGGCCACCATGTTTTTGACACCGGCAAGCAGTTGCACCCCGCGCTGCACCGCATGCGCCGCCACCGCCAAGCGGTGGCTGACTTCGACCTGCTGCACACCGGGCACCGTCTTGGCCGCTGCGCTCAAAGCGGCAGCGAATTCAGGCAACTGGCTCTTGGCCGGGTAGCCCAGCTCCAGCTGCAGGCGCACGGTGCCACCGTCCACCGACACCACCTTGACACATTTGCTGCTGACGAAATCTTTGCCGGTGTTGGGATCGGTGACGCCTTGCAGGGCGCCCAGGATTGCTTGCTCGGTCACAGCCATTCATGCTCCTTGTTTGGGTAGCGAGTCTATCGAACCACAACACCCCGACCGGCGGCATGGTCGGCCCAACTGCCTGGCGCCACCTACGGGTTTTCCCGGTGTGCCCCTGCGTTTGCAGGGGCACGGTGCATTCCATAATGTTTTGCATGCAGCCCAGCGACGCTCCTGCGCCCTCCACACCCACCACCGCCCTGCTGCTTACCGGCGGCGGGGCACGTGCGGCCTACCAAGTGGGCGTGCTCGAAGCCATTGCCAGCATTCGCCGCGAGTGCGGTGCCCAGGCGCAGCCCAACCCCTTTCCCATCATCGTGGGCACCTCGGCGGGGGCCATCAACGCCGCAGCGCTGGCCTGTGGTGCCGACGACTTTGACAGTGCGGTCTCACTCATCGCCAAAACCTGGCGCAATTTCCACGCCCACGAGGTCTACCGCGCCGACCACCTCAGCATGCTGCGCTCGGGCGCGACCTGGCTGACCTTGCTGTCGCTGGGCTGGATATTGGCAAAGTTTCGGCGCGTCAAACCCAAGTCGCTCTTGGACAACGCGCCGCTGGGCCAGCTGTTGCAACGGCTGGTGCCACTGGAGCGGCTGCCCGATCTGGTGCGGCAAGGCCATTTGCAGGCGCTGGCCGTGTCGGCATCAAGCTACAGCACCGGCGACCATGTCACGTTTTTTGAGGGCGACAAACGCCTGATGCCCTGGGTACGCACCCAGCGCTTTTCTGTGCGCGACCGCATCACCCACGAACACCTGCTGGCGTCCAGCGCGATCCCCTTTGTTTTCCCCGCCACCGCCTTGCACATCCACGGCCGCCACGAATTTTTTGGCGACGGCTCCATGCGCCAAAGTGCACCGATAGCGCCCGCCATCCACCTGGGCGCGCAGCGCGTGTTGGTGGTAGGCGCCGGGCGCATGCACGAGCCCAAGGGCGAAGCGCACCTGCACACCACCAACGCCTACCCCAGCTTGGCGCAAATTGCGGGCCACGCGCTGTCCAACATCTTTCTGGATGCGCTGGCGGTGGACGTGGAACGGGTGCGACGCGTCAACCAAACCCTGCAACTGGTGCCCGAAGCCGCACGCCAGGCCAGCAACCTCAAGCCGGTGGAACTGCTGGTGATCGCACCCAGCCAACGCCTGGACGCCGTGGCCGCCCGCCACGTGCACGAACTGCCCCACGCGGTGCGCACCATGCTGGGCGGCGTGGGCGTGTCCTCCGAAAAAGCCGACGTCAAAGGCGCGGCGCTGGCCAGCTACCTGCTGTTTGAGAGCGGCTACACCTCGGAGCTGATGGCGCTGGGGATGGCGGACGCGCAACGGCAGCGCGCGGAGATATGTCGGTTTTTTGGATGGACGGATCCGGCCGCTGGGCCACCTACTGAAACTGGTGCGGGGCAGCCGGAGCGCAGGACGGATCCGTTGCGGATTCGGTAGCGCATAAATTCACTCCCCACAGCTTTAGCAGCTGGAAGGGGTTGTAGTTGACCTTTTGTTTCATCCAGGGACAAGCGTGTGAGCAGGCGGTGGCCGAGTTTTCCGTCGCGGATTTCCCCCAAGGCTTGTTGACCTTTGTACAGGTATTGCACGGTCGATGGGCTTTGGTTGGCGCGCGTGATGCTGCTCTGGATTCTTCGACCAAACGCGTCGTAGCTAAAACTTGCAGTCAGCGTGGTACCGGCGCTTCCAGTGCTACCACATTGCACTAGCTGGCTCAGCCGGTTGCTCGCATCCCAGTCATGTGACCCGGACCTAAGGAGCAAAGCCATGCAGCCGCCAAATGACCTGCATTGCGATCATCTCAAGTACCCACCACTGCCCCGTGATTAACAAGAACGAGATGCCCAATTTAATAGGGAAATTCCCCGAATTGTCAGCAAACACTGCAGCGCTAACAACGAGGTGACTTATTCCGAGCAAACTCAATACAACCCAATAGCCAACACCCAAATGCCATAGCAACTCCTTCGCAAAGATAATTGCCGCTGTGATGGCGATGCAAACGAAGACCATACCCCAAGGACTGCGTATCAAGCTCATGGCATAAAGAGAAAAATCGCACCGTTGAGGAAACGGATGGTGTCGCCTTCCGTGCCCGGATCCTTGGCCAACGACCGCAATTTGTCAACCGTGTTTACTTCACAGGACTTCTTCGAAGCACCTGACTCATAGCACTGGTCATTGCGCATGTAGCATGCATCGGCACTAAACTGTTTTCTAATTCTTGCGAAACACAGCTGGATTCAAAGTGAGCTTGCTCAAGCCCTGGTTTCCACGCATAAGGTCCAGACGAACTGGTAAATTTCCGAACACGAAATTCCCGGATAACCTCACCTCCAGTGAAGTCGATGAGTCAATGAGTCGATTGGTTTCATAGACACGGATCACCCTCATTTGGGTTCCGATCGCAATCGGTGTGCTGAAACCAACTTCAGATCCAGCAATGCCGGGCGCGGGGATCAAAGTTACATATTCAGCAGTCGCCTCAGTGTGCTTTCGAATCCCATACGCAACTAGCGGGCCGACCACCGTATATGTTGTTCCAACCAATTCACGGTAGCCCAATTTGTCGCTCACATCAATGAATGTTGTTTCATTGCAAGCCACCAGCATCGCGGCAACTGCAACAAGAAAGCCTGGACGTAAGCTCGAGAACATTTAGGCTACCTTCGATACAAGTTAGGTTGATTCAAGCACAAAGGGCAACTATGCCCACCCGTAATATGAAGTTCAGATCTTGAATCCATCCAATTCCGACAAACAACCTTATCACGGAGCCCCCATCCACATGCCCATTTGTATTGATTCCCCCAACAAGACCCGAGGGGGTCATTCAAACTCATGGACAAAAGAAGCTAACAGGACTTCCCGTCGAAGTATTCCAGATGGGCGCTGCAATTAACTCGTAGCCCTCTTCAATAACATAGCCCTCGGAACCGTTCGCTAAGAGAATATGAACTGCCGGATAAGACTTCAAGTCATCACATCCCAGCACAATCGCACGCTCGCCTAATGACATTCTCGCAATTGGCGTGGATCCGGGAATAGGATAACTATCCACTGCAACATTGCTTTTCGCCACCAAAACAAATCGATGGCCCGCAAGACCCAAAACCACGCCACTCAATATCAGCAACAACATGGTGACCCAAAGTATGAGCTTCATTAAAAACCCCACAAAGACGGACTATTGAAGGGAGAACCTGTTCTCTCGGGACCAGGATAGTAGGTATTTCCAACCGCAGACGACGAGTTGCTAAGATTGCCAAATATTGACTTAGGTAGAAGTGTCTTGTCAAACTGAACGCCGACCCTTTTCAGACAAGCTTGAACGGATGTGCCACAGTTATTCGAAGAAATGCTGTACTGCCCGCTGGCCGCATTCATGCAGGCCGCTAACACTTTCTCTTGAGTCGACGTTAACGCAAGAACCACACCGCGGCCATCGCGAAATGTCTGTTGTATCGCGTTGTAGTCTAACGCAAGCGGGTATTTTGAATCCCACTGACCAGGTGGCGTCCACGAAAAGTTTTGACCATTGATATTGGTTGAGACATGTCCAAACTGGGACTCACCAATTCCAACAGGATGCCAATAGACAACTTCCGTATACAACCCCGATGGATCAATCCAGCTCACCGGATTCCCCCCCACATAGGCATACACATTCATCCCCCCCGCCAACCCAATCGGATCTGAGCTAACAAACCGCTTCAACACCGGGTCGTAATACCGCGCTCTGTAGAAGTACAAGCCCGTGCCATCGTTCTCTCTGGATGTGTA
>JBIIZY010000008.1:0-30246 GCA_044346035.1 Rhodoferax sp. | reverse complement strand
GACAGTTCGGTAAATGTGGTTCAGCGATGCCCGGTGGCCCATAAAACTTCCCCCATGGTCTGGCTTAAATTCAATTTGTTATCGAAATATTTAAGCACATAAATGCGTTCATAAAAGAACAATTAACGCCCTTGGTGCGCGCAAGTTTTACCCCAAAGCCCCGTTACCATGCTCTGCAATCAAGCCCTCCACGCCCAACGCGCGGGCGATACAAGCCCGGGCCAAGTCATCCTGGTAGGGCGGAACTTCGGCTTGCAAAACGCGTGCCTGTTCTCGGACGCGTGGGTTGTTTTGCACTGCGCTGATCGCAGCCGCATAGGCGTTCTGGTCTTGAAACGCCATCGCAGCACCTCCGTACGAGACCAAACGCAGGGCCAAAAACAACTGCTCTTGGTGCAGCGGAATTATCAGTTGCGGCACTCCGGCCGCGGCGAAGGTGGCAGCGGTGCTGTGGTTGCCGCAGTGAACGACCCACGAAACATGGCGTGCAACCTCGGCCAGATCCACCGGGTGGTCGATGAAGCGCATGCGCGGCCCGCTGTATTGCGCCCTCAGTGCAGGTGGCAAATTGCGCACAAACAGCAGTGCGCAAGCACCCGACGCATGCACGTCTTGAAGCAAACGCTCTATCGACGCAAATACGCTTAGGTATCCAAACACCCGAGGACCATCGCCGTCGGGCCAGACCGGCGCTGCATAAGCATGTGGCGCTTCCACGCCGAGGTAGAGCATCCCGGGCTTGGCCCCGAAGTGGTCCAGTTGGGGGATCGTCATTGCCAACGTGTCGTCGACTTGGCTGAAGATGGTGTGCAGTCCATCCATGGAAGGCGCGTCAAGCGCTTGCAGCGCGGTGTTGATGGTCGTCAGAAGAGCAGTGTCGTCCTGCAGCAATTGCGCCAGCACGTCGGGGGTACGCGGCGTGATTGGAAAAACAAGGAACGGTGCGCCTGGAGACGGGTCTGGCACGGGCGCCGTAAAGCTGCTTCCAACGGTAACTTTCCTGAAATGCAGTCCGCGCGCCGCAATCAATGCAGTGGGACTGTGTTCAAACAGCACCACGTCTGGTTGCACCAAGGCATACAAGGCACGCCAAGCTTGCAGGTAGGTCAACAAATCACCTGCACTGCTACAGCATTGGTGCGCCAGGAGGTGGGTGTAACTCAGGAAAACTGGACTGGGCGTTGTGTGCGTTTGCTTGAACGGCGCTTGCAGGTAGGTGATGGGCAAGTCGCCAAAAACCACCTTGGCGTTGCGCAAATCGCGCGCAGCCAGCACCACCCGGTACCCCGCTGCAAGCGCCAGCCCAACCGGCACGCGGAAGTTGCTAAGGTGTCCCAGATTTCCGCCCAGCTCCCAAACACACAAAACGGTTTTCATGGTGCACGACTCCAGCTGCCGCGTGGAAGGCCCAGCGGGGTTTTCACCCCAACGCTTCCGACCTGCGGTTGCTGGCAGTGTAAACACCGCTCCGCAAGCCTCTTGGGCGTTGCTCAAGTAGCCTGAATCACCCGCGCGACGGCTGCGCGCGCGTCCCCCGCGCTGTAGGGAGTCAACTTCATCTTCAACGCTTGGGCCTGCCCGGCAACCAGCGGGTTGGTCAACAAAGCATCGATTGCAGTGCGGTAACCACTCTGGTCTTGCATTGCCATGACGGCTGCGCCCTGCGCCACCAGACGCAGGGCCAGAAAAAGGTGTTCGTGGTGCAGCGGAATCAGCAGCTGTGCAACACCGGCTTGGGCAAAGGTGGCAACCGTACCGTGGTTGCCATGGCTTAGCACCCAGTCGGCCTGCTGGGCCACCAGTGCCAGATCGACTTGCTGATCGATAAAGCGCATGCGCGATCCGCTGTAGCGCTGGCGCAGCGGCTCGGGCAGGTCACGTACAAAAAGCAAGGCACACACATCCGAAGCGTGTAGATCGCGCAGCAACGCTTCCAGCGCGGGCATGTTGCGCAGGTAGCCAAACACCTTGGGGCCCGCTGCGTCCGGCCATACCGGCGGATCCCGCTGCACCGGCGCCACCCCCAAATAGCGACGCGTCGGCTGGGCGCCAAGGTGGTCCAGTGCGGGCCAGGTCCACAACAGCGTGTCGTGCACCTGCGTGTAGATGGTGTGCAGCGCTGGTAGCGCTGGCGCATGCACATTGCGCTGCGCTTGGTGAATGCATTGCAAAAGCGCCTGGTCATCGCGCCGCAGTGCCTCAACCGCACCAGGTGTCAAAGCCGAGGTGGGAAAGGGCAAAAACGGCGCATCCAGGTTGGTGGCGGGCAGGGGCGCGGCGAATCCGTTGCCCACCAAGACCTTGCGAAAATCATGGTCGTGTGCGGCGACCAATGCGGTGGGACTGTGCTCAAAAAGCACCACGTCGGGTTGCACCAACCCATACAACGCGCGCCAAGCCGACAGGTACATCTGCAACTCGTCGGCGCCACCGAAGCATTGCTTGGCCAGCAAATGGGTGTAGCTAAGGAATTCGCGGTGGCCGCCCTGCCGCGGAGCGTGCTTGTGCGGTGCTTGCACGTACGTCACCGGCAAGTCGCCCAAAACCTCTTTGGCGTAGGTCAGCTGGCGCACCGCCAAGACCACCCGGTGCCCGCAGCGCAGCGCTTCCTCCACGGGCAGTCGCAGGTTGGCGAGGTGGCCTAGGTTGTCACCCTGCTCCCAAACGCAAAGGACAGTGGCCATATCGCCCGCTTGCTATGGGCGCACGGCTTACACCAGCACCCGCTCGATGCCGCCCGCATTGGCGCGCTGTACATACTGTGGCAGCCAGTCCGCACCCAAAATGTGTTTTGCCATCTCGACGACGATGTAGTCGGCCTCGAGCAAGCCGTTGTTGAGGTCGTTGCCGTAGCGCGAAAGGCCTTGCAGGCAGCTGGGGCAGCTGGTCAGTACCTTGACGGACGTTTGCGGTGCATTCGCAGGCTGGGTGGCCGCCCTGTGCGAGGCCAGCGCCAGTTCGCCTTTGCGCAACTCCTCCTCTTTGCGAAAACGCACCTGCGTAGAGATGTCGGGTCGGGTGACGCCCAAGGTGCCGGACTCGCCGCAGCAACGTTCGTTCTTGATCACCGCATCGCCCACCAGCGCCTTGACGGTTTTCAGGGGGTCTTGCAGTTTCATCGGGCTGTGGCAGGGGTCGTGGAACAAATAGCCCGCGCCCGCACCGCCTTGTGGCACCAGGGTAATGCCTTTTTCCAGCAAGAACTCGTGAATATCGATGATGCGGCAACCCGGAAAAATCTTGTCGAACTCGTAACCCTGCAACTGGTCGTAACAGGTGCCGCAGCTCACCACCACGGTCTTGATATCGAGGTAGTTCAGCGTGTTGGCCACCCGGTGGAACAGCACCCTGTTGTCGGTGATGATTTTCTCGGCCTTGTCAAACTGCCCGCTGCCGCGCTGCGGGTAACCGCAGCACAAGTAACCCGGTGGCAACACCGTTTGCACACCCGCATGCCACAGCATTGCTTGCGTTGCCAAACCGACCTGGCTAAAGAGCCGCTCCGACCCGCAGCCCGGAAAGTAAAAAACCGCCTCAGACTCCGCCGTCGTGCTGTCTGGATTGCGAATGATGGGCACATAGTCCGCATCCTCGATATCGAGCAAGGCGCGCGCGGTTTTCTTGGGCAAGCCACCGGGCATCTTCTTGTTGATGAAGTGGATCACCTGCTCCTTGATGGGCGCGGTGCCCACCGTCGCAGGTGGTTTGGCGGTCTGGGCTTTGGCGAAGACACGCAGCACATCGTTGGCCATGCGCTGCGCCTTGAAGCCCACGCCCACCATGGCCGCGCGCATCAGCTTGATGGTCTCGGGTCGCGTGGCATTGAGGAACAGCATGGCGGCTGCGTTGCCGGGACGAAAACTCTTTTGCCCCATCTTGCGCAGCAGGTTGCGCATGTTCATGGTCACGTCGCCAAAGTCGATTTTCACCGGGCACGGAGACTCGCACTTGTGGCACACAGTGCAGTGGTCGGCCACATCTTCAAACTCCTCCCAGTGCCGAATGCTGATACCGCGGCGGGTTTGCTCTTCGTACAAAAAGGCCTCGATGAGCAGCGAGGTGGCCAGAATTTTGTTGCGCGGGCTGTAGAGCAGGTTGGCGCGCGGCACGTGGGTGGCGCACACCGGTTTGCACTTGCCGCAACGCAGGCAATCCTTGATGGAGTCAGCGATGGCACCAATGTCGCTCTGCTGCATGATCAAGGACTCATGCCCCATCAAACCGAACGATGGCGTGTAGGCATTGGTCAAGTCGGCGTGCAGCGCGGGCTCGGTGGTAGCGCCCAGCGTTGGAAGCTGGCCCTCGCCTTGTGCTGAGTTGTGTGCTGAGTCATGCGCTGGTTTAGGCGATGAATGTTGTGCTGGGTGGTGCGCTTGGCCCGGCGCCACAGTCTGGGCTGGCGCCGCAGTCGCACGCATCAACTTGCCTTTGTTGAAGTGGCCGTGCGGATCAATGCGGTGCTTGTAGTCCTGAAACGGCTGCAGCTCGGCGTCGCTGAGAAACTCCAGTTTGGTGATGCCGATGCCGTGTTCGCCAGAGATCACGCCATCAAGCGAGCGGGCCAGTGCCATGATGCGCTTAACGGCACCGTGCGCAGATTGCAGCATGGCGTAGTCGTCGCTGTTGACCGGGATGTTGGTGTGCACATTGCCGTCACCCGCATGCATGTGCAGCGCTACCCACACCCGGCCCTTGAGCACGCGCTTGTGGATGGCAACGCACTCCGCCCAAATCGCGGCAAACGCGCCGCCGGTAAAGATGCCTTGCAAGGGCTCGCGCAACTGGGTTTTCCAGCTGGCGCGCAAGCGGTGGTCCTGCAACTGGGCAAACAAGGTGTCCACCTGGTCCAGCCAGCCCTGCCACTGGCTGCGCACCTCGGCGATCAAGGCCAGCGCCTGGCCTACGCGCTCTTGCAGCAGCTCAGGCGAAGGCGTGTCGATGGCGTCATCGACCTTGCCCAAGGGCAGGTTGTCTTTCTGCAAAAACGCCAGCAAAGCGTCACACAACGCCAGCTTGTTTTGCAGACTGAGCTCGATGTTGATGCGCTCAATGCCGTCGGTGTACTCGGCCATGCGCGGCAACGGAATCACCACGTCTTCGTTGATTTTGAAGGCGTTGGTGTGTTTGCTGATGGCGGCGGTTTTTTTGCGGTCCAGCCAAAACTTCTTGCGTGCCTCGGGGCTCACGGCCACAAAACCCTCGCCACTGCGCGAATTGGCGATGCGCACCACTTCAGACGTCGCACGTGCCACCGCGTCGGCGTCGTCCCCGGCGATATCGCCAAACAGCGCCATCTTGGGCAGGCCTCCGCGTTTGGACTTGGTGGCATAGCCGACCGCCTTGAGGTAGCGGTCGTCGAGGTGTTCAAGTCCTGCGAGCACCACGCCGGACGCGGCCTGCGCGAACAGATAGTCCTTGATCTCGACCATGCTGGGCACCGCCTCGCGCGCCGTGCCAAAAAACTCCAGCACCACGGTGCGGGTGTGCGCCGGCATGCGGTGGACCACCCAGCGCGCGCTGGTAATCAGGCCATCGCAGCCTTCCTTCTGAATGCCCGGCAGGCCACTGAGAAACTTGTCGGTAACGTCTTTGCCCAAGCCCTGTTTGCGAAAGCTCGCGCCGGGAATGTCCAGGCGCTCGGTGCGCAACAGCGTTTTGCCATCGGCCTGGAAGTACTGCAATTCAAAGCTGGCCAAGGCCGCATCGTGGATCTTGCCCAGGTTGTGGTTCAGCCGGGTCACCTGCAACCACTGGGCCTGCGGTGTCACCATGCGCCAGCTCACCAAGTTGTCGAGCGCTGTACCCCATAACACCGCTTTCTTGCCCCCCGCGTTCATCGCAATGTTGCCGCCCACGCAGCTGGCCTCGGCCGAGGTGGGGTCCACCGCAAACACATAGCCCGCGCGCTCGGCCGCATCGGCCACCCGCTGCGTGACCACACCGGCTTCGCTCCAGACGGTGGCTACCTCACGGTCCAGGCCGGGCAGGCGCACCAATTCGACTTCCGACATGGCCTCGAGTTTTTCGGTGTTGATGACCGCGCTCTTCCAAGTCAGCGGAATCGCACCGCCGGTGTAGCCGGTGCCACCGCCGCGCGCGATGATGGTCAAACCCAATTCGATGCAGCCCGCGACCAGCCCGGCCATCTCTTGCTCAGAGTCCGGGGTGAGCACCACAAACGGGTACTCCACCCGCCAGTCGGTTGCGTCGGTCACATGCGACACACGCGACAGACCATCGAACTTGATGTTGTCGCGCGCGGTGAGCTTGCTCAGCAGCTTGTGTGCTTGCTTGCGCAACGCCGCCACCTCGGCAAATCCCGCACCAAACGCCGTCACCGCACTGCGCGCAGCCGCCAACAGCTCACCCACCATCGCATCGCGCAGCGGATCGACATCGGGGGTGCGGCGCTTTTCTACCTCGGCCAGCCGGTGGTTCAGGGCGTCCACCAATTGGCGCCGCCGCCGCGGGTTGTCCAACAGGTCGTCTTGCAAATAAGGGTTGCGCTGCACCACCCAGATGTCGCCCAACACTTCGTACAGCATGCGGGCTGACCGGCCAGTGCGGCGCTCGTCGCGCAGCGTATTGAGCGTGGTCCATGCGCCGGAGCCGAGCAGGCGGATGACGATCTCTCGGTCCGAGAACGAGGTGTAGTTGTAGGGAATTTCCCGGATGCGCTCGTGCCCTACGGGCTCGGTGTCGGCGGCATGCATCAGGTGGGAAAGCGAAGTCGGTGCGTTCATCAATCAGTGCCTTGGCAGCCCGGCGGACCGCAGTTGGCCGCCAAACTGACAACCCAGGTCGCATTCAGGCCAGTTCAGACGGACGGGCATGTTAACGCAGTGCAGCATTGGGGCCCCGCGTACCGTTCCATCTCCCCACGGTGCGCCCCAACAAACGCACACTCCACGTGCCCACCACACAGCCCAGCCGAACTAGCCCTGGCGCATTCTGCGATTTGTGGTCGAGCTTGCATCAGGACGAATTTCAAGCTGCCCGCTGACCACACACCACGCACCACAGGGCTACACTTTTGCGCCCGTGCCAAGGGTTACGACCTGGCGCAGCCAAAGCCCAAAGCAACCTGGAGCCCACATGATCGAACTTGACCTGCCACCTTGGCCCTACCCACGATGGATCGCCCACCGCGGTGCGGGCAAGCTGGCGCCCGAAAACACGCTCGCTGCATTTCGGGAAGGTGCGCGCCACGGTTACCGGATGTTCGAATGCGACGTCAAACTCAGCCTGGATGGCGTTCCATTTTTGCTGCACGACGCGACGCTGGAACGCACCACCCACGCGGCGGGCCCTCGGCAAGGCCAGAGCAACGTAGCTGGCTACCACCCATGGCATGCGCTGTCCCAACTAGACGCGGGCAGCTGGCACTCCCCTGACTTTGCAGGTGAGCCGCTGCCTACGCTGGAAGCGGTGGCCCGCTATTGTTTGCACAACGGATTTTTTCTCAACATCGAGATCAAGGCCACGCCGGGCACGGAACACCAAACCGGCGCCGAAGTGGCCCGCCACGCAGCGCGCCTGTGGCAAGACGCCGCAGTGCCACCGCTCCTGACTTCGTTTGATGTCGAGTCCTTGGAGGGTGCAAAACACGCAGCGCCCGTACTCCCGCGCGGGCTTCTGCTGGACACCCTCTGGACTGGGTGGCTGGAGTGCGCGCTCACACTAGACTGCCAAGCAGTGGTCTGCAACCACCGCCTGTGGGACACCAGCAGCGTGACGCAAGCGCAAAGCGCGGGCTTTCGGACACTCAGCTACACGGTCAACGACAGGGTCGACGCACATCGGCTGATTACGTTGGGGACCGACGGCATCATCACCGACCGGGTGGATGTCTTCCAACCGGACTAGTCGCAGTTCAACGCCCTTTTTTGGAGGGCGGCCACCACTGGCAGGTAGCCACCAGCGCGCACATGGCCGCGTAAGTTGCCATCTTTCCGTCGTTGTCGAAGTAGACCAACCCTGCGACCAGCGCCGCTGCGCCCGCAGCAGCGTTGAGGGCTGATTGGCGCCACAGGCTGCGCGGCGTGCGGCGCTTAAGAACCCAAGGCGACGCCAACGCAACCAGCGTACCCACCACGACCGCGGGCAGGAAAAAATTGAGCAGGTGAATCAAGAAGTCCAGGGGTGTCATCGCGCAGTTTTGGTGCCACACTTGGCCCCTATACACCGCCGCACGGGCGAAAAGGCTAAGCGAGCCGGGATTTTATAATCCCCCACACATATGGCAGTCTGGGCACTAGGCATCAACCACACCACCGCGCCGCTGGACATGCGGGGCCGGTTTGCCTTTGCCACCGATGCCATGGAGCCCCACCTCAAAGCACTGCGCCAATCGATTGCGCGCACGCCCGAGGCCGCCATTGTTTCCACCTGCAACCGAACCGAGATTTATTGCGCGGGCGACGAATCGGCGCTGGAGCAAACGCTGGCCTGGTTGGCCCAGTCGGGTGGTGTATCGGCCAATGAGTTGCGCTCATACACCTACCGCCTCGAAGGCGACCAGGCGGCGCGCCACGCGTTTCGGGTGGCCAGTGGACTGGACTCTATGGTGCTGGGCGAGCCCCAAATTTTGGGCCAACTCAAGGACGCAGTTCGCGCGGCGGACGCCGCCGGCGCTTTGGGCACCACGCTATCGCAGTTGTTCCAGCGCTCGTTTGCCGTGGCCAAAGAGGTGCGCACTTCTACCGAAATCGGCGCCCACTCCATCAGCATGGCTGCCGCAGCGGTGCGTCTATCGGGCCAGCTGTTTGAAGACCTGGCCAAGGTGAAAGTGTTGTTTGTGGGTGCGGGCGAGATGATCGAGCTGTGTGCCACCCACTTTGCCGCGAAAACCCCAAAGACCATTGCCATTGCCAACCGCACGCTTGAGCGCGGCGAAAAGCTGGCATCGCGCTTTGGTGCGGAGGTCATGCGGCTGGCCGATCTGCCCGAGCGGCTGCACGAGTTTGATGCTGTCATCAGTTGCACCGCCAGCACCTTGCCCATCATCGGCTTGGGTGCCGTAGAGCGCGCCCTGAAAAAGCGCCGCTACCGCCCAATGTTCATGGTGGATTTGGCGGTTCCCCGCGATATCGAACCGGAGGTCAAAAAACTCGAAGATGTATACCTCTACACGGTGGACGACTTGGCTGGCGTGGTGCAGACCGCACAAGCCAACCGCCAAGCGGCAGTCGCACAGGCCGAGGCCATTGTGGATGCCGGTGTGCAGAGCTTTATGCATTGGATTGACCAACGCGGGTCGGTGCCGCTCATTCAACAACTCAACGCCCAGGCCGACCAGTGGCGCGCCACTGAGCTGGCGCGTGCGCGCAAGGCGTTGGCCAAGGGCGAGAATGTCGACGCCGTGTTGGAGGCAATGTCGCGCGGCCTCACCCAAAAAATGTTGCATGGCGCCATGGCGGAGTTGCATACCGGGGACACCGACGCGCGCGAGCGGGCCAGTACCGCCATCCAGCACTTTTTCCTGCGCAAAGAGCGTTAGCGCCGACCGCCTCGCCTGGGCGCTCGGCCCCCGGTGTTACAGCCACACGGCTGCCAGCGCCAACCGATCCACACCACCCCGGCGCCACCCAAAAGCCCGCAGCGTCTTGTGCAACTGTGCCGCCACACAACTCCACACCTTGTTGATCCAACCCGCTATGAAACCGTTTCTCCGCCAACAACTTGCCCGTTACGCCGACCGCTTGGGCGAGCTTGAGTTTTTGCTCTCGCGCGAAGACATCATGAAGGACATGAAGCAGTTCATGGCCTTGTCACGCGAGCACACCGATGTGGCTGCGGTGGCCAGCCGCTGGACCCGCTACCAACAGCGCGAGTCCGATCTGGCACAAGGACAAGACATGCTGGCCAGCGCCGCCGGGGACCAGGACACGGTGGTTCTGGCGCAGGAAGAAATCGACAGCGCGGGCGCCGAACTGACCCAGCTCGCTGCAGAACTGCAGCGCATGCTGCTGCCCAAGGACCCGGACGACGCGCGCAACGCCTTCATCGAGATCCGCGCTGGTACGGGCGGTGACGAGTCGGCGCTGTTCGCCGCCGATCTGGCCCGCATGTACACCCGGTTTTGCGACACAAAAGGCTGGAAAACCGAGGTGGTGAGCGCGTCGGAGAGCGAGCTCGGCGGCTACAAAGAAGTGGTACTACGCATCGAGGGTGATGCGGTGTATGGCGCACTCAAATTTGAATCGGGCGGCCACCGGGTTCAGCGGGTGCCCGCCACCGAGACCCAGGGGCGCATCCACACCAGCGCCTGCACTGTGGCAGTGTTGGCAGAACCCGACGAGCAAGAGGCCGTCAAGATCAACCCTTCGGACCTACGGATTGACACCTTCAGAGCCAGCGGAGCAGGTGGCCAGCACATCAACAAAACAGATTCTGCGGTGCGCATCACCCACCTGCCCACGGGCATCGTAGCCGAGTGCCAGGACGGGCGCAGCCAGCACAGCAACAAGGCGCAGGCCCTGCGGGTGCTGACCGCGCGCATCCAAGAAAAGGAACGTTCCGAGCGCGCTGCCAAAGACGCAGCCGAGCGCAAAAGCCTGATCGGCAGCGGTGACCGCAGTGACCGCATCCGCACCTACAACTTTCCGCAAGGCCGGCTGACCGACCACCGGATTAACCTGACGTTGTACAAGTTGCTCGGCATCATGGAGGGCGATCTGGGAGACGTGGTGGAGGCGCTGCAAGCCTTTGAAGCCGCGCAGCAAATGGCCGACCTCGAATTGGGCATGCCCTGAGGTAGCCGTGGCAGTGACAGTCGCCCAGGCCATCGAAGCTGCGCTGGCGCTTGGGCTGGAACGGCCCGACGCGCAATGGCTTCTGCTGCATGCCAGCGACCGCACAAGCAGCGGGCGGGCCTGGCTGCTAGCGCACGGCGACCAGCCGCTGGCCCCCACTGTCTTGGCGGCCTTTGGAGCGGCCACACGGCGACGCCTCGATGGTGAGCCACTGGCCTACATCACGGGCCACAACACGTTTTATGGGCTGAAACTACAGGTGGATGCCCGCGTTCTGGACCCGCGCGCCGACACAGAAACCTTGGTCGACTGGGCACTCGAAGTGATGGACGCGCAGGCCACCCACACCAAAAAGCAGCGCCTGATCGACCTGGGCACTGGCAGCGGCGCGATTGCATTGGCACTCAAACACAGCCGCCCGCAATGGGAAGTGCATGCGCTGGACCGCAGCACAGACGCGCTGGCCGTGGCCCGCGAGAACGCACAGCGGCTGGGCTTGGAGCTCCACTTGCACCAAGGCAATTGGCTGCATGGCATGGCGCACGACTTTGCACTCATTGTTGCCAACCCACCGTATATCGCAGAAAACGACTCGCACCTGACCCGGCTACGGCATGAGCCTTTGCAAGCCCTGGCCAGTGGCAGGCAGGGGCTTGATGACCTGCAAGCCATCGTGGCACAAGCGCCGCAGCACCTGTTGCCAGGCGGCTGGCTGTTGCTGGAACATGGATACGACCAGGCAGACGCGGTGGGCCAATTGCTGCGGGGCGCAGGTTTTGTGCACGTGCAGTCCCGCCGCGACCTGCCCGGCATCTTGCGCTGCAGTGGCGGGCAGCGCCCGTCTCACTAGGGACGTAATACAAAGCGGGCCGCACGGGTGCACTGCGGTGCGGCCCCACGGCGCAATGCAGGCAACCGCTGCCCGCTGGCGCCACCCGCGACAAGCGCCTGGGCACCCCATGCAAAGGCACACCGGGGATCACACCGTCTCGGCGGCTGGCGACTCCCGCTGCGGCACAGCCCGCAAGCCCAAACGCTGCACACCACTGAACAGGGCCTTGATCGACGCGGTGACGATGTTGCTATCGATACCCACGCCAAACCGATCCGCCCCCGCCCCAATCGCCACCAGTTCCAAAAACGCACACGCCTGCGCCTCGCCACCGCGCGCGCTGGCTTGGGTAGACCGCTCCTCGAAGCTGCGCACCTGCACTGCGATGCCCACGTGGCGCAGTGCCTGCACTGCGGCGTCAATCGGCCCATTGCCCGCCCCCGTCACGCTGGCAAGCTCGCCATCGACCTGCAGCTGCAAGCGAATGCCCTGCACAGGCGCCTGGTCCGGTGACAACAGATCCAACAACTGGTGACCCAGGTAGCGCAGGTGGGCACCACGCGGGTCGAGGTAGGTGGCCTCGAAAAGCGTCCAGATGGCATGCGCGCTCATTTCTCCGCCGTGTAAATCGGTCTGGGTTTGCACCACGCCGGCAAACTCCACCTGCAAGCGGCGCGGCATAACTACGCCATAGTCCGCCTCCATCAGGTACGCCACGCCGCCCTTACCCGACTGGCTGTTGACGCGGATCACCGAGTCGTAGGTGCGGCCCACATCGGCGGGATCGATCGGCAGGTAGGGCACGTTCCACAGCGCGTCTTTTCTTTGCACCGCAAACCCCTTTTTGATGGCGTCCTGGTGCGAGCCGCTAAAGGCCGTAAACACCAAATCGCCGACGTAGGGGTGGCGCGGGTGGATGGGCAATTGGTTGCAATGCTCCACCGTGCGCGCCACCGCGTTGACGTCCGAGAAATCAAGCCCCGGCGCAACACCCTGGGTGTACAAATTGAGGGCCAAGGTGACCAGATCGACGTTGCCGGTGCGCTCGCCGTTGCCGAACAGGCAGCCCTCCACCCGGTCGGCACCTGCCATCAGCCCAAGCTCGGCTGCGGCCACGGCAGTGCCACGGTCGTTGTGCGGATGCAAGCTCAACACCACGCTGTTGCGCCGCGCCAGGTTGCGGTGCATCCACTCGATTTGGTCTGCATACACGTTGGGTGTGGCCACCTCGACCGTGGCAGGCAAGTTCAGAATGACCGGCTTGTGTGGTGTCGCTCCCCATTCGGCGGTGACGGCGTTGCATACATCAAGGGCGAATTCCAGCTCGGTCGAGGTGAACACCTCCGGGCTGTACTGCAACACCCATTCGGTCTGTGGGCGCTCGGATGCGAGCTGCTTAATCAGCCGCACCGCCTGCACCGCCAAGCCAAGCACCTCGGGTTTACCAAGACCAAACACCACATCACGAAACACCGGCGCGGTGGCGTTGTACACATGGACGATGGCGCGGCGCGCGCCCTGCAAGGCGCCAAAGGTGCGGCGAATCAGGTCCTCCCGCGCTGGGGTTAACACTTCGATGGTGACGTTCTCAGGGATCTGGCGGGCCTCAATCAGACTGCGCACAAAATCGAAGTCCATTTGGGAGGCGCTGGGGAAGCCCACCTCGATTTCCTTGAAGCCGATAGCGCACAGCGTGCGAAACATGCGCATCTTGCGCTCGCCGTTCATCGGCTCAAACAAGGACTGGTTGCCATCGCGCAGGTCGGTGCTCATCCAAATGGGCGGCGCCGTCAACTGGCGTGACGGCCATTGGCGGTTGGGCAAGTCCACGGGCGCAAAGGCGCGGTACTTTTTGCGGGGGTCAGACAACACGGGCAACTCCTTGGGGATGAAACAGCGGGCACCCAGGGCGCCCAAGTTCGAAATGGTAGTTGCGCCATAAGAGCAAAAAACACCAAACTTCTCCAAGAAGACCAAATCCAACGCAATAAAAAACTTCGATCGGCTAGAAAAAAGACCTACTTACCTTTCACGTGCTTTGCGACTATGGCGCGCAGCTGATCGACCGCCACCGGCTTACCCAGAAAATCATTCGCCCCAGCATCGCGGGCCGTTTGGACGGCCTCGTTCATGACGTCGGCGGTTAGCACCACGATGGGGGTTAAAGCCACTGGCCCTGCCATCGCGCGGATAGCGCGGGTTGCGGTCAGGCCGTCCATGACCGGCATGCTCACGTCCATCAGAATCAAATCGAACGGTTCTTGGGCAACCTGCTCCAGGGCAAGCTGGCCGTTCTCGCAGAAGGCAACGCTGCAGCCCATACGCTGTAGCAACAGCCCAACCAGTTTTTGGTTGATAGGATGGTCCTCCACCACCAGCACCCTGCCGCTGTAAGCACCATCCTGCGTTGGCTCTGCTGGCGCTGGCACAGCAGGCAGCGCCGGCGCAGCTGCTGGAACCGGCGGCGGCGCACCGACCGCAAGGGGCACCGAGAGGGTGAACTCCGAACCCACGCCGAGCTCGCTTGTCACCGTAATGGCTCCGCCCATCATCGCCGCCAAAGACTGCGAAATCTCCAGCCCCAAACCGGTGCCGCCAAAGCGGCGGGTGGCGCTGCCATCAACTTGGTAAAAGCGCTGAAACAGTTGCGCCATACCGGCAGCGTCCATGCCGATGCCCGTGTCGCGCACCACAATCACCAAGCGCACGGCGTGCTCGGACTCCCAGCTTTGCTCCACCGTAACTTTGACCTCACCGCGCTCGGTGAACTTGATGGCGTTGTTGACGAGGTTGAACACTATCTGTTTAAGGCGTGTCTCATCCACCAGCACCCAGCGCGCCCGCGCATCGGGCGGCTGTGTATGAACCAGAGAAAAATTCAGGCCCTTGGCGCTCGCATGCGGTTGCATCAGCGCCTCCACATCCAAGGTGAGGCGCCGCAGTTCGACCGATTGCGGCTTGAGTGTGACTTTTCCCGACTCCAGCGCCGAGACGTCCAAAATGTCGTTGAGTAATGTCAGCAGGTGCTGGGCCGACCGCTGCGCGGTCTTGATGTAGTCGGCCTGCTCCGCGGTGATAGGTGTCGCCTCCAGCAGACCCAACATGCCCATCATGCCGTTGAACGGTGTGCGCAATTCGTGGCTCATGTTGGCCAGAAACTGGCTCTTTCCTCGGTTGGCCGCTTCCGCCTGGATGCGTGCCTCCAGCAAATCTTCCGTCAGTTTTTCCAGCGCCAAACGCTCCTTTTCTTGCCGCTGGTGGCGAAAAGCCAATGCCGCCGAGGCACACAGTAACAGCAAAAGCTGCGCCAAGGTCAGCGCCACGATCAGGTCGTTTTGGTCGAGCATGGCGGTCGACTGCCGCTCTAGCAGCCGCGCCACCTCAGAATCGGCGGCATGGCTGACAGCCTGAACGCTTGCACCCAAGGTGTTGTATTGGTTCAGCAGCTGCTCCAGCGATGCACGTTCCAGTGGGCTGGCACCCATCACCAAGTCGCTGTTGCGGACCAATTGTTCAAGCCGGGGCCGCAACTCTTGGTACTCGGGGCGAGAGTCCAATACGGCAATGCCCGGACTTTCTCGCAGCAATGCAACACGGCTCAGGAAAATGTCGTAGCGCAGTGTCAGGCTCTGCGCGTCGATGGCGGCACCACTGGCAAGCTCTTTCTCAAGCGTGTGGCGAAAACGCAGAAACTCGCGCTCGAACTGAAAAACCAAAGCCGTCAGTGAGTCTGAGCGCAGGCTGCTACTTTGCTCAATGGCACGCTTTTGGGCGAGCTCGAATACCAGCAGCACGGCCATCGCAATCGCCATCGTGGCGGTGCCCAGCGCCAGCCACAGCAAATAACGCTTGTTTGTGCTGCGGCCCGTCATCCGTTGGCTTTACTCGATAACCATTGATTTAAGCTGCCAGGCCGAACGCTCGTAGTACACCGTAGAGCGCAGTTCGGCCTTCTTATCGAAGGGGTAGACGATGAAAAGGGGGCCCTTTGTCTTGACCGGGATGTTCGCGCCGTTCATCTTGTGGGCAACAACCACATCAAACTTTTGTGCGTCCTCCACCGGAATGCTGGTTTGGTAGTCATTGAGGGCGGCCGCCTTGATCACCGTGCCTTGGGCCTTTGCCGCCGCCAAGACATCACGCAACAACGGGCCGGTGAACTCGATCGGCTTCTTGTCCCACGGGGTCATCGTGGTGAAGGTTTGCTGCGGCAACTTTTCGATCATTGCCATGTCAAACGTGGCGGCAGTCGGTGTGTTTTTCTGCGCAATCTTTCCGGAGATGGTCAAAACCACCTTGCCCTTTGCAGGCTCCAGTGCGAATGCGGGTTGCAACGCACCCAACAGCGCCACAGAAAGCGACGCAACAATACGTTTGGCAAGCACAGAAATCATTTGCAGCCCTTTGCAAAACTGGTGGCGCAATTATGCCAAACGCCACATCTGAAAAACAGAGTGTCAGTCGCGCGCCCAGGCAAAACAGTAGAGCTGCTCAGCGCAGCAATTCATTCTGCGAAAGCTTGAATACGCCTACGACCTCGCTGAGTGACTGGGCCTGTGCTTTCAGGCTCTCCGCGGCGGCGGCGGACTGCTCCACCAACGCCGCGTTTTGTTGGGTCATTTGGTCAAGTTGCGCTACCGATCCGTTGACTTGGCCGATGCTTTGGGACTGCAAAGACGAAGCTGCCGCAATCTCTTGCACAATGCCTGACACGCGCTGCACCGATCCAACAATCTCGGTCATCGTCTGGCCTGCATGTGCCACCAATTGGTTGCCAGATTCAACACTATCGACCGACGCGCCAATCAGTGTTTTGATCTCCTTGGCTGCCTCGGCACTGCGCTGAGCGAGGCTGCGCACCTCACTGGCCACAACCGCAAAACCACGTCCCTGTTCGCCCGCGCGAGCGGCTTCTACGGCGGCGTTCAATGCCAAGATGTTGGTCTGAAACGCGATCCCGTCAATCACGCCGATGATGTCTGAAATCTTGCGCGAGCTGCCGCGAATGTCCTCCATCGTTGCAACCACTTGGTTCACCACGGACCCACCACGCGAGGCGATCTCGGCCGCAGTGGAAGCGAGCTGGTTGGCCAAGCGCGCCGAATCAGCAGACTGCTGCACATTGGCGGTGAGCTGCTCCATCGCATTTGAGGTCTGTTGCAAGTTACTGGCAGCAAGTTCTGTACGAGATGACAAATCTTGGTTGCCGCTGGCGATCTCGACGCTGGCGGTGGCGATGCGCTGCGTCGCAGCCCGGACTTGGCTCACGGTCCCTTGCAATGCGGCCTGCATTTCGCGCATCTGGAGCAGCATGGGGCGAAACTCATCGTTGCCCTCGGCGTTTATCGTGCTGGCCAAGTCACCTTCGGCAATGCATGCAGCGGCGCGGGACGCAGTGCCGATGCGGCGACGCACGTAGGCGGTTGCTTGCCACGCGGTCAAACTCAGCAGGGCCGCGATGGCAACGTTCAAGGCTGCCTGCACCATCTTGGTACTCTGCGCTTGTCCTTCAGATTGCTTCACCAGTCCGTCAAGCAGCTCCTGCTGGTACACGCGCAGTTCGGCGACTGTGTCCAGCAGGGATTGCCGGGCGGGAATGAGAACCGACACAAGATGCTCAAAAGCCTCGGTCTTGTTGCCAGCTAACGTCATTCCGAGGTTTGTCTCGCCTGCCGTCCAAAACGCGGTCAGCTTTTCCTGCACTGTGGCTATGAGCTGCTTGCCGCGTTCGCTACGAACATTGCTCTGGAAACCTGCTACCGCCTCGTCAATGGTTTTCCTTTTGGCGCCGATGTCGTCTAACGTGCTGCGCAATTCTTCTGGGGTACGTGCAAGCATTGCGTGCCGGGCTTGGAGCGACACACGGGTGATGTTGAGCTCAATAGCCGCCATGCGTGCTAGCTGCGGGACAAGCCGCTTTGCGGCATCCGAGTTGGCTTGGGCAATGCTATCGAGATGGGTCCATGTGTACATGCTTGCACCAAGTAGAAGCAAGCCGACAACAGAGAAAGCAGCTATGAGACTGCGAATAAATCCCAGGCGCTCAATCATCGTTGTCCACTCCAAAAAGCATATTGGAGGACATTGTTACCCGGTCACACCCCACAGCAACCCTGCGACTTTTGGGTGTTTATCGAATCTCAGTGGTGGTGACCATGCGCACCATGCACGTGGCCGTGTTGAATCTCTTCGGCCGATGCGCTTCGAACGTCCAGGACTTTGAGCTGGAATACCAAGGTCTTGCCGGCCATCGGATGGTTACCGTCCAACAACACCTTGTCGCCCTTGACTTTGACCACAGTGAACACCTGCGATCGACCTGCATCGTCTTGGCCCCGTAGCTGGCCTCCGACCTTGATGCCCGGTGGAAATTGGGACTTGGGAATGCTGGTCAGCAGCGCCTCGTCACGCTCGCCAAACGCGTCCTTCGCAGCCAGCGTGATACGTGTTTGAAAGCCGGCCTCCTGGCCGTCCAGTGCCGCCTCCAGCGCAGCAAATGTGTTTCCGTAGCCACCATGCAAATAGGCCATGGGGTCCTTGCCGTCATCCAGCACTGCGCCGCTGGGATCGGTCACTTTGTATTGCAACGTAACCGCCGTGTCTTTTTCGATTTTCATGGTGTAAGTGGAAGTGGAGGGGCAATTATCAGTAGAAAAACCGGGCGTTCTGCCCACGCCGTCTTCCACGCGAACTGCATCTGTGCGTCGTTGGTGAAATAATTGCGGCCTGCCAGCGAACCAAGGAACCACAATGAACGACACCCACCAACGCATCGACCAACTGGTCAAGTCCAGCGAGATTTTGCTCTTCATGAAGGGCAACGCCAGCTTCCCCCAATGCGGTTTTTCTGGCCGCGCCGTTCAGATTTTGAAAGCCTGCGGGGTGGACACCAAGTCACTCAAAACCGTGAACGTGCTGGAAGACGACGAGATTCGCCAAGGCATCAAGGACTACAGCAACTGGCCCACCATCCCCCAGCTGTACGTCAAAGGAGAGTTCATCGGCGGCTCGGACATCATGATGGAAATGTACGAGTCTGGCGAGCTTGCCCAAATGCTTGGCAACAAGCCGGTCTGATCCAATCTGCTACGTAAAACTCCACAGCCGCCGCGCCGCCAGAACCGCCTGGGGGTAGGCGGCTTTTCCACGTGAGCCGTTGTAGCGCCCCAGCGCGAGGAACAAATCTCCGCGCTCCATGTCCAGGTAGTGGCGCAGGATGACGCACCCAAACCGCAGGTTGGTTTGCAAGTGAAACAGGCTGGCAGCGTTGCCGTCGGCAAGCACCCGCGTCCAAAACGGCATCACCTGCATGTACCCGCGGGCGCCAGCCGAACTAACCGCGAACTTGCGGAAGTTGCTTTCCACCTGAATGAGACCCAGCACCAGATCAGTTTCAAGTCCAGCGCGTTTGGTCTCGTACCACACGGTCTGGAGGAATTCCCGGCGCACGCTGTCATCGGGTTTTCGCCTCATCAGCCGCGCACTCATTTCGCCCAGCCAACGCAGGTACAGCAACCTGCTGGGAGTGTCTTGAAACTCCGGCACTGGCGGAGCCAGGTTTTGAATGGCAGAACTCAATGCAGTACGCACTGAATCGACAAGAAACTCCTCGCGCTGTCGGCCCGCACGGGCTCTGGTTGGTAGCAGCATTGCGCCACCGGCCAGAGCCAAGGCCATGGCGGCACGTCTTGTAAACGCACCGCAAGCAGGCATGTTCATGCCCGCAGGCGCGAACGAATCCATTCCAAAGAATCAGCAACGGGCACTTTGCTAGCCGCAGAGTCGCGCCGGTGCTGGTACTCCACATGACCTTCTTTGAGCGCACGGTCACCGATCGTGATTCGGTGCGGCACACCGATCAGTTCCCAGTCGGCGAACATCGCGCCGGGACGCTCGTTGCGATCGTCCAGAATAACGTCCACACCGGCGCCCAACAAATCCTGGTAAAGCTTGTCGGCGACGGCCTTGACGTCGGCAAAACGGTCGGGGCTGATCGGGCAAAGTACCACCGTAAATGGTGCCAGCGCATCGGGCCAGACAATGCCGCGGTCGTCGTGGTTTTGCTCAATAGCGGCAGCGGGCAAACGGGTGATTCCAATGCCGTAGCAGCCCATCTCCATGAACTGGGGCTTGCCGTTCACATCCAAAAAAGTCGCGCCCATTGCCTGGCTGTACTTGGTGCCCAGGTAAAAGATGTGGCCCACTTCAATGCCGCGTTCAATCGCCAAGCGGCCTTTTCCGTCCGGTGACGCGTCACCCTCCACCACGTTGCGGATATCAGCCACGACATCGGGCTCGGGCAAATCCCGGCCCCAGTTAACGCCACTTAGGTGGGCATCCACGACATTGGCACCGCAAACAAAATCGGACATCAGCGCGACTTCCCGATCCGCAACCACTTTCAAAGGCAGCCGCAAACCCACAGGTCCCAAATAGCCGGGTTCACAGCCGAAGTGCTTGTCGATCTCGGCAAGCGTTGCAAAACGAAAGTTTGCCAAGCCAGGCACTTTGCCGACCTTGACCTCGTTCATGCTGCGATCGCCTCGAATCAATAGCAACCACACTTGCGTCTTGCAAACTGCGCCCTGCTCGGTTGGCTCATCGGTTGCCACCACCAGCGACTTCAGCGACTGTTCCAGTGGCAAGCCCAAGTAGTCCGCGACATCCACACAGGTACTCTTTCCGGGCGTTGCGACTTGCGCCATGGTCTGTGTAGGAGCGCCTCGCGGGCCAGCCGGGGCCAAGGCCTCAGCCTTTTCCATGTTGGCCGCGTAATCGCTGTTTGGGCAATACACGATGGCGTCCTCACCCGTGGCGGCGATCACCTGAAACTCCTCACTGAGCTCGCCTCCAATGGCACCGCTGTCCGCCGCCACCGCGCGGTAAGTCAGGCCAAACCGGTCAAAGATGCGTCGGTAGGCCTTGGCCATGGTCTCATAGCTCACCTTAGCAGCCTGCGGGTCGCGGTCGAAACTGTACGCATCCTTCATGGTGAACTCGCGCCCGCGCAGCAGACCAAATCGGGGGCGTCGCTCGTCGCGGAACTTGGTTTGAATCTGATACAGGTTCTTAGGCAGTTGCTTGTAGCTCTTGATTTCCTGACGGGCGATGTCGGTAACCACCTCCTCGCTGGTGGGCTGCACCACGTAATCGCGTTCGTGTCGGTCTTTAATACGTAACAGCTCGGGGCCCATTTTTTCGAAGCGACCCGTTTCCTGCCAAAGCTCAGCAGGCTGAACTACCGGCATCGTGATTTCAACCGCACCGGCGCGGTTCATTTCCTCACGCACGATGGCCTCTACTTTGCGGATCACCCGCAAGCCCATGGGCATGTAGCTGTAGATGCCCGCCCCAAGCTTTTTGACCATGCCCGCACGCATCATCAGTTTGTGGCTAACGACCTCAGCATCGGCAGGCGCTTCCTTGAGCGTGGATATGAGGAACTGGGAGGCTTTCATGGCGCAACTCGCTGGAATTCGAAGGGCTCTGGACACCCTCGCCCCTTGATGCACTGCGCACGCTGTGCATAATGAACGAAGTTTAAAAATTGGGGTTTGATTATGCTTGACCGGGACGGCTTTCGCCCCAATGTCGGCATCATCCTGCTCAACCAGAGAAATCAGGTTTTTTGGGGTAAACGCATTCGCACCCACTCGTGGCAGTTTCCGCAGGGTGGCATTGACCGGGGAGAAACCCCCGAGCAAGCCATGTTCCGCGAATTGCATGAGGAGGTAGGGCTCCAGCCGGAGCACGTGTCTGTTGTTGCCCGCACCCGAGACTGGTTGCGCTATGAGGTGCCAGACAGGTACATCCGCCGCGATGCGCGCGGTCATTACAAAGGCCAAAAGCAGATTTGGTACTTGTTGCAGCTGGTCGGCCACGACTGGGATTTGAATTTGCGAGCGACCGACCATCCCGAGTTCGACGCTTGGCGCTGGAACGAGTACTGGATCCCGCTTGATGCGGTAGTGGAGTTCAAGCGAGACGTGTACCAGCTCGCACTGACCGAGCTCGCACGGTACTTGCCAAGGCAAGAGCCACGCAGCCGCTACCTGCGTGCCGGAGCACGCAGCCGAGAAGCCGATGCTGTGGGAGCCAAGGCTGATGCCATCGGTTCGCCACCGAGCGAGACACTCCGCGCAGCAGCAGCATCCGGTACGCCCGATCCCGCATAAGCACCTTAGAGGTGGCTCAGCGTGTAATCACCAGGTTGTCGCGGTGCACCATCTCTGGTTCAGCAACGTAACCTAGAACCCGTGCGAATTCTGTTGAAGGCTTGCGACAAATCAAGCGGGCTTCTGCACTAGAGTAGTTGGCCAAACCCCGCGCAATCTCTGTGCCCGAGAGGTCACGCACCGCAATAACCTCTCCGCGGGAGAACTCACCCTCGACTTGCAGCATTCCGATGGGCAAGAGGCTTTTCCCCGCGCTTTGCAAGACCGCCGCAGCGCCGTCATCAACAACAACGAAGCCACGCATTTGAAGGTGATCAGCAATCCACTGCTTACGCGCCTGGATCTTCTGGGTTTGTGCAACCAACAATGTGCCGATGGACTCGCCACGCGACAAGCGAATCAACACATCAGGCGTGCGACCCCACGCGATGACCGTCGACGCACCCGAACCGGCGGCGCGTTTAGCGGCTAGCACTTTGGTAATCATGCCTCCGCGCCCGATACTCGATCCTGCGCCGCCGGCCATGGCTTCAAGTGCCCCATCTCCTGCCGTGGCCTCGTGCACAAATGTTGCCGACGACTCCTTACGAGGATCGGCGGTGTAAAGCCCGTGTTGGTCGGTCAATATCACCAAAGCATCTGCTTCAACCAGGTTGGCAACCAAAGCGCCCAAGGTGTCGTTATCCCCGAACTTGATCTCATCGTTGACCACCGTGTCGTTTTCGTTGATCACTGGCACAACACCAAGCTTTAGCAGAGTCAATAAAGTAGAACGCGCATTGAGGTAACGTTCGCGATCTGCCAAGTCAGCATGGGTCAACAGCACCTGCGCACTACCCAAAGCGTTCTCTCGCAGCTTGGTTTCGTACATGTGCGCCAATCCCATTTGGCCCACCGCAGCGGCAGCCTGCAACTCGTGGATTGCGCTGGGTCGGGTCGTCCAGCCCAAGCGCTTCATGCCCTCAGCGATGGCTCCACTGGAGACCATGATGACCTCACGACCATCTCCCGCCAAGTGGGCTATTTGACGGCACCACTCTCCAATGGCCGCCTCGTCCAACCCACGCCCCTCGTTGGTGACCAAACTGGAGCCGACCTTCACGACGATACGCTTGGCCGCGCGCAGGTGCTGCGAATTGTGAATTTGCATCATGTTAAATCTGGCTTTCACGTCCGTGCTTTGTTGCCGCCTGCACGTGTAGGCAGCGCACCGAGTACCTCGGGAGCCGACACGCTAGACCCTTGTATCCCTATCGCTATCGATGAACCGAGGGTCGGACTCCACATGCGGCTGCTCGGCCAATTGCTGCGCCTTGACATGCGCGTAGATCGCCTTAATCAGGGGCTCACATCCCTCACGGGTGAGTGCTGAAATCTCAAAAACAGGTCCCTTGAACTTGAACCGCTTGACAAAGTCTTTAACAACGTCGGCGCGGGCTTCTATAGGCACCATATCCAGCTTGTTCAATACCAGCCAACGCGGCTTCTTAAACAGGGCTTCATCGTACTTTTTTAGTTCGTTAACGATAGCCTTTGCCTGTGCAACCGAATCGACCCCCTCATCAAAGGGTGCAGCGTCTACGATGTGCAGCAGCAAGCGCGTGCGCTGTAAGTGACGCAAAAACTGGTGCCCAAGCCCCGCCCCTTCGGCAGCGCCCTCAATCAAACCGGGCAAATCCGCAACCACAAAACTCTGCTCCGGACCCACGCGAACCACCCCAAGATTCGGATGCAATGTCGTAAAAGGGTAGTCGGCAATGCGCGGACGTGCGTTCGAAACCGCTGTAATAAAAGTGGACTTTCCAGCGTTGGGCATACCAAGCAAGCCAACATCAGCGAGCACCTTTAGCTCAAGTTTGAGATTGCGCTTTTCGCCAGGCCACCCAGGCGTCTTTTGGCGTGGCGCGCGGTTTATGGCGCTCTTGAAGCGCAAGTTACCAAACCCACCATCTCCGCCCTTGGCAATCGTAACAACCTCGCCGGGCACAAGTAACTCGAATAAAACCTCACCAGTCTCCGCATCCGAAATGACAGTTCCCACTGGCATCTTCAGCGTAATGTCATTTCCGGCGGCACCGAACATGTCCGACCCCATTCCGTGCTCACCGCGTTGAGCCTCATGCCTACGAGAGAACCGGAAGTCGACCAAGGTGTTGAGATTTACGTCGGCAACCGCGAACACATGACCGCCACGACCGCCGTCACCGCCATTGGGCCCACCGAACTCCTTGTACTTCTCATGACGAAAAGAGACACAGCCCGAACCGCCGTCTCCAGCGCAGACGTCAATGTAGGCCTCGTCAACGAACTTCATGGTTTCAATTCCAAGTGGACAGACCGCACAAACAAAAAACCCCGCGCTAGGCGCAGGGTCTTAGGGGCGAGGCCACCGCAAACTACGCTGCAGCAACACTGACCGTGTGTTTGTTCAAAGCGCCCTTGGTCGCAAAGGAGACGTGACCGTCAACCAGTGCGAACAAGGTGTGATCCTTGCCGATACCAACGTTGCTTCCGGGATGAAACTGCGTTCCACGCTGGCGCACGATCACGGAACCAGCGCTAACCAACTCGCCCCCAAAAGCCTTTACACCAAGCATCTTGGGCTTCGAATCGCGCCCGTTTCGCGTAGAGCCGCCGCCTTTTTTCTGTGCCATGACTCGCGCTCCTTATGCAGCAATTGCGCCGATTTGCAGCTCAGTGAACTGCTGACGGTGACCTTGGCGCTTTTGGTAATGCTTACGACGACGCATCTTGAAGATGCGAACCTTGTCGTGTTTTCCATGTGCGACTACTGTGGCCGTTACTGTTGCACCGGACACCAAGGGCGTTCCAACCTTCAGCTCTGCACCGTTTCCGACTGCAAGCACTTGGTCGATCACTAGCTCTTGGCCTACATCCGCAGCAATCTGTTCTACTTTAATCTTTTCGCCGGAAGCAACACGATACTGTTTGCCCCCAGTTTTTATGACCGCGTACATTTTGACCTCTTTCACTTGACTCACGCAGGCAAGTTCCTGCAAAGCCCAGTAGTGTAACAGGCTCGAGCAGTCCGAGCAAGAACGCACGAATCCCTGACAAGGGCGCCGCTGCATCTTTCTATAATTCCTTGCAATCACTCCGGTACCACGTCTTGAACGCACACTCGCGCACTTCGGCAACAGGTCTCTCTGTCATTGCGTCTGACATGGACCGCGTTGACCGGGTCATCGCTGAAAGCCTGAAGTCCTCCGTCCCTCTGGTTGGCAGCGTCTCCAGTTACATCATCGACGCAGGGGGAAAGCGCTTGCGTCCCGCGCTGATGCTGCTGGTGTGTGGCGCGCTTGGGTGCGAGCACCCGCATCGTTGCAACATGGCGGCAGTCGTCGAATTCATCCATACAGCAACCCTGTTGCACGATGACGTGGTAGACGAGTCCTCGCTGCGGCGCGGACGTGCCACTGCCAATGCCGCATTTGGTAATCCGGCAAGCGTGTTGGTTGGGGACTTTCTGTACTCCCGCGCGTTTCAAATGATGGTTGGCGCGCAGAACATGCGCATCATGGAGGTGCTAGCGGACGCCACCAACGTGATCGCCGAGGGCGAGGTCATGCAGTTGATGAACATGCACAACGCGGCGCTAGACGAGGCCGGATACGTGCAGGTCATTCGGTCCAAAACCGCCAAGCTTTTTGAAGCCAGCGCCCGCGTAGGCGCCATTTTGGCCAAGGCAGATGCAAAAACAGAGAACGCTTGCGCTGCGTACGGCCAGGCTATAGGTACCGCTTACCAAATTGTTGATGACATTCTTGACTACGCGGGGGACAGCGCAGTCATGGGAAAGAGCCTCGGCGATGACCTGCGTGAGGGCAAAGCCACCTTGCCTTTGATTGCAGCAATGCAACGCGGAAGCACCCAGCAAAGCAAATTGATTCGGGCTGCGATTGAGCAAGGCGACGTAAGCCAGCTCAGCGCGGTTCTTGAGGTGGTAAAGGCCACTGGCGCACTCGAGGTAGCACGGATGGCAGCGCAAAAAGAAGCTCAGCGGGCAATGGATGCCGTGCAGCTACTGCCCTCGGGGCCCCACGCAGAATGCTTAGCGCAGCTGGCGTCTGAACTTTTGTCCCGCGACCACTAACTACATATCCACCGACAAGCTGACAAACGCGCGTTGCTGGAAACTCACGCGCTTGGGGTCGTAGTCGGCATAGGGCGAGCCGATGTTTTGGACGGTGACGGCGCATTCTCCGCGTTTTGAACCCAACTGCAGGGGAATAGCAAGACGTACATCGGTCCTAGACAATGAACGCGCCGAATCTACAGACCTGTTTTCCGCAAGTACCCGCGGCCCGCTGGTGTTGTGCATCAGACTGAACTCAAGGTTGCGAGGCAGCTTTTGAAAATACACCAGCGAACTGGACTGCGCCGCCACGGACATCGAGGTGTCTGCATTGGACGAATCGTTGTGCAGAAAAGTTTGGCTTAGCAACAACTGACCACCCGCCCAAGGGCGCCATTTCACCTGGTACTCCAGTCCATCTAGGGCGAATTGATCTACGTTGGAGTACGACTTGATGCCACTGGCCGAGCTGCCTTGAAAGATCATGCCCGAGAGCTGCTCGTTAAACACCCGCACATCCACAGCAAGCTTGATGTGCGGAAAATCACCGAGGTAGCCGACCTCGCGGGCCCGCACGAATTCAGGATGTAAATCGCCCGAGCACTTATTGGTAACACCAACCTCAATCCCAGTGGAAGACACATAACGCACATCGCACCGCTGCTCGAACGCACTTGCAGGCCGGTACGCGTGGGATTCGCCGACACGCCATGTGTGGCCCGGTGCGGCGTGCCAGTTCAGCATGAGCCGTGGCGCTACGGTATCCCCTCCCTGGGCGCTTTTCTCGGCCATTGCACCAACATTCAAAATCAAGGCCGAATGCAGTTGCGACTCCAGGTTTCCGAAAAGCCGGAAGAACTCTGCTCGGATTGGACCGTCTGTGTTGTACAGGGGGCGCGAGCGTACCTGTTCGCTGCGTAGCTCTGCGCCCCATGCAAGCCTCGACAACTGGAAAACACGGACGGTATGGTGCGCGGACAGCGCGTCAGTGGTCGCTGCGCCCGTGAAATCAAGCCACGTGAAATCCGGCAAGCCCAATGGCAACAGGGAGTACTGGAAACGATCTCGGTAACTCTCTTCGGTGCGCGCGTAGCGCAACACAAAATCAGCATCACTACCCAAAGTACGTTTCCAGTCGACTTGGAAGTGGTTTGCAACGTAACCGGTGCTGCGCGGAGGGTTGTCCACCGAATTGGCTACGCCGGTGCCAGCGTGAATAGCGAGCTGCCCTAGTCGCAATTCCAAGCGATCGGCCACGCCAACTTGCATCGCCGATTGAAAGTTAACGCGTTCGACCGAGTTGTGATCATTTGCACCTTGCAAACCTGCGTCGCGACGTCGATCCAATGAAACCCGATAACCACCACGTTCCCCCTGGGAACCAAAACTTGCTCTGGCGTCTTGAATCCGGTTATCGCCTTGTACGATCTGAGCAGTCCATCCTGGCGTTTGGCTCGGATCAAGCGTAACGATGTTGATCACGCCCAAGAATGCACGGGCTCCATAGGTCGCAGAGTTCGACCCCCGCAAGACTTCGACACGCTCGATATCTGACAACGCAACAGCCTGCAGCCCCGTACCAACACCGCCAACAAGGAAAGGCGAGTACACCGAGCGACCGTCCACCAACACTTGCATCCGGTTGGACACACTCCCGTAAAGCCCATGGTACGAGGCCTGGGGCGCAATGCGCTCAAACGACATGGTGGAGTCGAACCCAGGCACCAAACGCAACAAATCGCTGAGGTCGCGTGCGCCGGACAACCGGATCATGTCACGGTCCAAAACCGTGACCGCACCCGGCGTTTCATCGATGCGCTGCGACAGCCTTGACACCGACAAAACGATAGGTACATCCACAAGGAAGTCCTTTTCGGAAACAGGCGCAGCCAACTGCGCTTGGGCTTGTGCTTGCTGCAAACCATAAACGCCCAAGAACAAAGCGATTGCCAAACAGTCGGTTTTTCTCATGCTGCCCCTCAAAGCCTCGCCGACGAAGCACCCAAGCCCCGCAGCCGGCGACATTATGAGTGCCAAGCGCTGTAGTGCAGTCGACCAAAACTTCGGCCTGCAAGGAGCGTGGATAGCTCGCACAAGGGCCCATGAATTTGCAGATGCGTTTGCTAGAATGCGCGTCCGTTTGAGCTTCGGGGTGTAGCTTAGCCTGGTAGAGCGCTACGTTCGGGACGTAGAGGCCGGAGGTTCGAATCCTCTCACCCCGACCAACTTGACGCTCCCCGTGCCAGCACATTGCAGGCAAGCGCGCAAACTGTCAGGCCCGTGCATCTCCCCAGCGCAACTCGCAAGCATCATCGCCCGCGTACAGGGTTTTCCCTCGGCGGTCAACGCAGTACTGGCGAGAAACGATCATCTCCTCAAAACACATGCCAGAGGCAATGCGCGTGTACTCAAATAGCACGCTGCGAACGATGCGCGCACCCGATCGCAAGACGCTGCCGTGGCCAATCCAAGACGGGCCAATGATGCTGACACCACGCTCTATCTTTACGCTCGAACCGAGGTACACCGGTCCCTCAATCGACACCTCATCCCACGGAACTTGGGTGTTCAGACCAACCCACACACCGGGTCTGACCTCTTTGCCTGGCATTTTCATGTCTGCAATTTCACCCTTGAGCACGCGCTGCAGCACCATCCAGTAGTCGCTCACACGGCCAATGTCGATCCAGTGAAAGGGGCGACTCTGCGCGAAGAATGCGCACCGCTGACGCACCAAGCGCGGAAAAAGCTCTGAGCCAATGTCGTAACTTTGGTTGGCCGGAATCATGTCGATCAACGCGGGCTCAAACAAGTAAACACCAGCGCTGGCCAGCGTGGATTTGGCCTCGCGTGGCGTCGGCTTTTCTTGAAAAGACGAAATCTGTCCCCCAGGTTCGGTTACCACGATGCCATACGACTGCACATCCTCGATGGGAACCTGGACTGCCAAAATACTAGCCAACGCACCCACGGCCTTGTGCTCGGCCAACGCTGCGGTAATGTCCAGATCGATGAGTGCATCACCGCACAGCACCAAGGTGGTTTCATCGAAGAATCCACTGAAATCTTGGATCTTGCGCAGGCCGCCTGCCGACCCCAACGGGCGGGGCAGGATGTCGCCATGCTCTCGCACCCCTTCGTACGAATAGCCGATCGACGCGCCCCAGCGGCTGCCATCGCCAAAGTACTGCTCAATGCGCTGGTGGTGGTACGCGACGTTCACCATGATTTCGGTAATGCCATGGCGCACGAGATGCTCGATCAGGTACTCCATGACAGGCTTACCCAGGATGGGGACCATCGGCTTGGGCAGGTCCTTGGTGAGTGGGCGCACCCGCGTACCCTGCCCCGCCGCCAAAATCATGCCCTTTGCCATGGGTGTTACTCCTGCGTTGAATTAGGGATCGTGCGCCTGTCAGCTTGATGCGCCAGAACCATCGCGGTGGTTCCAATCGAATGCGACGCATCACGCTCGGTTGGCATTGGGAGTTTAGCGGAGCAGCGCGTTCCCGCAGTGCCACGAAATGCACACACCAGCAAGCGCTTGCGCAGATGCCGCGTGCCGCGCATGCAACCAAGCGGTCACCAAAATGCCGCGAATTTGTCACCTTGCGTACCTACAGTTTGTCATCAAATTTGCGGGGTACTTGACCATGAAAATCACCGTTATCGGCACGGGTTACGTAGGCTTGGTCTGCGGAGCGTGCTTTGCCGACATGGGCAACGACGTGATGTGCTTGGACCTCGACCCAAGCAAGGTCGAGACGCTCGAGCGCGGGCTTGTGCCGATCTACGAACCTGGACTGCAAGACCTGGTTGCGCGCAACCTTGCCGCAGGTCGGTTGCGGTTCACCACCGACATCCAACGGGCAGCGCACTTTGGTACGGTGCAATTCATTGCTGTCGCAACGCCCCCTGACGAGGATGGCTCGGCCGATATGCAGTACGTCATGTCTGCAGCACGCAACCTGGGCAAACACATGACGGACTACAAGGTGGTGGTTAACAAAAGCACGGTCCCAGTGGGTACCGCTGATCAGGTGAAGGCCGCCATTGCACGTGAGCTAGAACAACGGTCAGTGAGCGTTCCCTTCAGCGTGGTGAGCAACCCGGAGTTTCTAAAAGAAGGTGCTGCCATCGAGGACTTCATGCGGCCCGCACGCATCGTGGTGGGCTGTGATGATGAGCAAGCTGCACTGCACATGCGCGCCCTGTACGCCCCCATCCAACGCAACCACGAGCGAATGATCATCATGGATGTTCGCAGCGCTGAGCTCACCAAGTACGCAGCCAATGCCATGCTTGCGACACGCATCAGCTTCATGAACGAAATGGCCAACTTGGCGGAAGTGCTCGGCGCTGATATCGAGAATGTTCGCAAGGGAATCG
>JBIIZY010000130.1:0-8332 GCA_044346035.1 Rhodoferax sp. | reverse complement strand
TTGGCGGCTTACTTTGTCGTTGCGACACTCAAGCCCCAGTGGCTCGATCGAGCGCCGACCATGTCCAATGTGGTGTCGCTCCTTGAGGCGCCCGCAACGACACCGAGCGCGGCGGTGCCAGTAGGAAGCTTCAGGAACGCCGCGCAGAAGGCGTCCGCGGCAGTTGTCAGCATCAGCACCAGCAAGGCTGTGCGCCAGCGCCAACCCTCCAATGACCCCTGGTTCAGATTTTTCTACGGGGACCAGGGAGAAGAGGCGCAAAGCGGCCTGGGTAGCGGCGTTATTGTGAGCTCCAATGGTTATGTACTGACCAACAACCATGTCATCGAAGGCGCTGACGAAATCGAGGTATTTCTCAACGACAGCCGCCACGGCGTCGCCAAAGTCATAGGTACCGACCCCGACACCGACTTGGCAGTGCTAAAAATTGAACTCGATCAACTGCCGGTGATTGTTTTGGGTAACTCCGACTCACTGGAAGTAGGTGACCAGGTGCTGGCCATTGGTAACCCATTTGGCGTGGGACAAACGGTGACCAGCGGGATCGTGAGTGCGTTGGGTCGCAACCAACTTGGCATCAACACCTTCGAGAATTTCATCCAGACCGACGCAGCCATCAACCCCGGCAACTCGGGCGGCGCGTTGGTCGACACCAACGGCAACTTGCTAGGCATCAACACTGCCATCTACTCTCGCTCCGGTGGAAGCATGGGCATTGGGTTTGCGATCCCCGTGTCCACGGCAAAAATGGTGCTGGAAGGCTTGGTCAGGGACGGTCAGGTAACACGCGGTTGGATTGGGGTCGAGCCCAACGACCTGTCCCCCGAGTTGGCCGAAGCGTTTGGAGTGCAAGTCCAAGAGGGCGTGATCATTACAGGCGTGTTGCAAAACGGCCCGGCTGCAAAAGCAGGTGTTCGTCCAGGAGATGTCATCACGCGCATCGGTGAGCGCGATGTCACGGACGTATCCCAACTGCTGTCCGTCGTAGCTGCGCTCAAGCCAGGTACGCCAGCACGTTTCTTAATCGCGCGAAAAAGCCAGCGGTTGGAGCTGGATGTGTCACCGGGCGTTAGACCCCGGCCCAAGCCTCCTAGCGCTGCACGTTAAGTTTGCTGCTGCGGCGCATCGTCAGCCGGTGGCTGGGTGTAGCGAATGAAGATTTTTGCAGCCCAAATACCGATCTCATACAGGATGCACATCGGTATCGCTAGCGCCAGTTGGGACACAACATCGGGCGGAGTAACAATCGCCGCAATCACGAACGCAACCACAATGAAGTAGCTGCGAAAAGCCTTGAGCTTCTCAATGCTGACCATGTTCAAGCGGGCCAGCACGATAACAACAATCGGGACCTCAAACGCCAGTCCGAAGGCCAAAAACATCGACATCACGAAATCGAGGTAGGCCTCGATATCGGGCGTAGCAGTGACCGCTTTGGGAGCAAAGCCCTGAATGAACTTGAAAACCTGCCCAAAAACAAAGAAGTAGCAAAACGCCACGCCTACAAAGAACAACAACGAGCTGGAGATGACCAAGGGCAACACCAAGCGCTTCTCATGGGAATACAAGCCCGGCGCGACAAAAGCCCACATCTGCCACAGCACAGCGGGCAGCGCCAGCAAAAAAGCTGTCATCAGCATGATTTTGAGCGGCACCAAAAACGGTGATATGACGGAGGTGGCGATCAAGGTCGCTCCCTGCGGCAAGGTGGCCACGAGCGGTGCAGCCAAAATGTCATAGAGCGCCGCAGGCCCAGGATAAATGGCCAAGGCCACCAAAGCCACACCGACCGCAATGGCCGCTTTGATCAGACGGTCGCGCAACTCCACCAGATGTTGGACAAAAGGCTGCTCCGTGCCAGCGAGCTCGTCGTCTTTGGGTGAATCTTTGGCCATAAATTGCGCGCGCCTTGGGGACTTAGCTCAGGCGCGTCGGTCGATACCGAGCCACCCGGGCGGCGCCAGAAAGCGCCTTGGTGCGAACACCGCTTTTTGCCTTGTACCAGTTGGGAACCGCACCCTGCTTGAGGCGCCAGTTTTTTTGGGGCCGCTTGTAGACGGGGAAGCTAGGCGCCAGGGATGCATTGAGCTCGGCCGTGGACTGGGCCCAAGACTTCTCAAAATCGGCCGCTTCGGTCTGAATGGAGCTCTCCACGGCCTGCGCGGCGCCCTCCACCGATTCCCGCATCTTCTTTAGCTCTTCCAAGTCCATGGAGCGATTGACTTCGGCTTTCACGTCAGACACATAGCGCTGGGCCTTGCCCAACCAAGCGCCCAGCGTCCGCGCGACGCCGGGCAGCTTCTCAGGGCCGATCACGATCAGTGCAACCACACCGATCAATGCAATCTTCGATATGCCAAGATCAATCACGCGGGTTGCACGCTAGGAAAAAACACTGCGCCGGGGGAAAACTCAAGACTTCTGCCGCGCTTCTACATCGATCGTGGTTTTCTCGGCGGCGGCGTTGGCGACCTGGGTGGGGGGCGCTGCAGGCTTGTCGTCTGACGGTGTGGCGCCGTCTTTCATGCCGTCCTTGAAGCCCTTGACCGCACTGCCCAAATCACCGCCCATGTTCTTGAGCTTTTTGGTGCCAAACACGAGCACCACGATCAACAAAACGACCAGCCAGTGCCAAATTGAAAATGAACCCATGACATGCTCCTATCAGTTGCTGTGAATTCTAGTCTGCGCTCAACCGCGCGCCCAAGGTCGGGGCCCACCCATCACATGGAAATGCAGATGGTGAATTTCTTGCCCGCCCTCTGCACCGGTATTGGTCACCAAACGAAAACCCCCTTGCGGGTAGGGCCTGCAACCCTCTTGCAGAGCAAGCTTGGGCACCAAGGCCATCATGCGCCCCATCAGCGCGCTGTGGCTGGCGTCCAAATGTGCCATGGACGGAATGTGCGCCTTGGGAATGATCAGAAAGTGCACCGGCGCCCAAGGGTTAATGTCGTGGAAGGCAAAAAACTCGCTGTCTTCGTACACCACCCGGGAGGGTATTTGCCGCTGCACGAGCTTGCAGAAAAGGCAGTTGGGGTCGTGGTCCACGCTGGCCTCGGTCATTGCGCCGCACCCGGTGGTGATGGCATTGCACGGCCCTTGTTCATCGCAACAAAACCGATCACAACACGGTACAGAAACCAGACCGAGATGCACGTCCACGCGACCCAGCCCGGTGCCAACAGCAGAATCCATAACGGCGCAGTCAGCAGGTACAAGCCCGCAGCGATCAACACCGTGCGAATACGCCAACGAAAGTGCGAGGCGTGCCAAGTGCCTGCGGCATCGCTGCGCTTTACCAGATCAAGGACCAAGGCCGCAATCAGCAGAACCGGGCCGAACTGCCCGCCTGGAACAACGGCGCTTACGGCCACCACCAAATGCAGCAAATAGCTGATGGTTCCCACCGTGTTGAGGGTCTGGAGTTTTTGCAGAGTTACCGCGTCGGGCGGTACCGGGTTGGTGAAGTCGTGGGTCATGCGGAGGGTCCTTTTTCTGCGTCCAGCGCCTCGCGCGCCAACGCTTTGCGCAAAGCCTTTTCGTCGATTCCGCTGGTGCCTTCGCGGCGCTGCAACTCTGCGAGCACATCGGTAGGCGACAAACCGTAATGCGACAGCGCAATCATGCAGTGAAACCACAGGTCTGCGATCTCGGACACGACCTTGGCCTTGTCTCCTCCGTGGTCAGCATCTTTGGCGGCCATCACAACCTCGGTTGCCTCTTCTCCGATCTTCTTCAAAAAAGCGTCGGGGCCTAAGCGCAAGAGACGGGCGACGTAGCTCACGTCCGTTAGTACTGAGGCAGTCGCTTTGCGGCTCTCGATCACGCTGGCCAAACGCACCAGCACATCCTGAGAAGTGGGGGAGTTGGGCATGCTGTTACTGGTAAATGGACTGGGGGTCTTTCAACACGGGATCTACGCTTTCCCAAGCGCCGTTCTTCAGCACACTAAAAAAACAGCTGTGGCGACCGGTATGGCAGGCAATGCCGGGCAGATGCCCGAGCTGGGTGACTTTCAACAGCACCACATCGTTGTCGCAGTCCAAACGGATCTCGTGCACCTGTTGAACATGCCCGGACTCTTCGCCTTTGAACCACAGCTTGGCGCGAGAGCGGCTGTAGTAAACCGCGCGGCCCAGTTCGGCCGTTTTTTGCAAGGCCTCGCGGTCCATCCAAGCGAACATCAGCACGTCATTGCTGCCCTGCTCCTGGGCGATTACAGGCACCAGGCCCTGTGCATTCCACTGTACTTGGTCCAACCAGTTCATCGCCGGATTGTCGGCTAAATCCGCACCGGTATGCCACGCTGGGCCATGCGCGCCTTGGCTTGGGCCACGGTGAACTCGCCGTAATGGAAGATGCTGGCAGCGAGCACAGCGTCGGCCCCGCCTTGCTGCACCCCGTCCGCCAGGTGGTCCAGGGTACCAACGCCGCCAGAAGCAATCACGGGGACTGCCACCGAGTCAGCCACCGCACGGGTTAGCTCCAAGTCGAACCCGGACTTGGTGCCATCGCGGTCCATGCTGGTAAGCAGAATTTCACCTGCTCCCCGGCGCGCCATTTCCATCGCCCATGCCACCACGTCCAAACCGGTGTTCTGGCGGCCGCCGTGGCTGTAGACATCCCACCCCGGCCCAATCGGAGCGCCATCGACAGCGCGGGCACTGTCGGCCACCGAGCGGCGTTTGGCATCAATGGCAACCACGATGCATTGGGCACCGTACCGCTGAGATGCGTCCTCAATCACCTGGGGATTGGCAATGGCAGCAGAGTTAAAGCTTGTTTTGTCAGCGCCGGCATTGAGCAGGCGGCGCACATCGTCAACGGTGCGCACACCGCCGCCCACAGTCAGCGGGATGAACACCTGTGAGGCAACCGCCTCGATGGTGTGCAACAACAGGTCGCGGCCATCGCTGGTGGCGGTAATGTCCAAAAATGTGAGTTCGTCGGCGCCCTGTGCGTTGTAGCGCGCAGCAATCTCCACCGGATCACCGGCGTCGCGCAATTCCACAAAGTTGACGCCCTTGACGACCCGACCGCCTGTCACATCCAAGCACGGAATGATGCGTTTGGCTAACAAGGGCAACTACCCGTTGAGCTCGTCTGCACGCGCTTGTGCCGCAGCGAAATCGAGGTCACCCGTGTAAATTGCGCGGCCACAAATAACGCCCTCGACGCCCTCGTCCTCCACACCGCAGAGGGCTTCGATATCGGCCATGTTGGACAGGCCGCCAGACGCGATGACCGGGATGGAAAGCGCCTGGGCAAGCTTGACCGTTGCGTCAATGTTGATACCGCTGAGCATGCCGTCTCGGCCGATGTCGGTGTAGATGATGGCCTCCACACCGTAGTCTTCAAACTTCTTACCCAAATCAATCACGTCGTGGCGTGTGAGCTTGCTCCAGCCGTCGGTTGCCACTTTGCCGTCGCGCGCATCCAAGCCCACAATGATGTGCCCGCCAAAAGCGGTACAGGCGTCTTGCAGAAAACCGGGGTTCTTCACCGCCGCGGTGCCGATGATCACGTAGCGCAAACCGGCGTCCAGGTAGCGCTCAATGGTGTCGAGATCGCGGATGCCGCCGCCAAGCTGCACATCGACCTCACTGCCGACGTTTTTGAGAATTTTGCGGATCGCCATCTCATTTTTGGGGTGCCCAGCAAACGCGCCGTTGAGGTCCACCAAATGCAATCTGCGCGCACCCTTGTCGACCCAACTTCGGGCCATGACAACGGGGTCCTCCGCAAACGTGGTCGATTGGTCCATGTCGCCCTGTTTGAGGCGAACGCAGTGACCGTCTTTCAGGTCAATCGCAGGGATGAGAAGCATGATGGCGGGGGCGGCCGGTGGGGATCAGGGGTTCCAGTGAAGGAAATTGCGGTAAAGAGCCAATCCGTTGTCTGCGCTTTTTTCGGGGTGAAATTGCGTGGCAAAAATATTATCGCGTGCAATCGCAGACGCAAAGCGCTGCCCGTACTGCGTCTCGCCAACGCTGTGGCGCGCATCAGACGGTCGCGCATAGTAGCTGTGCACAAAGTAGAAGTAACTCCCGTCCGGCACCTCACCCCACACCGGATGAACCGCGCCAGCTGCACTGCGCCACACCCGGTTCCAGCCCATCTGCGGCACCTTGTAGCGGCTGCCATCGGCTTGCATTTGCCCGGCAAGGTCGAACTTGACGACCTCGCCCGGGATCAGGCCCAAGCACCTCGTATCCAGCTCCTCGCTGTGGTCGAGCAGCATTTGCATACCCACGCAAACTCCCATCAACGGTTTGTGTTGGGCAGCGTGCAGGACGGCATCCAGCATGCCAGCGTCGCGCAGCTCGCGCATGCAGTCACGCATGCCTCCTTGACCCGGTAGCACCACACGGTCTGCGTCCATCACCTCTTGGTGGGTTCGAGCCCACACCACCTGCACCCCCGCGTCGGACGCCACGTGCTCGACGGCCTGCGTAACCGAGCGCAGGTTGCCCATGCCGTAATCGACCACCGCAACGGTTTTCATGCCCTGGTGTTCACGCCTACAACGCGCCCTTGGTCGACGGGATGCTGCCCGGCGCACGCGGATCCCGTTCCACGGCAGCACGCAAGGCACGTGCGAAGGCCTTGAACACGGTTTCTGCTTGGTGGTGTGCGTTCTCGCCCTTGAGGTTGTCGATGTGCAGGGTCACGCCAGCGTGGTTAACAAACCCCTGAAAAAACTCGTGGGCGAGTTGCGTATCGAAGGCGCCCACCATGCCACTTTTGAACGAAACATCCATCACCAGGCCGGGGCGGCCAGAGAAATCAACCACCACCCGCGACAAGGCCTCGTCCAAGGGCACGTACGCGTGCCCGTAACGGCGAATTCCTTTTTTGTCGCCCATGGCCTGCTGCACCGCTTGGCCGAGTGTGATGCCTACGTCTTCGACGGTGTGGTGCCCGTCGATGTGCAAATCTCCGTCAGCCTCGACTTCCAAGTCGATCAGGCCGTGGCGGGCAACTTGGTCGAGCATGTGGTCAAAAAAACCAATGCCAGTGGACAAGCGGCTGTGGCCGCTGCCGTCAAGGTTGATTTTCACCCGTATGCGGGTTTCGGCGGTGTTGCGCGACACCTCGGCGGTACGCGGCGCATGCGATGCCGGAACCTCGGCCAATGCGTAATTCGTCATAAGATTTCCTTCAAGGCCGCTAATAGCTGCTGGTTTTCGTCTTCGGTACCGACAGTGATGCGCAGACAGTTGGCCAGCAACGGGTGCATTCTAGAAACGTTCTTGACCAGAATGCCGCGCGCCTTGAGCGCATCAAAAACCCGTTGAGCACGGTCTGGCTCTCCGTGCAATCGCACCAAGATCATGTTGGCGTCGCTGCGCCAAGTGCTCAACCCAGGCAAGCTGGCAAACGCCTCCTGCAAGCGTTGACGCTGGGCACGCACCCCTGCGGCCTGCGCCGCATAGACCTCGGCGTGTTCCAAGGCAAACAACGCGCACTCGCAGTTGAGAACGCTGACGTTATAGGGCGGGCGCACTTTGTCAATGTGCGAGACCAATGCCGCGTGCCCTAGCAGGTATCCGATACGCACACCTGCCAATCCGAACTTGCTCATGGTGCGCATCAAGAGCACATGCCCATGCCGCTGGGGATCATCCCGAATCACATCAAGGTAGCTCTGGCTAGAAAAGGGCTGGTAGGCCTCGTCCACCACCACCAGCGTACCGGTTTGCGCAGCCACGGCAATCACACGGGCCATAGCATCTGCACTCCACAGATTGGCTGTTGGGTTGTTGGGGTAAGCCAAGTAAACCAAAGCCGGCTCGTGGGTGATGATTGCCTCCACCATGGCCTCGGCGTCGAGTTCAAAGTCTGGCAACAGCGGCACCCCGACGAACTCCAGACCCTGTAATTGCGCGCTCAGGGCGTACATCACAAAACCTGGAGTGGGCGCCACCACCACGGGCTTGTTACCGCCCATGGGTGCGCTGCACGCCAAAGCCAGCAAAGATATGAGTTCGTCCGACCCATTGCCCAGCAAGATGTCAAAGCCAGCAGGCATGTCCACATGGGTTGCCAAGGTACGGCGCAATACATCGACGCGGCTATCTGGGTAGCGGTTGAGCGCAACACGGCCCAATCGCTCTCCGAGCGCCTGCTGCAACGCGGGTGCAAGCCGGTACGGGTTTTCCATAGCGTCGAGCTTGACCATGCCCACAGCGTCCTGCACCACGTACGCATGCATGGCCTGCACATCAGGCCGGATGCGGCGTTCAATCACCGCCCGCAGTGCTTGCGGGATCTCAGGACCAGGAGTTGTCATTGCGCAATAGGCTCTAGCATCAGCAAGGGTAGGCGG
>JBIIZY010000129.1:0-8465 GCA_044346035.1 Rhodoferax sp. | reverse complement strand
TGCGTGGGCTACCGCCAAGCCTGGGAAGCACTGGACGCCCATTGGCCGCCAGCCGAACTGCGCGAACGCGGCATCGCCGCCACCCGCCAACTCGCCAAACGCCAACTCACCTGGCTGCGCTCCATGCCCCAACGCCACACCGTGGCCTGCGATGCAGAGGATGCGTTGGAGCGGGTGTTGGGGTTGGTGGACGGCATAGTGGCGCGGGGAACTGACAGCGCAGCGTAAAGCACAGGTCGCGTGGAGAGGCTGCTACGCAGGCCCAAAGCGCTTACCTCGGCATGGCGCGGCGCAAGAACTCATCAAAAAGCGGGACGGTAAACGCCATGTCGCCATGCGACGGGCTGTAGACCATGCCTTTTTTAATCAGGTTGGCCCGTACCGGGCCAAGTGCGGTGATGGGGACCTGCATGGCGTCCGCAATGTCGCTGGTGCGGTAGGGCCCGGCACCCAACTCCGCCATGGCCCTGAGAAATTCTTTTTCGCGTGGTGTGAGCCGGTCGTAGCGCACCCGGAAAAAGTTCTCGTCCAGCCGGCGCGACACCAACGCGCCGGACTGCGCGACATCGTCCTTCGTAATGGGCGACATGCGCGCGTGGTTCCACACTTGGTAGCCCCACTCCTGCAAAAAGTAGGGGTAGCCTTTTGTCACCTCCACGATGGCGTCGAGCGCGCCGGGCTCGAAGGCTTCGCCGGCGGCGATGACCGGGTCGTTCAAAGCCTTTAGCGCATCGGGCGCGGGCAGCGGCCCGATGCCCGGAAAGCTAAACAGGCGCTCTGCATACGACTTGGACTCACCCGCCAAGCCAGGCAAGATGGGCAAACCTGCTGCCACCAAGACCAGGGGCAGTTGGCGCTGCTGCATTTTGTGCATCGCCATGATCAAAGCGCTGAGTTCTGCTGCACTGAAGTACTGGATCTCGTCAATCAGCAAAGCCACCCCTACGCCCCGGTCCTGCGCAGCCTCGGCAACCGCGACAAACAGGCTGGGAAGGTCCACCTCCAGGTCCCCGCTGTCGGCGCTGCCCTTTTCCGGTTCGATGTCGATACCGATGTCGATATCGCCGACCTTGACCTTGATGGCCCCCACAAAGCTCTTGAGCACACCCAAACCTTGCCGTACCTTGTCGCCCGCACCGGCCAAGCGGTTCAGGTCGAGCAGCAAGCGACGCAAGTGCGGAGCCAACAGCACCGCAAGGGACTTGCCCTCATGGGCCTCGACCAAAATCGTCCGGTACCCGGATGCCCGTGCAATCACCTCAATCTCGTTGAGCAGCACGGTCTTGCCCACGCCACGCAAACCCGTGAGCAACAAACTCTTCTCTGGCCGCTTGGCTTTGACCCGCCCCAGCAGCACACGTGCCTGCTCCAGAATGCCGTCGCGCCCCGCCAGCTCGGGTGGTGGTGACCCTGCTCCGGGAGAAAAGGGGTTTTTGATGGGGTCCATGGCATTCGACTTATAGGAAGTTATTCGTATTTATAACCTGAATGTCATATAAACACCAATAACTTCCTATAAATCGAAGGCGCGCCCGGTCGCCGAACCGCCGGATTAGCGCCTGGGATGTCTTCGGGGCAAACTGCCTCGTATCTGGAATCCGGTCACCAAAGCGATGCCTTGCGCAACGCTCAGCAGGCTTGCTTCCTCATGGCCAACGCAAACAAAGGATGCGCCAACCACCCCGCCAACCACTGCTGCAGGACCGGTAAGGGCAAGGCTGCAAACCAGGCCGGATCGACCGCTGCGAACTGGCGCACGAAAGGAAAAATTCCCACATCTGCCGCACAGGGCAAGGCACCGCCGAGCTGGGCTTGGGCTTGGGCTTGGGCTTGGGCTTGGGCTTGGGCTTGGGCTTGGGCTTGGGCTTGGGCTTGGGCTTGGGTTTGGGTTTGGGTTTGGGTTTGCAGTTGCCGCTCCAAAGGTTCGAGCAGCACGGCAATGGCTTCTTGGCGGTGGTGTTCTCGGTCTTTGGTGTCGTCAAAGCGCTGCGGGTATTTGTAGCGGTCCAGGTGGTGCTTGAAGAGGCCGTCGCAGGTCTGCTGCAAGGCCAGATTCGCTGGGCTTTGGGCCCTGGCCCACCACTGCTGATCGTCACCGCCTTGCGCAAAGGCCCAGCGCATGATGTCCAGGCTTTGCTCCAGCACGGTGCCGTCGGGCAGCACCAGCACCGGGACCGTGCCTTTGGGCGACAAGGCCAGCATGGCAGGCGGCTTGTCGCGCAAGGCGATTTCCTGGGCTTCAAAAGCGACGCCGGCTTGCAACAAAGCCATACGCGCGCGCATAGCGTAGGGGCAGCGTCGGTAGGTGTAGAGCAGCGGAGTGGATCCCATGATCGATGGGAGTCTACTGGGCCATGGCGCACCACCGTGGCCTGCGATGCGGAGGCTGCGTTGGAGCAGGTGTTGGGGGTGGCGATGAGCGTGATGGTGAGCGCGCCAAAAACGGCATTCCGCCCGTCGTAAAGTAAGGTACGCGCCGCGCGACAGCAGGCGCACGTACTGGCAGGGAGGGTGGTGCATGTGGGCGTATCTCGGGCTCCTGAGTTTGGGGGCCTTGCTTTGGTGGCAAATTCATTTCCGGTGGACTGGGCGCTGGAAGGGCAAGGACGTGCTCGCGCCCGGCGCGGATGCGCGGGTACGGGCGCTTTTTGTTAAGAACAAGGACACCCTGATCGCACTGGAGTTTGGGTGCGCGGTTCCGACCCACTTGCGCTTCGAGCTCAAACGTGAAACCGGCGTGGACCGCTTCTTCAAGTGGGTGGGGCTGGCGGTTGAGAGGCAGTTTGGCCAATCCAAATTCGACCAACTGGTCTATGTGGCTCGAACGACGACTACTTCGTCAAACAGTTCTCTGAGAACAAAACCATCGTCGACGCGGCGACCAGCTGCTAGACACGGAAGACCCCATCTGCGTGCTCAAAAAAGTGGTGTGTGCCAACGGGCACCTCCGTGCGCGTCTCACCACCCAGAACCTGTTCAAGCGCGAGGAAGACGAGACGCCCACGGTGCAAGCCGCATTGGCCTTGAGTGGGCACCTGCTGGCCATCGCCAACGAGGTGCGTGACAGCAAGGCTCCACCCCAAGGCGTTGGCGCGCGCGACCCCTGCCTGCTGCGGGGCAGCGTGCTCTTGTCCATCAGCGCGGCAATGGCCTACCACGGCACCGCGTTCTTGCTACGAAGCCACTTGCCGTTGCCGCTCAAGGGTGCAGAGACGAAGCCCAAATTGCGTAGGGCGTGGATCATGCCGCGCATCAAGTGTGGCACCTCTCGGAATTAGGTCGCACTTGGGCGGATCGGGGCGGTTAATGGAGGCCTGCGCATGCGAGTCGGCGACACTTAAGATCGTCAACTGATCGAAGACATGCGACGGCTGTTAGGCCCAACTTGCAATGAGCCATAACAACGCAAGGGACGCGTCAATGCAAAACACACAGCACCACAACCTGGTGGGCTTTATCTGGAACATCGCCAACAAGTTGCGCAGCCCTTACCGTCCGCCGCAGTACCGCCGCGTCATGCTGCCGCTGACCGTTCTGCGGCGATTCGACTGGTGCTGCCCGAAAACAAACAGAAGGTGCTTGATCAAAGAAGGCGCCTGCAAAAAAAGCATCACCGGCCCCGCGTTACAAAAGGCGCTGTCTCGCATTGCTGCCGAAGGCCGCAAGCAAGAGCTGTTCAACACCGGTGGTTTTACACTTGAGGGGCTGCTGGGCGATCAAGTCAGAGACGATTTCGCATGATGTTCCAAATCAGCTGAAGGCGAGCGTGGATTGGCTCAGGGCTTTGCACACCACCATCAATGCCTACACCTCCAAGCGTATTGCTATCCGCGCGACGAAGTAAGGGCTAAGCAACGATCCCAACCCAACGCCCTAACTGGATGCGAATGGCAAGTATCTCCAGCGTGATCACACGATACGTCACTACCGCTTCGCCGATCTAAACGGCATGGCACTGGGAGATTTTGACAACAACAATGTTGAGTTGATTCGATGAAAAAAGAACATGACGCCAGTATCTGTCTGTTTATTGCCAGCGTACGGGCTGTAGAGGGTTCGGCATGACCGTGGACCGCGATCAAGACTATTGGGCCGGGCTGGTGCGCGAGTTGTGCAAGTTGCCTGCGGAAACCTCGTGGCTGGAGTTCAAGCACAACAACGACACGCCCGAGGCCATCGGTGAATACATTTCGGCGCTGTCCAATGCAGCAGCGCTGGATGGCAGGGCCAACGCCTATGTGATCTGGGGTATCCAAGACAGTAGCCATGCGGTGCTGGGCACCACGTTCGCCCCGGCCAAGGCCCGCAAGGGTGGTGAAGAGCTGGAGAGTTGGTTGCTGCGCATGCTCAGCCCGCGCCTGCATTTCCGGTTTGTGGCTTTGCAGATGGAAGACAGGCCGGTGGTGGTGTTAGAGATTCCGGCCGCCTCTGGCAAGCCCACCTTGTTTGCCGGCACGGAGTGGGTGCGCGTGGGCAGCAACAAAAAACCGCTGAAGGACTACCCCGAGTTGGAGCGCGAGTTGTGGCGGCGCTTCGACAGCACGCCCTTCGAGGCACAGCTGGCGGCTGAAAACTTGTCTGGCTCTGATGCCTTGGCCTTGTTGGACTACCCGGCCTACTTTGATTTGTTGAAGCTGCCCCTGCCCGAGGACCGGGCCGCTTTGCTGGCGCGGTTTGAAGAGGATCGCTTGCTGGTTCGTAACGCTGCAGGCAGCTGGAATGTGACCAACCTGGGGGCGATTCTGTTTGCGAAAGACCTGCACCGCTTCCGCGGCTTGTCGCGCAAGGCGGTCCGCGTGGTGGTGTACGAAGGCAAGGGGCGCATCCAGACCTTGCGCGAGCAGGAGGGCAAGAGGGGCTATGCCTGTGGATTTGCCGGGTTGATGGACTACATCAACGCCTTGCTGCCCCGCAACGAGGTGATTGGCAAAGTTTTCCGCCGTGAGGTGCCCATGTACCCCGACCTTGCGGTGCGCGAGCTGGTGGCCAACGCGTTGATTCATCAGGATTTCTCTGTGAGCGGTGCCGGTCCGATGGTGGAGGTGTTTAACGACCGGATGGAAATCACCAACCCCGGACTGCCCCTGGTGCATACGCAACGATTTTTGGACAGCCCTCCGCGCTCTCGCAACGAGCAGTTGGCTTCGTTCATGCGCCGGGTCGGCATTTGTGAGGAACGAGGCAGTGGTGTGGACAAGGTTGTTTTTGAGACCGAGTTGTACCAACTCCCTGCGCCAAGTTTTGAAACACCGCAAGCCTCTACCCGCGCCGTGCTGTTTGCGCACACGGCCTACAAGGACATGGACAGCCGCGACCGGGTGCGCGCGTGCTACCTGCATGCGTGCCTGCGCTATGTTCAGCGTGACCCAATGACCAACGCCAGCTTGCGGGAGCGGTTTGGAATTGCGGCAGAGAACAGTGCGATGGTGACCAGGGTGATGAAGGAAGCGATTACGCAAGGGCTGGTGAAACCCTTCGATCCGGACCAGGGACGACGGCATGCCAAGTACCTGCCGTTCTGGGCCTGATTCTTATTTGACGGCTATTTGACTGGCCGCCCTTGGAGTGGGCTCAAAAATGGAAAAAACTCATATGAATCATAGGCTTAGGTTTTTCAGTTCTTTTGACTCTGAACATAAAGCCGAGGCTGCTTGGGGCGAACTTGTCCACGACGCTCTGCGTAGCGCATGGCATTAAAGGCTGACAAATGCACAAAGAAATCGACTTTGAAAACGACATTGCGTTCACGCTGGTAAGCCAAGGTGGCTACGAACAGGGTGACCCGCACACCTACGACCCCGAAGCAGCGCTTTTTCCCGCAGATGTACTTGCCTTTGTGCAAAAGACCCAGCCCAAGGTCTGGGCACGCCTGACCCAGCTCGACGCGAACAAAGCACCCGCAATGTTGTTAGAGAGCTTGGTGAAGGAGCTTGCCGCAAAAGGAGCCTTGGGCGTGTTGCGTGAGGGTTTCAAGTGCGTGGGCAAGACGGTGCGGCTGGCCTACTTTGCGCCCAACACCGGACTGGACCCCGCAAGCACCGCGCGCTACGACGACAACCGCTTAACCATCGTGCGGCAGGTCAACACCAAAAGCGGTGCCATTCCCGACGTGGTGTTGGCAGTGAATGGCTTGCTCGGTCTGGCGATTGAGCGGTTCAAGAAACTCGGGGAGGAAGACCAGAATCTGTTGAAGGGGCAACTGGTTAGCTTTCGCAATCTATATGGTTTTGTTTCCCAAATCGTGCCCTACCAGGACTCTGATCACAAGAAGCTGTACACCTACGCACGGTCCCTGCTGACCAAGTTGGCGCGTACGACAGACAAACGGACGGTGCAGGTCGACGAAGAAGTGCAGCTCTCTACGTTGGTTGGCAAACTCAACGAGCGCTTTGGCACCGAGTTCACGCTGGCAGACCAGCTGTTCTTTGACCAAGTTCGCGAAACCGCTGTCACCAATGAGCAGTTGCGCCAAGCAGTGATGGCGAACAGCATGAAAAACTTCGAGCCGGTGTTCAACAAGCAGTTGGAGAACCTGCTGATTGAGCGCATGGATGGCAATGAAGAAATCTTTGTGCGCCTGATGAACGATGAGGCGTTCAGGAATGTTGCGGCCAACCATTTGATGCGGGCGGTTTACCACCAAGTGCGAGCAAACGACGATGCTGCTTAGTGCCTTGAGTTAGCGTGCGCGCCATCCAAACCTCCCCTCTTCACCCCATGCCCCCCACCCTCCACCTAACCCACCTAAGCAAGCACTACGGCGCCACGCCCGTGTTTTCCGGCGTGAACCTGTCGGTCGCGCCGGGGGAGTTTGTGGCCATCGTGGGGGAGTCGGGGGTGGGCAAGTCGACCTTGCTCAATTGCATGGCGGGCCTGGACCGGTGGGACGGCGGCAGCGTGGTGCTCGATGGCACCGACCTGGGGCCGCTGGACGATGATGCGCGGGCGCTGTTGCGCCGTGAAAAAGTGGGCTTTGTGTTCCAGGCGTTTCATGTGCTGGGGCATTTGGATGTGCGCCAGAACGTTGGCTTGGCCTTGCTGTTGTTGGGCCAGCCCGACGCAGCGCGGGTGGAGGCAATGTTGGAGTCGCTGGGCTTGGGCGGCCTGGGTGCGCGGTTGCCGCAGCAGCTTAGCGGCGGGCAGTTGCAGCGGGTGGCGATTGCGCGTGCGCTGGTCCACCGGCCGCGCCTGATTTTGGCCGACGAGCCCACCGGCAACCTCGACCCGACCACCGCCGCGCGGGTGATGGACGCGCTGGTCGCGCAGTGCCGCTTGCAGGGCGCGTCGCTGGTGCTGGTAACGCATTCCGAAGCCGCCACCGCTCGCGCCGACCGGGTGCTGCGCCTCACGGCCAGCGGCCTGTAGGCAGGCGCAAGCGCGCAGGTTTGGCCGCAGAGAGGTCGCAAGGGCCGCCCTGACTGCACCAGGCCCGGCAGACACGCCCGGTAGCAGTCGCCTCAAGCAGGCAGCAACACGCCACCCGACAAACGCAGGCAGCGCGCGCCCATGGCGCGTGCCTCGTTCTCGTCGTGGGTGACCAGCACGGTGGCTATCTGTTGGTCGGCAATGCGCTGGCGAAACTCGTCGCGCAGGCTGGCCTTGAGTTCGGCATCCAGCGCAGAAAACGGCTCGTCCAACAAAAGCACACGGGGCTCTGTGATGAGGGCGCGGGCCAGTGCCACGCGCTGCTGTTCGCCGCCCGAGAGGTGCGCAGTGCGGCCTGTGGCGGCGGCGCCCAGACCAAAGCGCTGCAGCAGCTCGCGCGCCTGCGACCTTGCCTGCGCCCTGCCCACACCCTGCTCCACCAGCCCAAAGGCGACGTTGTCTTGCACGCTCAGGTGGGGAAACAGCGCAAAGTCCTGAAACATCAGCGCAAAGCGGCGCCGCTCGGGCGGGCAATCGTGCAGGTCCTGGCCACCAAAACAGACCCGGCCCGCGTCCATGGGCTCCAGCCCCGCGACGATGCGCAGCAAGGTGCTTTTGCCGCTGCCCGACGCACCCAAGATGGCCACGGTTTCCGAGGGCTGCACTACCAAGTCCACACCACGCAGCAGGCTGCGCGGCGCGCCCTTGGGTGGGTGCCAGGTTTTGTGTAACGCGTGCAGTTCAAGCATGGTTGTCCTCGTCTTGGTCACCGTCGTGTGCGCCCCACTCCACCAACACAAAGACCAGCAGGGCCAGCACCATGAGCAGGCAACTCAGCACCATGGCCGCGTCCAGGTTGGCCGCGCCGGGGCGGCCCATGCGCTGGTAGATCAGCGTGGTCAGCGTGGCCCACTCCGGGCGCGACAAAAACAGCGTGACCGCAAACTCGCCCACGGCGGTGGCGGCCGCAAACGCCATGCCGCGGCGCAGTGCGCCCGAGATCAGCGGCAGCGTCACGCGCCAAAACACCCGCAGTGGCGACGCGCCCAGGCTGCGGGCGGCGTCGTGGTAGTGGGTGGGCAGGCTGTCAAGCCGCGCGG
>JBIIZY010000128.1:0-8479 GCA_044346035.1 Rhodoferax sp. | reverse complement strand
GTGGTGCGGTCGAACGATTTGGTGATGCGGGAGAGCGCAAGATGGGCCACGCGTGCGTCCTTAGGAACAGGCTTACTTCACACCGGCACCGGCGATGCCGGTGGTGATGTACTTTTGCAAAAAGGCAAAAACCAAGGTGATGGGCAGCAGGGTGATGACAGTCATCGCCAGCAAGTAATTCCACTGTGTGTTGAGCTCGCCCTGGAAGGAGTTGAGCGCCAGCTGCAGCGTAAAAAACTCGGACTGCGACAGCACGATCAGGGGCAGCAAAAAGTCATTCCAGCGCCACATCACCGAGAAAATGGCGAGCACGGCCAAGGCCGGGGCTGACAGCGGCAGGATGATGCGCCAGTAAATACGCCACTCGCTGGCATGGTCCATGCGGGCTGCTTCCAGCAATTCGTCAGGAATCGTGAGCATGTACTGGCGCAGCAAAAACACGCCAGTGGGCGTGGCAATGGCCGGCAAGATCACGCCCCAGAGGTTGTTGAGCAGGCCCACGCTGTTGATGACCAAAAACACCGGCACCAGCACGATGGTGGGTGGAATCATGAGCGTGGCGATGATCAGCATGAATACCGTTTTTTGCCCACGAAAACGGTACTTGGACAGGGCGAACGCGGCCATGGAGTTCACCAGCAAGGTCAGCAGCGTGGCCACCACGGTGATGAACACGCTGTTCCACAGGTAGCGGCCAAAGTCGAACTTCTGGAACAGGTCGGTGTAGTTGCCCCACGCAAACTGCAGCGCGTTGATGGGTGTGCGGTCGTTGATATTGACCTTGATGGTTTGCTCGGGCGCCGCCGGGTCCACCATGGTGGCCATGATGCCAATGCGCCGCACCTGCGCCATGGGCTGCAGCGTGCCCTCCGGGGTCTTGGTCAAAAACAAAGGCAAGGGCTTATCGAAGCCCTGGACCTGCACCGTCTTTTGGCTGTAGGGCAAAAACGTGGGCGGAAACTGGCTGATGGCGCTCTCGGTTTTGAGCGAAGACATGACCAGCCACACGATGGGCGCAAACATGGTGAACAGGCCCACCATCAGGTAGAAGTAGCTCAGCCAATCGGTCCAGTCAAAGCGCAAGCGGCCACGGGTGCGGGTGAGGAAATGGCGCATGGAGTCCTCTGGCGTGCCCTAGCGCGCCCGCTGTCCGGCCTGCTCGGCGCGGGTGAGCCGCAGCTGCACAAAGGTGAGCAGCATCAGGCCCAGGGCCAAAATCAAAGAAGCTGCCGCTGCCAAGCCGTACAGGTGTATCTGCTCGGCAAAACCGGTCTGGTAGATGAACTGCACGATGAAGGTGGTGGCCGAGCCGGGGCCGCCGCCGGTGAGCACAAACACCTCGTCAAAAATCTGCACCGCGCGGATCATGGCCAGCACCAGCACCACGATCAGGTTGGGCAGAAGCAACGGCAAGGTGATGCGGCGCAGCGTGCGCCAGGGCGAGGCGGCGTCCATCTCGGCGGCCTCGTACATGTCTTTGGGAATGGCCTGCAAACCGGCCAACAAAATCAGGGTGTAAAAGCCCATGTGCGCCCAGATGGACACAAACACCGTCCAGAAAAACGCCCAGCTGCCATCGGTGAGCCACTCCACCGGCGCACGGCCTGCGCCGACCAGCAGTGCGTTGAACACACCCTGGTTTTGCAGCAGCCACTTCCAGATGAGGGCCACCACCACCGGCGAGAGCAGCACTGGGTAGAAAAACACGCCGCGCCAGAAACCACGGCCAATGATTTTGCGGTTGAGCACCAGGGCGGTGACCAGCGAGAAGAACACCATCAGCACCACCTGAATCAGGCTGAACTGCACCGTGTTGAAGATGGCGCGCCAGAACACGTCTTTGCGGCAGCTCTGGATGTCAAAGTAGTTGCTGCACTCCAGCAAAATCGCAAAGTTTTCAACTCCGGTGTAGGGCCGCTGCAGCGGCATCAGGTTCACGCCGCCGGTCAGCGCGTAGGCGAAGTTGATGAGGATGGGCAAAAAGGTAAACAGCCCGAAGATGAACAGGTTCGGGCCCACAAACAACCAACCGATGCGCGAGTGGCCGAGCACGCGCTGCCCCAGCCGAAACAGCGGCTCAAAGCAATTGAAAAAAAGCGCCAAAGCGCGCATCAGAATGGGCACGGTGTCCTAAGTGGGTGGTCGCCCCACGCAGTGCACCGGGGCACACTGCGTGGTACCGCCTGCGGGCGGCGTTGCGTACGGGGTTGCCGTCGTACCTTGGGCGGGATGGCGCACCGCCACATCAAGGGGCAGACTTACTTTTGCGCCTGCTTGACCGCATCGACCATGTCGGAGTTGATCTTGGCGAGGGCCTCGTCCACCGACACCTCACCCACGATGGCCTGGGTTACGCGGGCCACGGTGGGGAGCATGATGGCGCGGTTGAACCTGTAGCCCTGGAACTGGTAGGCCGCGGGTGCCAAGCTAGCCACGCCACTGCTGAACACGCCCAGTGCAGCGCGCGCACCCGGTGTGGCGCTGGGATAGGCAATGCCTTTGCGGGCCAAGCCAGCGTGGGCCGGGATGTTCTCGGTTTTGCCCACGAACTCGGCATAGTTGTCTTCCCGCGCCATAAATTCGAGGAACATAGCCACCTCTTTGGGCGACTTGGAGGTCTTCAAGGCCACCCAGGCAGCGCCGCCAGGAATGCCGGTACAGGCCGCCGGGCCGCAGGGGTTGGGCACCGCAGCCCAGTCAAATGCGTCGCCGATGTCTTTCTTCAGGCGGTTGATCTGCCAGGAACCCGACAGCACCATTACCACGCGACCGTTCTTGAACTCGCCAATGGAGTCGGCATAGGTAGAGCCACCCGAGCCAGCCCAGACGTCGCGCAGCATGGCGCCGTCTTTGTGCCAGCCAACAAACTTGTTGACCGTGGTTCTGTAGCCTTCGTCAATGACCAAATCGCCTTTGGCATCAAAAATCTTGGCGCCGTAGCTAATGGCCGGGCCAGCGAAGCGGTGGCCGGAGCGGTCCCAGGCCAGTGCAAACGGGGTTTGCGTGGCTTTGGCAACTTTGCGGGCGGCTTCCACCCACTCGTCCCAGGTGGCCTTGGGTCCGGGCAGCGCCACCTTGGCTTGCTCAAACAAGGTCTTGTTGACGTAGGGGCCGGTCATGGTCAGCTGGGACATGAAACCGTAAATGCCCTTGTCTCCAGGGGTGGGGCGCAGCCAAGGCAAGGTGGAGCCAAAGTTGGTTTCAAAGTAGCGGGGGTCTTTGAGGTGGGGCGCCACATCGAGGTAGTGCTTGGACAGGCCGCCCAGGTCGGTGACGCGCGCAATGTCGGGCCCCTGCCCTGCCGCCAGTTGCACCGGCAACTGCTCCACGATGGTCTTGTAGGGCACGGTGTCGATGATCACCTTGGTGCCAGGGTTGGCCGCTTCAAAACGCTTGGCAATGGCGGCGGTGACTTCGCACTCAATACCGTCCTGGTAGCACATCACCCGGATGTCGCCCGCGTGCGCTGCAGAAGCGGCTGCGGTTGCGACGGCGGACACCGCGAGGGCGCGGTGCAAGGAAGAAAAACGTGAGGCCATGAAAACTCCGTATGAGGTGGAAAAGATCGCCAAACATGCTAACCCGCCGCCCCCGGTGAAAGTGCTATGGTTTCCACCTATGAACACGTCGGCAACCCACTTCCAAACCGCACACCCAACCATCCACCACACTGTCCACGAGGTCGCCCACTTACCACCGCTGATGCGCCTAGAGCGCGGTGAGCCGGTACGCGATCTGGCCGACTGGCAGCGTCGGCGCGAGGAGCTGCAGCACCTGCTGCTGACCACGCTGTACGGCGCGCTGCCGCGGGTGCCCGAGCGCGTGCAATGCGCGCTGCTGCATGACGCCAAGGTGGCGCGGATGCCGGGCGTGCGCAAGCGCTCGCTGCGGGTGCGGGCGGACGGCTTGGGTGTGTGCACGTTGACGCTTTGGTTGCCCCCCGCAGACGGTCCGCTTGCGGTGCTGCTGCACGGCGATGCTTGCTGGTCTTACGCCACCGAGGCGGTGCAATCCGCTGTGCTGGCGCGCGGCTACGCCCTGGCCGAATTCAACCGCACCGAGGTGTTCTCCGACCACGCAACGCCACAGCCAGCGCAAACCACCTGCGATGCGCTGGCGGGCCAGCAAGTCGCCGCGATCGCGGCGTGGGCCTGGGGCTTTCACCGCGCCATCGACGCCCTGCTGCAACTGCCCGAGGTAGACGCCAAGCGCATTGCCATCGTGGGCCACTCGCGCGGCGGCAAAGCGGCATTGCTGGCCGGGGCGACCGACCCGCGTATTGCCGTCACAGGCGCCAACAATTCAGGCGCTGCTGGCGCCGGCTGCTTTCGGGTGCGCAACCCCGGCGCCGAGACACTCACCGACCTGGTGCACGCCTTCCCCCACTGGCTGGCACCGGCCGCACGCAGCTATTGCGGCCGCGACACCGAGCTGCCCATCGACCAGCATTTTTTGAAAGCCCTGATCGCACCGCGCGCACTGCTGTGCACCGAAGCCCTGGGCGACGCCTGGGCCAACCCGCACGGCACACAACACACCCACGAAGCCGCCGCCGAGGTGTACCGCTGGCTCGGGGTGCCCGAGCGCATCGCCATCCAGTTCCGCGAAGGCGGCCACAGCCACACGCTGCAGGACTGGACCGCGATGTTGGACTTTATGGACGCAGTTTGGCAAAGAACTTAGGAACCCCAACGACATTACCGCCACCTACACCTGCCGCGCACCCTGAGGCTTAAGGTCAACAGCCGCCAGCATGCAAGACGCATCAAGCCGAGGAGAAGTCCCTGGCCACCACCGTGTCGTACAAACCGATATGCGTCAAATCTTCGTGGCTTTCAATACCGGTGTAACGCAGCGAGGCGTCCTCATAGCGCCGAAAGGCAAACACGGCTTGGTTCATTTGCTCTGTGTTGAAAACCTTAAGCTGCACCAGCAAGTGAAAATCATGCACCGCCAGACCGGTGACAGTCAGGAACAAAGCAGGCTCCAACTTGGAGATGACATCTTGCAGTGTGTTTTCCCGAAAGTCAGTGAGGTACATGAATGCCGGGATGCGGGTTGCAAACTTGATGAGCTTTTCTTGAACCTGTTTGCGCTTGGACTTGTACTCCTTCTCCGCGTCCGTCAGCGCCTTCTTCTCTTTGGGCGATAGCTCGTCGTCTTTGGCCTTCGCCTTGAGGGCCTTGACTTTGTCGCTCTTGCTAATGATGGTCTCAATCACGCGGTCACCTAACGAGCGCCACCCCTCGATGCGCTCCATCGCCGCCATCGCGTCGGGGTTGTCCAAAATGCGGCGCAGTGTGCCGTTATCAACATTCACCAGCAGAGCGCTCTCCCATTTACGGGCCAAGAGCGTGGCCGATGTACCGGCCATGGCAATGTCCAAAATGCCACCCGCGTCAACCTGCGTCATGTTGGCACCATCGAAAGCCAACACCGGCAAAAAGGCCACCAAATCGCGCACCGCGTTCTCGGGATTGGACTCTCCCGGCGACAGGCCAATTCCGTACTCCGACAACTGGCGCAAAGCGCGCGTGGGCGCAAAGTCGAACACAAAGCACACCGGCTTGAGGATTTCTTCCTCATTGGGGTTGTCGCCATTGGGGTTCTTGATGGACCACGGCGACTGCACCCGAAACGCCGCTTGGAAATAGCTCTCCGGTGACTTCAAGTTGCGCAACATCAAGATAGATGACCACTGCGCCACCGTCACGCCCGTGGTGAGCTTGCCGCATGACAGCGTAATGGTTTGACTGGCAAACCCGCTGCCAATGGCTTGACGCACAGGCGGCAACGCTTCTAAGCCAATGCCTGCTGCACTGCCGGCGGCGACGATGACTTGGTAGCCATGCCAAAACGTGTTGTGCCGCTCAGCCAACAAATTGGCCATCGCGTGGCAGGCAGCCACGTTGGGTAAGTACCAAAACGAATGCTGCAAGTACGGCAACAGCCTCACGTCGGAGTACGGGAACGGCGGCCGCGAACCCACTTTAAGCAAGGCCGCCGACTGTGCAACATGACCACCACGAATAATGTCCAACCACTTTTGCACATCGCCTTTGTGTTTGAACTCGGCCGCGCGGCCCTGCCCCTCTGCCTCAAAAAAAGCATTCAGGTCAAACTCATCGAACTCGCCGCCGCTGGCAACGGCCAGTAACTCATCGGGCATTTGGTAGGTCAGCAAGCGCATTTGCGGCAAGGCAGCGTAGGGGTTGCGCTGCGTTGGGTGTTGTGCGCTGAACGCAGCCTTGGCCCGCTGTTCATCGGTATAAGTCCAGTTGAAGATTTGCTCTTCGATGAACTCACCCGTGGCAAGCGCCTTGAACGGCGTACCTGACAAATACAAATAGGCCCGCGTTGTGATGGGTAGGAAGTCGACCTCTTGGTTTGCCAACACGTTCAAGTCGTTGTTGAGGCCATCAAGTTCACCCGTGTACTCCTGCTTGGCTTCTTTCAAGGCCACGGCATCGTCTTCGCCATCAAAGAGTTCTTTGGCCGTCTCACGCCACGCGCCGAAGTGGTATTCGTCAAACACCACCAAGTCCCAATTCACTTCGTGCAGCCATTCATTGCGGGGCTTGATGTTGCCGTTCGAATCGCGGCCCAGCAGGTCTTGAAACGACCCAAAGTACACCACCGGCTTGGCCCGGTCTACTTGCGTGGGGTCACCCGCTGAAGCGCGCGAAAGATACTGCCACCCATCAAAGTCACTGTGGTTCAGCAAGTCGGAGGACCAAGCATCCTCTACCGCTGGCTTGAAGGTCAGTACCAGCACACGCTTGGCCTGGAGCCGTTTGGCCAATTGGTAGGTGGTGAAAGTTTTGCCAAATCGCATCTTGGCATTCCACAAAAAACGCGGCACGGCCTGCGCGTCTTCCGCCCAAATCGACTGGTAATACGCCAAGGTTTTGTCTACGGCGTCGCGTTGCTCATTGCGCAAGCCAAAGGTGTCGTGGTGGGTGCCACTTAGGCGTTGGCCCGTGCGTAACTCGGTCAAAACGGTGGCCACATCGGCCACCGTACAGCGCACCCATTCCAACGTGGTGTTGACAAAGCCTTTTTTTACCAAAGCTGCCCGCACCTCGTGGTCAGTGAAGATGGAGCCATCGTCACGCTCGGCAGGTTCGTCCAGCACGATGCGGTAGTTCTCTATAGCTGCGGTTTGAAGCTGCTCGGCCACGCGCCGCCTCACATCCCGTGTGGTTTGCCCCACCTTCAACAACCCGTCGTGGGCGGCATCGGCAATGGCGTACGCGTAGATGCGTGGGCGCGCTTGCGGCTTGGGCGCAAGGACTTCTTCAATGCTGGGCTTACTCGTGGTCACGGTCATGGGTGCGGTCTTCCATGGCAGATTCAATCAACCGGCGTTCGCGCGCGATTTCCTGCTGCAACTGCTCTTCGGTGGGCAGGCTCAGCATGTACTTCGATGCAAATATCTGCTTGCGGTCGTTCAACACCGAATACCGGGCGACGGTTTCGCTTTTTTCGGTGCACAAAATGAGGCCAATGGTTGGGTTGTCGTCAGGTGCAGTAAACAGGCCGTCAAACATCCGCACATAGCCGTCCATCTGCCCCACATTTCCGTGCGTCAGCTTGCCTACCTTGAGGTCTATCAGCAGGTAGAACTTCAGTCTGCAGTGGTAGAACACCAAATCGATGTACCGGTCTTGCTCCTCCATGCGGATGTGTTTTTGCCGCGCCACAAAGGCGAATCCGGTTCCCAGCTCCAGCAAAAAGCGTTGCAAGTGCGTGATGACAGCCCGCTCCAGGCTCGACTCCTGCAGCGCCTCCATAGTGGGCAGACCCAAAAACTCCAGCACGTAAGGGTGCTTCAAGGTTTCTGTTGCAGCCTCCACCGGCGCCCTGAGCGTGCGCCCTTCCGACAGTACCAGCGATGGCTGGGCGCTTTTGAGAGTGCGCTCGTAACACAACGTGTGGATCTGGCGCTCCAAGGTGCGCTTGTCCCATCCGCCTTCGATGGCCTCTCGCTCATAAAAGTCACGGGCAACCAAGTCGGTCACCTGCATCAGCACGCGGTAGTGCGACCAAGAAAGCTGGGGCGAAAAACCCTGCAACGCCGTGCTGTCAGCCTGCGGGGCGCTCTCGGTGCGCGGGTTCAACGGCTCATCCGCAGGAATCCGCAGCGCTGAGCCGATAGATTCCCCACCCGCTGGGTGGAGAATTGGCAAACGCCCGGAGAACGCCATGTAAAACTGACGGAAATACCAGAGGTTGGATACAGAAAAACCCCGTCCATACCGCTGGGTCAACCGAGCGGACAGGTCTTCGACAACACGTTTTCCGTAGGCAGCCCGCTCTTCGCCACCTTGAACGGCCTCAACGATTTCTCGCCCAATCAGCCAGTAGGCCAACACCATCTGGGTATTGACGGCGCGCACCACATTGCCACGCGCTTGGTCCAAGATAACGGCAACGCGGCCAAACAATGCTTCTGGCGGATCGGCGGACATGTTGGGTA
>JBIIZY010000127.1:0-8517 GCA_044346035.1 Rhodoferax sp. | reverse complement strand
GACGGATGCCAAAACGCGGCGCGCCGCTCCAGCTGGACCAACAGCGCATACACCACCGAGCCAGTGACCGCAGCCACGACAATCGCGCCCCACACCAAGGGCATGTTCATTTTTGCGGCCTCGGTGGAGATGCGAAAACCCAGGCCCTGCGTCGGCGAGCCAAAAAACTCCGCCACGATGGCGCCGATCAGGGCCAGCGTGGCATTGATCTTCAGCGCGCCAAACACAAAAGGCAGCGCCGATGGCAAGCGCAGGGCCAGCAGCGTGCGGCCGTAGCCGGCCGCGTAGCTGTACATCAACTCGCGCTCCAGCTTGCCTGCGGCTTTGAGACCGGCCAAGGTGGAGACCAGCATGGGAAAGAAGGTCATCAGCACCACCACCGCGGCTTTGGACGGCCACTCAAAGCCAAACCACATCACGGCGATGGGCGCCACGCCCACCAAGGGAACCGCGCTGGTCAGCGAAGCGACAGGCAGCAGGCCGCGCTGCAAAAAAGGCAAGCGGTCAATGGCCAGTGCCACACCAAAACCGAGGGCGCAACCCAGCACCCAACCCACCAGCACGCCCTTGCCCACGGTCTGCACAAAGTCGTCCCACAGCTTGGGCGCGTGCACCACCATGGAGTCCACAATCAAGGTCGGCGCGGGCAGCAGCACGCGCGGCACATCCAGCGCAGTCACCAGCAGCTGCCAGAAAAAAACCACCCACAAGCCGAACACACCCGCCGTGAGCATGCCCACCCAGCGCGTGCCTTCCAACGCGGCGGTGCGGTGAATGCTCCACAAGGCCAGCACCGCCACCGCCAATGTGGCCCACCAAAAACCGGTCGCAGGGGGCGTGCCCTGCGCCGGCGCAAACTGCAGCAGCAAAGCCGCACACGCCCCACACACGCCAAGCAAGACGGCGCTGCGCAACACCACGCTGCCCATAGAAACGCTGGCACCGGGCACGCTCACACGCCACCCCGGTTGCGCAAAACCAAGCGCTCAACCAAAGAAACCGTCGCGGTGAGCACCAAGCCCAGCAAAGCCGACATCAGCAAAGCCGACCAGATTTGCACTGTCTGCCCATAGTACGAACCGGTCAACAGCCTGGCACCCAAGCCCGCTTGCGCGCCGGTAGGAAGCTCTGCGACCATGGCGCCCACCAGCCCCGCAGCCACACCCACACGCAACGCCGGAAACAAAAACGGCAGCGCCGCTGGCAAACGCAGCAAGCACAAGGTCTGCCACCGTGAGGCGGCATAGGTGTGCAGCATTTCCATGTCGATACGCTCGGGCGAGCGCAGACCCTGCACCATCGCCACCGTGACCGGGAAAAAGCACAGGTACATCGCAATGACCGCCTTGGGCGCAACACCAGAAAAGCCCAGACTGCCCAGAATGATCAACACGATGGGCGCAATCGCCAGCACCGGCACCGTCTGCGAGGCGACGATCCAAGGCATGAGTGCGCGGTCCAGGGTGCGCGAATGCACCACCAGCACCGACAACAACAAGCCCAGTGCAGTGCCCATAGCAAAACCCAGCACCGTGGACTGCGCGGTCACCGCCACGTGGAAAAGCAAATTGCGGGGCGACTCCAGCGGCCATTCGGTCAGGCTCTCGTGGATGTCCTGCAGCACCTGGTGGGGCGCAGGCATCAGGGGGCGCTCCATCGCCATGGTTGCCGCGAACAGCTCTTGCGCGGTGTAGCCCGCTTGCGCGTCCAACACCCGCTCAATGGCACCCGGCGCGTTCAGCGCCCAAGCCGCGCCGTACCACACAAGCACCGCGCCAAGCAGCACCACCAGCACCGGTAGCGCGTCCTGTCGCACGCGCCGCCACACAGCGCCACTCCAGGGCGGGCGCGGTGCGGCAAGCGTTGAGGCCAGCGTGTCAGCCATGGTGACCGTCGGCCAGGGCCTCACGCACCTCGTGGGCCAAGGCGATGAACTCGGGCGCATCGCGCAAGCCCAGGTGGCGTGCATCGGGCAAAGGGGAGTCGATGACCTTGACGATGCGCCCTGGACGGGGAGACATCACCACAATCTTGGTCGACAGGTACACCGCCTCGGCAATGGAGTGGGTAACAAACAGCACGGTGCGCCGCTCGCGTTGCCACAGCTGCTGGAGTTGTTCGTTGAGCCGGTCCCGGGTGATTTCGTCAAGCGCACCAAAAGGTTCGTCCATCATCAAAATCTTGGGCTCGAACGACAGCGCGCGCGCAATCGACACACGCTGCTGCATGCCGCCGGAGAGCTGCCACGGGTACTTGCCTTCAAAACCTTGAAGGCCCACACGCTCAAGGTGCTCGCGCGCCACCGATTTGGCCTGGGCCTGCGCCATGCCCTGAATTTGCAGTGGCAGCGTTACGTTGGCCAAGACGGTGCGCCAGGGAAACAAGGCCGGGGCTTGGAACACATAGCCGTAGGCGCGGGCCAGGCGGGCAGCGTGCGGCGACACCCCATTGACCAGCACCTCGCCAGCGCTGGTCTTCTCCAAATCGGCCACCACCCGCATTAGCGTGGTTTTGCCGCAGCCCGAGGGGCCAATGAGGGCGACAAACTCTCCGTCTGCGATGTCGAGGTCGATGTTGCTAAGCGCATGCACCGGGGCGTCGGCGGTGGCGTACACCACGCTGGCGTTGCGCACCGACACGGCTGGACGGGCAGTTGGCTTGGAATAGGATGCAGTGTCTTCGGTGGTGCTCATGGCCGATTGCAGGTTGCGCGGTTTGCAAGCTAACCAATCGGTCAACTTCCACTGCGATACTAGCCAGTTCCATGCCAGGGCCACCACTGGGGTTTGTACTGCATGAACTTCTTTTAAGGAGCGCGGCCATGTCCATTTGGCAAACCCCCGTGAGCGTGGCCACCCTCACGCGCATGAGTGAAAACACGGCGGTGTCCCATGCCGGTATCGAATTCTTGGAAGTGGGCAGCGACTACTTGGTTGGCCGTGTCCCGGTCGATGCCCGCACGCGCCAGCCCTTCGGTTTGCTGCACGGTGGCATCTCGGTGGTGCTGGCCGAAACACTGGGCTCCTGCGGTGCCAGCTTTAGTTGTACGCCGGGCCACCAGGCGGTGGGCTTGGACATCAATGCCAACCACCTCAAAGGGGTGCCAAGCGGCTGGGTCACTGGCACCGCGCGGCCGGTGCATCTGGGCCGCAGCACCCAGGTATGGCAAATCGATCTGCGCAACGACGCCGGTGCACTGTGCTGCGTGTCGCGCCTCACTGTGTCGATCTTGGCGCCGCGCTAAGCGCGCGTGCGGCCGGGACACCACCGCCTCAGACGCGCCTGACCCAGTCCTGATGCGCGACTACTGCACGGTGGCCGCTCCACCAAGGTGCGACTACTGTACGACTTCCGCTTGGCGCATCCGCTCGCTGCGCCAGTACACATCGTCGCCCACGCTACCGTCCGTGCGGTGGCGGTTGAGCGCGCGGGCCAGCACGAACATCAAATCGGAGAGGCGGTTGAGGTACTGGCGGGGCGTTTCTTTGAGGGCTTCTTCGTTGCCCAGGGCCACCACCGCCCGCTCGGCGCGCCGGGCCACGGTACGGCACACATGGGCCAGTGAAGCAGCGCGGTTGCCCGCGGGCAATATGAACTCCTGCAATACCGGCAGCGTCGCGTTGTAGTCGGCCAGCGCCTGGTCTAGCTGCAGCACCGCCTCGGCCTTGAGGAGTTCGTAGCCAGGAATGGACAGCTCGCCGCCCAGGTTGAACAGCTGGTGCTGAATTTCCACCAACACGTCTCGGATGCCCGCCGGCATGTCCTCGCACAGCAGCACACCAATGTGGGAGTTGAGCTCGTCGACATCGCCCATGGCGTGCACGCGCAAGCTGTTCTTGGACACCCGCGTGTTGTCGCCCAGCCCGGTGGTGCCGGCGTCGCCGGTGCGGGTAGCGATTTGTGTGAGGCGGTTGCCCATGCGTGTCTCCTTGAATCAAAATGGGATTATTCACCCAGAACCGATTGGCGCCCCATGAACGCACCTGCAATGCCCCAGCACCTGATTCCCCAAGCGCAGCCACGCGAGGTTCCGGATGCGCTGCTCGAGGCATTGCAAACGCGGTTTGGCGCGCAGTTTTCTGCAGCGCTGGTGGTGCGCGAACAGCACGGGCGCGATGAGTCTGCCTTCAACATGCCGCCGCCCGCGGCTGTGGTGTTTGCCCAAAGCACCAGCGATGTGGCCGATGCCGTGCAGCTGGCGGCGCACTACCGGGTACCGGTCATACCCTTTGGCGTAGGCTCATCCCTTGAGGGCCATTTGCTGGCGGTGCAAGGTGGCATCAGCATCGATGTGGGCCGCATGAACCAGGTACTGTCCATCAACGCCGAAGACTTGACAGTGACGGTGCAGCCCGGCGTGACGCGCAAGCAGCTCAACGAGGCCGTCAAGTCCACGGGATTGTTCTTTCCGATTGACCCCGGCGCTGACGCCTCGATTGGCGGCATGGCCGCGACCCGCGCCAGTGGCACCAACGCGGTGCGCTACGGCACCATGCGCGAGAACGTTCTGGCACTGGAAGTGGTCACCGCCAGCGGCGAGGTTATTCGCACCGGCACCCGCGCCAAAAAATCGTCCGCCGGGTACGACCTGACCCGTCTGATGGTGGGCTCCGAGGGCACGCTGGGCGTGATGACCGAAGTCACCCTCAAGCTCTACCCGCTGCCCGAAGCCGTCATGGCCGCCACCTGCAGCTTTTGCAGCCTGGCCGATGCGGTTAACACCACGATTGCCATCATCCAAATGGGCGTGCCCATTGCGCGCTGCGAGCTGCTCGACGACAACACCATCCGCATGGTCAACGCGCACTCCAAACTCAGCTTGCGCGAAGGAGCGATGCTGCTGATGGAGTTCCACGGCTCGCCGGACAGCGTCAAGGAGCAAGTGCAAACCGTGCAAGACATCGCCAACGAGCACGGCGGACAGGCCTTCGAGTGGGCCGACACGCCCGAGGCGCGCACCAAGCTGTGGACCGCGCGGCACAACGCCTACTTTGCTGGCATCCAGTCGCGCCCCGGTTGCCGCGCCATCACCACCGACACCTGCGTGCCCATTTCGCGCTTGGCCGATGCACTGCTGGACTCGGTAGACGAGGCGCAGGCTGCGGGCCTACCGTACTTTCTGGTGGGCCATGTGGGCGATGGCAACTTTCATATGGGCTACCTGATTGACCCCGCCATTCCCGAGGAGCGGGTGCGGGCCGAACAGCTCAACACCCAGTTGGTCGAGCGCGCCCTCAGGCTCGGCGGCACCTGCACCGGAGAACACGGTGTGGGCTTGCACAAGATGGAGTTTTTGCGCAGCGAAGCGGGAGATGGCGCAGTCGAGATGATGCGCACCATCAAGCGCGCGCTCGACCCGGACAACATCCTCAACCCGGGCAAGATTTTTTCGCTCTAACCGGGCTGGACCCGACACTGCCAGCGCTCTTGCAACCCCGCTCGGCCGGGCGCCGCCTGGTGCGGCACGGCGCACTTGGCCGCCTGTACACATCTACCATGCACCCGCGCTCAATAGAGCGCCACCTTGTGTCGCGGCGCCACGACCTGCTCCAAGCTGCAGGGTGCTACGCAACGCGGGCTTGAAAGGGCGCGCGGTACAACCACACGGTTTGGCCGCCCGGTGCTGTGTAACTGGCGGTGGGCTGCAGCGCTAGCGCTTCAAACTCCAGGCTCACCAGCCACGCACCAGGCCGCAGCGCTGCCGCTTTGTCCACCGCGCGCGGCATGCTTTCGGGCCGCTGGAACAGGTACACCATGTCAAAAGCCGCCCAGTTTGCACGCCACATATCGCCAGGGCGGACGCGGGCCCAGGGGCAACGCAGCGCGGCAAGCAAACACAGAGGCCAACTGCGCTCCAAACCTTGTAACTCGGCCGCCGGGTACGCCCTGCGCAGCGCCAGCAAACCCGCGCCGGTGCCGCAGCCCGCATCCAAAATGCGGGCGCCGTCGGGCAACCTTGCGTGCTGTGGGAGCGCACGCAAGGCGTCACGCGGCGTGGGAAACAAGGGCGCATCACGCCACGCGTTGATCGGATAAATCAGCAGCAGCACGCCCAGTGGCACCAGCCAAGCCCACGCAGGCACCGCCGCCAGGCCCAAGGCGGGCATCGACAAAGCCACCGACAGCGGAAAACCGACGCCAATCCAAAGCCTGCGCCACCAAGTCGCGCCCAACAGGCTTGCCGCCACACCCAGTGCGGTCGCGACTGCCAAGCCCGTGGTGACGGACGCGCCTTGGCCCAGCAGCAGGCGAAACACCCACCACGCAAGCGCCCAGGCACACAGCGCGGGCAAGGGCCAAACTTGCAGTACCGCCCACCAGCGCGCTGCCCCCGCCATAGCGGCCTCAGCGGCTGGCGCCTGGTGCGAGGCGCTCGATCAGGCCATTGAGCTCATCGAGCGAGCCGAAATGGATGGTGATCTCCCCCATCTCCTCGATGCGGCCGTTGCGCTTGACACGCTTTTTGACCTGCACATCGACCTGCGCAGCCAACAGGTCGGACAGCTCTTCTTCTAGGCGCTTGAGGTCGCGGGACTTTTCTTTCTTGGGTTTGGGACTGGTGAGCGAAAACTCGGCGCCCAGCTTCTTGACCAGGCGCTCGGCCTCGCGCACCGAGAGCTTCTTGCTGGCAATCTGGTGGCCTGCTGTGATCTGCGTGGCGCGGTCCAGGGCCAGCAGGGCACGGGCATGGCCCATGTCGATGTCGCCGGCCATCAACATGGTTTGTACCGGCTCGGCCAACTGCAACAGGCGCAACAGGTTGCTGGCGGCGCTGCGGGAACGCCCAACCGCCTGCGCTGCAGTTTCGTGAGTGAGTCCAAACTCTTTAATCAGGCGTTGCAGGCCTTGGGCCTCTTCCAGCGGGTTGAGGTCTTCGCGCTGCATGTTTTCGATTAAAGCCATGGCCGCGGCGGCTTCGTTTGGCACGTCGCGCACCAGCACGGGCACGCGGTCCAGCCCGGCCAGCTTGGCTGCGCGAAAGCGCCGCTCGCCCGCAATGATCTCGAACTTGCCGGCGTCGGGGCCGTCGGTGCGCTTGCGCACCAGAATCGGCTGCATGATGCCCTGCGCCTTGATGCTTTCGGCCAGCTCGTACAAAGCACCCTCGTCCATGTGGGTGCGCGGCTGGTACTGGCCAGGGACCAGCTCGGTCAACAGCAATGCACTGGGCTGGGTGGCGTCCAGCTCCGCTTGCTCTTGCGCGGTGCGTTCTACTACCTTGGGGCCCAGCAATGCTTCCAAACCCATTCCCAGGCCCTTGGGCTTTTTGGTAACCATGTGTGTTTCCTTATGGCTGTGCTTGTAGGGCCGCACGCCCCGCAACCAGCGTTTTCAAATAAGCCCGACCCTCGGGCCAGTCGCCCAAATCCGAGTCCGCGTTGATGTGTCCGCGCGCACCGTAGTCCACCCAGGCGCTGCCCCAGGCGTTGGCAAAAGCCTGTGCCCGGGTGCAATCGCAGTACGGGTCGTCACGGCTGCCCACCAGCACGCTGGGAAACGGCAAGCGCTGCAGCACCACCGGCGACCAACTCGGCAACACGGTGCGCAGCGCCTCGCGCTCGGGATCACCCGGCGCCACCAGCAACGCACCCTGCACCCGGTGGGTGTTGCGCGACACTGCCGCCCAGGCGGCCGTCAACATGCAGCCCAGGCTGTGGGCGACCAACAGGCAAGGGCTGCTTTGCGCCAGCACCACGTCTTCCAGCCGGGCAACCCAGTCACCGCGCAGGGGTTGCATCCAGTCGTGCTGCTCAACACGCAGGTCGCCGTAGCGCTGCTCCCACCGGCTTTGCCAGTGTGCAGGCCCGGAGTTTTGCCAACCGGGGAGCAACAAAACCACGGGGCTGGCCATGCTCACATGCTGCGAATGCGAACAACCATCTCTTGCGCAAAGGCCACAAACGCTTGCGCACCTTTGGACTGCGGATCAAACACCACCCCCGGCACGCCATAGCTTGGCGCTTCGGCCAAGCGCACGTTACGTGGAATCACGGTATCAAACACCTTGTCGGCGAAATGCGCCTTAAGCTGGTCGCTGACTTGCTGCTGCAAGGTGATGCGCGGATCGAACATCATGCGCAACAGCCCAATGATCTGGAGGTCGTCATTGAGGTTGGCTTTGACCTGCTTGATGGTGTTGACCAAGTCGGTAAGACCCTCTAGCGCAAAGTACTCGCACTGCATGGGCACGATTACGCCATGCGCAGAGCACAAGCCGTTGAGGGTCAGCATCGACAGGGCGGGCGGGCAGTCAATCAGCACAAAGTCGTAATCAGGTGCGACCTCAGCAAGCGCGTGCTTGAGCCGCTTTTCACGCCGGTCGACTTCGACCAATTCGACCTCTGCACCGGCGAGCTCCCGATTGGCGCCCAAGATGTCGTAACCACAACCGGCTTCTTGCAGCTTCGCGCTTTGCACGCGCGCCTGCGCGATCGATGCCGACTCGATCAACACGTCGTACACGCTGTGCGAAAGCTTGCGCTTGTCCACACCGGAGCCCATGGTGGCGTTGCCTTG
>JBIIZY010000268.1:0-2526 GCA_044346035.1 Rhodoferax sp. | reverse complement strand
GGCAATCGGCAAGCCGATGGCCGACCACAGCGAGTAGCGCCCGCCCACCCAGTCCCAAAAGCCAAAGGTGGTCGTGATGCCAAACGCCTGGGCTGCGGCCACGTTGGTGGTAAGTGCCGCAAAGTGGCGGCTGATGTCGGTGCCGCCCTGCGCTTCAAACCAGGCCTTGGCCGACTGGGCGTTGGTCATGGTTTCGATGGTGGTGAAGGTCTTGCTCGCCACCAGGAACAAGGTGCTCTCAGGCCGCAAGTGCTTGAGTGTGGCTGCCAGCTCGTGGCCGTCGACGTTGCTCACAAAATGCAGCCGCTTGCCCGCCGAGGCAAACGCGTCCAGCGCCAGCACCGCCATCTGCGGACCCAGGTCCGAGCCGCCGATACCGATGTTGACCACATCGGTGATAGCTGCATCGGCCCGCACCGATTCGGCATACGCCAGCATCGCGTCCAGCGTGCTGTGCACCTGTTGCTGATCGGGCGTTTGACGCTGCGGGTCGCGCAGCAGCACATGCTGCACCGCGCGCTGCTCGGTGGCATTGATCACGGCGCCCGCAAACATCGCGTCGCGCTGCGCCTCCAGGCCGCACTGGCGCGCCAAGTCCATCAGCAAGCGCTCGGTGGTGGCATCCAAGCGGTTCTTGGACAGGTCGGCAAACACATGGGGCGCCTCCTGGCTCAGGGTCTGGAAGCGCTGGCCGTCGTGCGCAAACGCCTCGCGCAGGTCGAAGGCCTGGCCGACCGCGTGATAGCGCGCTTGCAAGGCCACCCACGCGGGCGTGCGGTCACATCGCGCGCGCGGTGGGACTGCGGTTGTCGCGGTCGCGTCGGTTGCGTCGGTTGCGTCGGTTGCGTCGGTTGGGTTGGTTGGGTTGGTTGGGTTGGTTGGGTTGGTTGCGTTGGTGTGTGCGGGTGTCCGTGTGTCCATGGTTTAGGCCGCCAAGATCAGTTGCTCAAGCTTCACGGCGTCTACGCAAAACGCGCGGATGCCCTCAGCCAGCTTCTCAGTGGCCATGGCGTCGTCATTGAGCGCAAGGCGAAATTGCGCTTCGTCGTAAGACACATGCTCCAGTGGCAACTGCGCGGCAGCGCTGGCGTCCAGCGCACGCTGCAGTGGCACTTCGGTGGCCGCCAAGCTGGCCAGCAGTTCGGGGCTGATCGTCAACAGGTCGCACCCGGCCAGCGCGGTGATTTGGCCCACATTGCGAAAGCTCGCGCCCATCACCTCGGTGGCGATGCCGAACTTTTTGTAGTAGTTGTAAATTTGCGCCACCGACTGCACACCGGGGTCGTTCGCACCCGCCTTGTCGGCTTCCACCCAAGCTGCACCAGCGGACTTTTTGTACCAGTCGTATATGCGCCCGACGAACGGGGAAATGAGCTGCACCTTGGCCTGCGCGCACGCCACCGCTTGGCAGAACGAAAACAGCAGGGTCAGGTTGGTGTGTATGCCTTTGCGCTCCAGCGCCTTGGCCGCCTCAATGCCCTCCCAGGTGGCCGCCACCTTAATCAGCACCCGGTCGGTCGGGATGCCCTGGCCCTGGTACAGCCCGATGAGCCGCTCGCCGCGTGCCACGGTGGCCTCGGTGTCAAAGCTCAAGCGCGCATCCACTTCGGTGGACACCCGCCCCGGAATGATTGACAGAATTTCGCAGCCAAAGCGCACCAGCAGCCGGTCCACCACCTCGTCAAGCGGCTTCCCACGGAACTGCTGTACCGTGGCCTGCAGCAAAGGCGCGTACTCGGGTTTTTGCACCGCCTTAAGGATGAGCGACGGGTTGGTGGTGGCGTCTTGCGGCAAAAACGCGCCGAGTTGCTTGAAATCGCCGGTGTCGGCAACGACGGTGGTGAACTGTTTGAGGGCGTTGAGTTGGTGCATGTTGGGGGCGGATCGCTACGGATCGCTTCAGTTGAAAGGTACAAAAAGGCGCTTGAATTATCGATGAAACAAAGTTACATTTCAACGTCCTAATTTATGTAACTTTGAACCATGGGCTTTGATCTCGTTCTTTTTGGCGGCACTGGCGATCTGGCGTGGCGCAAGCTGATGCCGGCGTTGTTCCAAGCCTTTCGCCACGGCACCTTGCCCGCGGGGGGCCGCATTATTGGCGTGGGCCGCGACCCGCTCAGCCACGACCAGTACCGCGAACTGATCCGCTCGCGTTTCGAGAAAGTCGAACTGGCCAAGCGGCCCAGCGCCGAAGAATTCGCACGGTTCGCCGACATTCTGGAGTTTGTCCGCATGGACCTCTCCAAACCCGACGACTACGCCACTTTGGCCGCATCGCTGCGTGCCCGCAATGCCGACACCGTGGTGATGTACGTTGCCACCGCACCCAGCCTCTTCACCACCGTTTGCGAGCAGTTGGCAGCCGCCGGGCTCAACACGCCGCAAACCGGCGTGGTACTGGAAAAGCCCTTGGGCAACGACTTAGCCTCCAACCGTGCCATCAACCACACGGTGCGCCGGTTTTTTGAGGAAAAGCAGGTCTTTCGCATCGACCACTACCTGGGCAAACCGGCGGTGCAAAAC
>JBIIZY010000267.1:0-2545 GCA_044346035.1 Rhodoferax sp. | reverse complement strand
TCCGGGCTGCTTACGGCAATGCCGGGGTGGCGCTGGGCCCAGGCCTGGCCCAGTTTTTTCTCCATGGCATGGCTGGCGCGCAGCAGCACGGACAGGTCGGTGGCACCTTTGGAGTAGGTGTAGGTGTCGGGGAAGAATCGGCCCTCAGCGGGAACGCCGGGTTTGCCTATGCGCTCCATCAGGGCCTCGGCACCCAGGTCCGCAGTCACTTGTTGCAGGCTGTCGGCTTTGCGCAGCGCCTGCCGCATCTGGGCAAATGTCCAACCCTCCAGCAAGGTCACGCTGCGCAGCGACTGCTCACCGCGCACCAGCTTTTGCAACAGTGAACGCGGCGTGGTGCCAGTGCCCAACTCGTAGTTGCCGGCCTTGATGTTTCTGGACTGGCCTGAGAGACGAAACCACCAGTACAACAGCGGTGCCGGCGCGCTGGTCTGGCTGGCCACCGCATGGGCCACATCCTGGGCGCTGCTACCGGGCTCTACCGACAGTTCGACCGCGTCGCCCGAGACGCCAATGGGCGCATGCACCCACCACAGCGCCAGCGCAGCGCTTGCGAGCAGGGTGGCGGCTAACAAAACGGAGAGGCGGCGCACAGCCCTAGGTTCCAAACGAGTGCATGCAGGCAATGATAATGGACCGTATGAACACAGCACCCACCCCATTCAACGGCATCGCAGCGCTTGCGCACCTCGGCGTCATTCGGCTCCAGGGCGAGGACGCAGCGCGGTTCATCCACGGCCAGCTGACCCATGACTTCTCCCTGTTGGGGCCCGACCAAGCGCGACTTGCCGCCCTGTGCACGGCCAAGGGCCGCATGGTGGTGAGCATGCTGGGCATTAAGCCCAACGCCAACGAGGTCTTGCTCATTTGCAGCCAAGACATGCTGGCAGCCACCATCAAACGCCTGTCGATGTTTGTTTTGCGCGCCAAGGTGCGCATCACTGACGCCACACCTGAGCTGGCCCTGTACGGCCGCATCGGCACCGACGCGGTCGGCGCGCCAGTGCGTTCTGTCTGGGGCGTGCAGCACACCGACGGTGGAACTGCCATACAGCTGCCGCCTGCAGATGGTGTTTCCCGACAAATAGAACTGCGCCCCGTGCAGGCACCCGTGCCTGCCGGTCCGGTGCTGCCACCCGCACTGTGGGCCTGGGCGGAAGTGCGCAGTGCCGTGGCAATGGTGGGCGCGGCTGTGTCTGAGGCGTTCGTGCCGCAAATGCTCAACTACGAATCGGTAGGTGGGGTGAATTTCAAGAAGGGCTGCTACCCCGGTCAGGAGGTGGTGGCGCGCAGCCAGTTTCGCGGCACGCTCAAACGCAGGGCGTTTTTGGCGCATTTCTCCCACCCCGTGGCTGCGGCAGACCCGGTGGTTGATGCGACCGACCCGGAGCAACCGGTGGGCATGGTGGTGCAGGCCGCAGCCGCACCGCACGGTGGTTTTGACGCGATTGTGTCGATGCAGTTGGATGCCGCACCCAAGCAAACGCTGCATGCCCGGGACGCGGCCGGCCCCCGGCTGGAGTGCCTGCCCCTGCCCTACCCGCTGCTCGAAGATGTGTGACTGCGGTGTGTAAACTGTGTGGCACCACAGCGCGACTACAACGGGGTAATTAAACGATGTCTACATCACTCAGCAAAGAAGAGGCCTTTGCGCGGTTGGGCTCGATCACGCGGGAGATGCACGAGGCCCTCACTGCCTTGGGTGGTAACCAGCTCAACGAGATCGTTCGCGAAATTCCCAACACACGCGACCGCCTGGCCTACGTGGGAAAGATGACAGAGGACGCAGCCAACAAAGTGCTGGGGCTGGTTGAAGTTGCCAAACCGGAGTGCAACGATTTGAGTCGCCGGGGGGAAGAACTTGCGCAATCGCTGCTGCGGCTGGCGCAGTCCGAGGACATGACCGTCGAACAAGCCCGTGGTCTGATGGTCACGTGCAGCAAGTTTGCCCAGAACACCGCCAAATTCGCCAGCGACCAGGGCACGGTGCTCAGCGACATCATGATGGCGCAAGACTTTCAAGACCTGTCTGGGCAAGTGATCAAGAAGGTGATCGACATCATCACCAAGACCGAGCTGCAATTGGTGCAGCTGCTGGTCGAAAGCGCCCCCACCAAAGAACAAGAGCCGACCTCTGACACCCCGGCCACCGTGGACACGCACGTTCTGCAAGGCCCCCAAACCGCAGACAACGCGCTCAAGCAGGACGACGTGGACGACTTGCTGGCCTCATTGGGCTTCTGAGCCTAAGGCACGCCGCAGCGCGCGGGCGGCATCGGCGTGGGCCTGTGCTGCCTGGGGCAAAGCCCGTCCCATTTTGATGAACTCGTGCACCACGCCACGGTAGATTTCCAGATCTACAACGACACCCGCCATGCGCAGCACATCTGCGTAGGCAAGGCCCTCATCGACCAAGGGATCGCACTCTGCCAAACCGATCCACGCCGGAGCCACACCGCTGAAGTCCACCGCCTGCCCGTCCGGGCGCACGCCATCCAAGGGCGCAAAGCGCCAGTCATCCCGGTCGGCGGGGTCGCGCAGGTAG
>JBIIZY010000266.1:0-2556 GCA_044346035.1 Rhodoferax sp. | reverse complement strand
CTGCCACCGCCGACCACATCAAAATTTGGTCGCCAACAATGACACCCAGGGTCGCAGCCAAGCCGCCTGCGATGCGGCCCTTGCTGGTCGACGTCACCAAAGCCAAGTTACCAGGACCTGGAATGAGCAGAAAAACAAGGATGGTGACAACGAACGTGCCGTAATCGGTGACGCCTAGCATGGGGGGCCTTCCGTGGGGGAGCGCAGAGTTTACGCCAGCTCGCGGGCAGCGTAAGGCGAATTCAGGCGGGCGTGCGCCGCATCCAAACAATACAGCGGTCGGCTTCCAAACCAGGAACCTGCAGTGGTTCCACGTGAAACATTGCAACACCCTCTGGCAACGCGGCGACCTCGGACATTGGGTATTTGCCCTTGAGCGCCATCCACACCCCGCCCTCAGCCAGGGCCGACGACGACCAGCGCACAAAGTCCGGCAAAGAGGCAAAAGCGCGTGAGCTGACAATGCCGTACGGTGCAGTCAAGCTCTCTACGCGCGCATGCAAGCCTTTGAGTGTTCCCAGGTTCAAGCTCGCCGCCACCTGCTGGATAAATGCCGCCTTTTTGGCAACCGAGTCAACGCAATGCACTTCCAGGTCGGGCACACAGATAGCAAACACCACACCGGGCAAGCCCGCTCCCGAGCCCACATCAAGCAATCGCCTCGCGGGAGCCACACCACCCGCCCGGCCCAAGGCGGCCAACTCGCGTACCAGGGGTGCGGCCGCAGCCAAGCTGTCCAGCAAGTGGTGTGTGAGCATCTCCGCAGGGTCGCGTACGGCGGTGAGGTTGTACACCTTGGTCCATTTTTGGATCAGGTCTTGGTACGCCAACAGTTGGGCGATTTGCTGGTTCGACAGCGCAAGCTGCAGCGCGGTCAAGCCAGCGCGCAAGGGCGCCTCGAACGGGTGCATCAGGATTGGGCTGTATCAGCTGTGGGCGCGGCGGCGGCCATACCAACATCATCCGTTGCATGCATGGTTTGATCAAAAAAAGCCCGCGCGCCACCTTTTTTGAGATGAACCAGAAGCAGCGAGATGGTGGCCGGGGTGATGCCAGACAGCCGCGACGCCTGGCCCAACGTGTCGGGCCGGTAGGTGTTCAGCCGCTGGCGGGCCTCCACGCTCAGCGCCGACACCTGCATGTAGTCGAGGTCGGGGGGCAAGCGCAGGTTTTCGTAATGCGCACAACGCTGCACCTCGTCTTTCTGCCGGTCGATGTAACCGGCGTACTTGGCATTAATCTCCACCTGTTCGACCACAGACGCCACGAACATGGCGGCGTCCTGTGTTTGGCAGGCGTCGCGGGCAGGCGCATCCACAGCCGCATCAGCCGCACATCCAACTTGCGGGCGATCAGACAACGGCAAGTTCGGGTTGGCGTACCTGCCGCCGTCCAGGCCCATCAGTCCGGCGTAGCGAACATCGGGGCGGCGCAGCAAGTCGGCCAGGTTGTACTCGTGCTCAATGGCCTTGCCCAAGACGCGCTCGGACTCCGATGCGGGTAGATTGCGCGGGTTCACCCAGATGCTGCGCAAACGCTCTGTTTCACGTGAAACAGCGTCCCGCTTGCGGCAAAACGCATCCCAGCGGGCGTCGTCCACCAGACCGAGTTTGCGGCCGGTTTCGGTCAGGCGGGTGTCCGCGTTGTCTTCGCGCAGCTGCAAGCGAAACTCGGCGCGGCTGGTAAACATGCGGTACGGCTCGGTGACGCCCTTGGTAATCAGGTCGTCCACCAACACGCCCAAATAGGCTTCGTCGCGTCCGGGCAACCAAGTGTCTTGTGCCCACGCGGTCTTGGCATCAGCCTGCAGCGCGGCATTGATGCCGGCAAAAAGGCCCTGTGCGGCCGCCTCTTCGTAGCCGGTGGTGCCGTTGATCTGCCCGGCAAAAAACAGGCCGCGGATCTGGCGTGTCTCAAAGCTGCTTTTAAGTGCGCGGGGATCAAAATAGTCGTACTCAATGGCGTAGCCCGGTCGCACGATGTGCGCGTTCTCCAGCCCCGACATGCTGCGCACCAACGCGTACTGCACGTCAAACGGCAAACTGGTGCTGATGCCGTTGGGATACACCTCGTGGGTAGTGAGGCCCTCAGGTTCCAGAAAAATCTGGTGGCTGTCCTTGTCGGCGAATCGGTTGACTTTGTCTTCCACGCTGGGGCAGTAGCGTGGCCCCACGCCCTCAATCTTGCCCATGAACATGGGGCTGCGGTCAAAACCGCTGCGGATGATGTCATGGGTGCGGGCGTTGGTGTGGGTGATCCAGCACGGTACCTGCCGCGGGTGCATGTCCACTTTGCCCATGAAACTGAACACCGGAATGGGCCCCAGCGGCGCATCGGTCACAGCGCCCTCTTGCCGCGCAGCGGTGGAAGCAACCACTCCGTCGCCGGGCTGCTCAAGGCACTTCGAATAGTCGATGGTGCGGCCATCCAGGCGGGGCGGGGTGCCAGTTTTCAGGCGCCCCTGCGGAAGCTTGAGTTCCTTGAGCCGCGCGCTGAGCGACACGGCCGGTGGATCACCGGCCCGGCCGGCAGCATAGTTGTTGAGACCAACGTGAA
>JBIIZY010000265.1:0-2558 GCA_044346035.1 Rhodoferax sp. | reverse complement strand
ACCTGTCACCCAACAACTTCGAGAGGAAACATCAGGAAAAAATCAATACCGTTGAACATCAGATAATCCACGAGCTTCAATGAAGAAGCTCATAGCGTCCGTGGAAACGGGTCAAGTCCAACTTCAGATGATGAATTCACTCCTTGTTCAACGTCATGTGGCTAACGGGTCCCTCGGGCCTGATGTCGACGTAAACGCTGGCTCGATGCTCGCGACCTTGATTGGATTCCCGCTACTTGAACAGGTGGCACAGCTTTGGACCGGAGCGTGGGACGATGATGGTCGGTTGCGCGTGGACATCGACGAAAGCGTCGGTCTAGTCGACCCGTCTGGCAAGCCGAGGACAAGCAAGACGGGAAGGAGACTTGCGATGTTTGGTGACAGGATGCTGGTATTGCGGTCACGATTAAGCGCTGACTTCCGCGCTGGCCTAGACATGTTCGACAAGGCATTGGCCAGTCCTGAGTTTCTAGGAGCTACGGAGAGTCGATCACTGTTTCAGCGAATGTCTTCGCGGCGCAATGCTTGGATGCACGGAGGTGCATTTGAAGAAGGCGAGTCATATCTGCCATCCCTCCTCATGTCCTTCCTATATGTAGCAAGCGTTAATCACAGCGACGCCTAACCCCTCTAGTGGGACTTCCTGTTTCGTCAAGTAGTTTTGATGATGGTTTTCTTTCTTGAGCCTTGCCTACAGCCTTGAAGATCAGCCGATGCCCGGGCTCCATTCGCTCGGCGTGACATTGATGTCGCAGAAGGGTTATCGAGTTCACCTGCCGCCGGTCTGACCTGTCAGTATCTCCTTGTGCGCACGCCCGTCACAAATTGCTGGTGTGTTTCATGCTTGGGCCACCTCTTGGTAAGCCGCAGACCGTTTGGGCACATGGTTTGGATCCATCCGATCCCCTGGCGTCATCACACACCACAAGATACGCGCGTTCTTGTTGGCCAAGGCGACCACGGCCTTTTGCCATCCGACGCGCTCTTTGAGCTGCACCCGCCACAGGCCGATCGGGTCTTTGCATGCCGTGATGCGCTGCTAGCCCAAACCTTTTGCTTCGCTTCACTGCGTGAAAGTCCGCAATCGCCGACGAAGGTCAGTACACGGCCCTGCGTTGTCAGGTGCGCCCGCGCCCGCCGAACGGCCAATTCCGCCCTGCACTTACAATTTTTGCCAGTACCCATAACCGAGCCATATTCATCACACCATGCGCGCCACAGCACGCCATCTGTCGCGAATTTTTTTGACCGGCTTGCTCACCGCCCTGCCAGTGGCGGCGACGGTGTTCATTTTTGTGGCCGGTGTGCGCCTGCTGTACGACTGGGTAGGGCCTAGCAGCTTGGTGGGTGGCTGGCTGGCGCGCGCAGGCCTGGGGCATGGCTCGGAGGTGGCGGGTTACCTGATTGGCGTTGGCGCCCTGATGCTGTGCATTTTTATGCTGGGGCTTTTGGTGCAAACCCGGCTTCGCGTGGTGCTGCACCGCACGACGGATGGCATCATGAAGCGCATTCCACTGGTGCGTCATGTGTACGACATCGTGCGCAAAATGGTGGACTTGCTTTCGCAGCGGGACAAGGATGGCCTGGCTTCGATGCGCCCGGTTTGGCTACGCTTCGGCGGCCCAGGACAAGTCGCGGTATTGGGTTTGCTCTCAACGCCCGAACCCGTTCTCGTCTGCGGTGAGCCGTATCTGGGTGTGATGGTGCCCACTTCGCCCGTGCCGGTGGGTGGCGGATTGCTGTATGTGCCGCAGGCATGGGTCACGCCCGCACCTCTGGGCGTGGACGGTCTGACCAGTATCTATGTGTCGATGGGCGTCACGTCGGCGCAGCACCTGGGCAAGGCCGGTGTCACCGAGCCCCGCATCAACACCGTCCCACCTGGTGGGCCCGAGACGTCAACACAGCGAGTGTCGTAGGCCGGGAAAGTGCTCCACCGTTTTGGTCCCCAGGTGGATACCTGGGGCTGTTGTGCCGACGGGGCAGGGCGGGGAAGTTCGACGCATTTGGCTACATGGTGGCCACGTAAGCACGAAATCAAACATGCGTCAGAAATGCCAAGAACGAAACGTCCTTGATTTCATTGGGAAAAAATGGTGCCGGAGAGATGAATCGAACACCCGACCTTCTCATTACGAATGAAGGGAAAATATGATTTCGGTGTGTTGATGCCCATAGTAGAATCAATATAAATCAACAGCTTACAAGTGAAGCACTGGACAGGTGAACAGTTAGCCCGTTGATTACTATTCGACAAAATTGAGCATCCCAGTCTGTAAACAGTCTGTAATAACGAAAAGGGGGTTTGACAGTGGCACGTCCAAGCAAAACCGCAGCGATTGACTACGCCGCCCCCCATGACCTGACTGCTGGGCTTTTGGAGCGTGCCGCCTGCCCTGATGGCCTGCCCTTCGTGCTGTTGCGTGACGCCGACAAAAAGGGGTTGCGCCTGCGAGTGACCAAGGCCGGGGGCAAGCATTGGCAGTTCGAGACACGAATCAAGGGCAAGCTGTTCACACGGGCGCTGGGTGAATGGCCCGCCGTGTCAATTGCAGTTG